>MNXU01000087.1:0-13363 GCA_001872285.1 Betaproteobacteria bacterium CG2_30_68_42
CAAGGAGACGACGTCAACGAGTGGATGCTCGGCGGCACCTACAACTTCGGGATCGCCAAGCTGTGGGCCACCTACCAGAGCCAGGACGACAAGAACGACAACGCCGGCGTGACCGAGATCAGCAACAAGATCTGGCAGCTCGCCGTGTCCGCTCCGGTGGGAAGGGTGGGCAACGTTCAGCTCTCCTACGCCAAGCTGAACTGGGACAAGGGCGATGCCGACTCGAAGGCCTATGGGCTCGGTTACACGCACACGATGTCCAAGCGCACCGCCCTCTACGCTACCTGGATCCACGTGGACAACGATGCTGCGCCTTTGGGCGGCACCTTCAATCCGGCGGGCATCTTCCTGCCCGGCGCAGCCGATGAAACCAGCAACCATCTGTTCCTGGGCATTCGCCACATGTTCTGACCCGGCGCGGATCGGCCGATCACGAAAACGGGCGCTTCGGCGCCCGTTTTTTTCGTCCTCGCGGAGAAACCGGGGACAGACCACGGTTTCCACTCAGCTTCTAAACAAACAAGATATTCTTAATACATTCATAGACTGTTCTTCAGGTATCCATTAGACTGCCGTCTTGAGGTTACCGAAAGGAGTAAGCAACATGGCCAAGGATGTGCAAATGTCGATCAAGATGGAGCCGGAACTGCGCGATCGCTTCATGGCGGTTGCCGCCTCGACGCACCGGCCGGCCGCGCAGATTGTCCGCGACCTGATGCGGCTTTACATCGCGCGCCAGGAAACGCCGAACGCAACCACTCTGGCAGCAATGGAGGAGCTTGAACGGGACGGGGGCAAGCGATTCGCCTCCGCCGACGCGCTGTTCAGGGACCTGGGCATTTGACGTGCGCGAGCCGATTCGTTGCGGCCAGTTCAAGCGCGACGTCAGGTCGGCGGAAAAGCGCGGCAAGGACATGGGCAAGCTCAGGGCGCTGCTGGTCCTTCTGATCGAGGGCAGGCCACTTCCCGCGGAATACCTCGACCATCCGCTCAAGGGCAAGTGGAATGGCTACCGGGATGCCCATATCGAACCCGATTGGCTCCTAATATATCGGATTGCCGGAAACGATTTACTCCTTGCCCGCACGGGCTTGCACGCCGACATTTTCGAATAGCGCCACGACGGGGTTTTGCAGAAACCGCCTTGGCGGCGATGATCGCGGGCGAGCCCGCCCCTACACGCCGAACAGTGATTGCAGAGCCAGCCCCGGATCGGGCGCGCGCATGAAGGCTTCGCCGACGAGGAAGGCATTCACGCCGTGGCTGCGGGGGAAACAGCGGACAGACCACGTTTTCTACGGCTGCCGGATCGCCAGCAAGCTGGCTCCTAGAGACGACGGTACGCCTTTATCACGATGGCAACTGCCGCAGTTTCTCGCGCAAGCGCAGCAGCTCGGGAGCGTATTCGCGGACGATCAGGACGTAAATTTCGGCTAGTTTTTCGGGCAGGTAGTCGTGAACGATGCGATTGCGAAGATCGCGCATCCTGAACCATTGCTCGACATCCTCAATCAGGCTCCACTTGGCAGCATTGGACAGGAGATCGCGATAGCTTTCGGAATTGACCGCCAGGCGTGCCCGCTCGACCGTGCGCAAGCAGCGGATGGCCATTTCCACCGCACGCATGTAGCGGTCGCACAGGGCATCGTAGGGTTCCAGTTCCTCCGGCGTGTAGGCGCGCACCGGATCGAAGGGACGGTAGCGCACGAGGGAGGCGGCGAGCAACTCCGCCGCCGCCTCGTAGCGGCGGCGCGAGGCATCAAGCAGCAGCGCGAACTCGGAGGACATCGTCGAGCGGAACCAGTTGCAGGGTGCGCAGAAAGGCCTGCTGCTCTTCAGTGGGGGAGTCCGGATCGACCACCAGCACGTCCAGCTTCGCCTCCAGCGCGCGGGCAAAGCGGCTGGATGCCTCATGGGCGAGGGGAAAGGACGGCGCACGCGAATAGAGCAGCACGTCGATGTCGCCGCCGCGCCGCGCATCGTCGGTGCGCGAGCCAAACAGGAAGGCCCGCTCGATCGGCAAGCCGTCGAGCGCCTCACGCAAAGCCCGGATTTCCTCTGCAGAAAGTCTCATGGGCCAATCATGCCCTAAAAAGGGTTTGCAGAGCCAGCCCCGGATCGGGCGCGCGCATGAAGGCTTCGCCGACGAGGAAGGCATTCACGCCGTGGCCGCGCATGAGGGCGACATCCGGCGGCGCCAGGATGCCCGACTCGGTGACGACGATGCGATCCGAAGGGATGCGCGCCAGCAGGTCCAGCGTCGTCTGCAGCGAGACTTCGAATGTGCGCAGGTTGCGGTTGTTGATGCCGATGAGCGGCGTCTTCAGTTGCAGGGCGAGATCGAGCTCGGCGGCGTCGTGCACCTCGATCAGCACGGCCATGCCGAGTTCGTGGGCGAGGGCTTCGAGGTCGCGCATGCGGGCGACGGGCCCCTCACCCCGGCCCTCTCCCCGCAAGCGGGGAGAGGGGGTATCCGCTCCGGGCAGGAAGGCGGCGACGATGAGCAGGATGCAGTCGGCGCCCAGCGCGCGCGCCTCGAACACCTGCCAGGGGTCGATGACGAAGTCCTTGCGCAGCACCGGCAGCCGGCAGGCTTCGCGCGCCTCGACCAGAACCTGCGGAGCACCCTGGAAGAACTCGCGATCGGTGAGCACCGACAGGCAGGTGGCTCCGGCGGCCTCGTAGGCGCGGGCGATCGCGCCCGGCCGGAAGTCCTCGCGCAGCACGCCCTTCGAAGGGCTGGCCTTCTTGATCTCGGCGATGACCGCGGGATGACCGGCGGCGAGTCTCGCCCGGATCGCAGCGGCGAAGCCGCGGGCCGGGGGCTGCGCCCGCGCTTGGGCGCGGATTTCGTCGAGCGGCTTCGCGGCCAGCGCGGCAGCGACTTCCTCGCGCTTGACGGCGAGGATCTTTTCCAGGAGGTCAGGCACGAGCGGCCGCTCCTGACGAGACAATGCACAGACCACGCAACGGAACGCTCCGTTCGGACATTGCCTGCGGTTGCGCGATCTCCGTTTTAGGCGAACTGCCGCGTGAAACTCACGAACTCGTCGAGCTTCGCGCGCGCGGCGCCGCTGGCGATCAGCTCCTGCGCGGCCTCGACCGCTTGCGCGAGGCTCATGGCGCATCCGGCGGCATAGATCGCCGCCCCGGCATTGACGGCCACGACGTCGCGCGCGGCGCCCGCCTTGTCTTCCAGGGCGGCGAGCAGCATCGCGCGCGACTCCTCCACGTTCGCCACCCGCAGCGCGCGCGGGTCATGCACCGGAAGGTTGAAGTCCTCGGGATGGACCTCGTATTCGCTGATGCGGCCGTCCTTCAGCTCGCCGACCGCGGTCGGCCCCGAAATCGAGATCTCGTCGAGCCCCTCCGCGCCATACACCGTCAGCGCGTGGCGGCTCCCGAGGCGCGCGAGCACCCGCACCTGGATGCCGACCAGATCGGGGTGGAACACGCCCATCACCTGGTTGGGCGCCCCAGCCGGATTGGTGAGCGGCCCGAGGATGTTGAACAGCGTGCGCACCCCGAGCTCGCGGCGCACCGGCGCGGCGTACTTCATCGCGCTGTGGTGGGCGGGAGCGAACATGAAGCCGATCCCGGTCTCCTCGATGCAGCGGCCGACCTGCTCCGCGGTGAGACCGATGTTCGCTCCGAGCGACTCCAGCACGTCGGCGCTGCCCGACTGCGAGGACACCGCGCGGCCCCCGTGCTTGGCCACCCGCGCGCCCGCGGCCGCGGCGACGAAGGCCGCTGCGGTGGAGATGTTGAAGGTGTGGGCCGCATCCCCGCCGGTGCCGCAGGTATCGACCAGGTGGGTGTCGTCGGCCACGCTCACCTTGGTCGAGAGCTCGCGCATCACCTGCGCCGCGGCGGCGATCTCGCCGATCGTCTCCTTCTTCACCCGCAGCCCGATGACGAGCGCCGCCATCATCACCGGCGACATCTCGCCGGTCATGATCTGGCGCATGAGCGCCAGCATCTCGTCGTGGAAGATCTCGCGGTGCTCGATCACGCGCATCAGCGCTTCCTGCGGTTTCAGCATGATGTCATCTCCAGGAAATTGTTCAGCAGCTCGCGGCCGTGCTCGGTCATGATGGATTCCGGATGGAACTGCACGCCCTCCACCGCGAGGCCCTCGTGGCGCACGCCCATGATCTCGCCGTCCGCGGTCCAGGCGCTCACTTCCAGGCACGCGGGCAGCGAGGCGCGCTCGATGGCGAGCGAATGGTAGCGCACGGCGGTGAGCGGATCGGGCAGGCCGCGGAACACGCCGCGCCCGTCGTGCCGGATCGCGGAGGTCTTGCCGTGCATCACCTGCGCGGCATGCACGATCCGTGCGCCGAAGGCGGCGCCGATCGCCTGGTGGCCGAGACACACGCCGAGGATGGGCAGCCTGCCCGCGAATTCGCGGATCAGGGCCACCGAGATGCCGGCCTGCGCGGGCGAGCACGGCCCCGGCGAGATCACGATCCGCGCCGGGCGCAGCGCGGCGATCTCGGCGAGCACCAGCTCGTCGTTGCGGAACACCCGGACCTCCTCGCCCAGCTCCCCGAAGTACTGCACCAGGTTGTAGGTGAAGGAGTCGTAGTTGTCGATCATCAGCAGCACGCGGAGAACCTCTTTCGGCGCAGAGGGCGCAGAGATGCAGAGATCGCAGAGAAAAGACATTCAAAGGCCATTTACAACCCTCCTGATGCCGTCTTTCAGCACCCTGACATTGAAATTGATCAGCAGGCCAAGCGGCTTGCCGGTCAAACGCAGATACGTGAGCAGTTGCGCCTCGTGCAGCGGTAGGGTCTGCTCGGCTGCCTTGATTTCCACCAGCAAGCCGTCGTTCACCAACAGATCGATACGAAATGCATCACCCAGCACCACACCTTTGTACTCCAGAAAAACAGCCTTCTGGCGCTCCACGGTCAGGCCGCGCAGTAAAAGGCTCGCGCTCAAGCGCCAGCTCGTAAGCCGACTCCAGCAGTCCCGGCTCCAATGTCCGATGCACCTCGATCGCCGCCCCGATCACTTCACCTGAAAGGGTTTTCTCATCCATCTCTGCGTTCTCTGCGCCTCTGCGCCCTCTGCGTTGAAAGCGGTTTACTCCAACCGCGTGTCGAGGCCCGCCTCCGCCATCTCGGCCGCCCGCAGCAGGGCGCGGGCCTTGCTGCCGGTCTCGCGCCACTCGGCGGCCGGGTCGGAATCGAAGACGATGCCGGCGCCGGCCTGGACGTGCAGCACGCCATCCTTGATGAGCGCGGTGCGGATCGCGATGGCCAGATCCATGTCGCCGTCGAACCCCAGGTAGCCGACCGCGCCGGCGTAGATGCCGCGCTTGACCGGCTCGAGCTCGTCGATGATCTCCATCGCCCGCACCTTGGGCGCGCCGGAGACCGTTCCGGCCGGGAAGCATGCCCGAAGCACCGCCAGCGCGTCCAGGCCGGGTGCGAGCCGCCCCTCGACGTTCGACACCAGGTGCATGACATGGGAGTAACGCTCGATGACGAACCGCTCGGTCACGCGCACGGTTCCGGTGGCGGCGACGCGGCCCACGTCGTTGCGGCCCAGGTCGAGCAGCATCAGGTGTTCGGCGCGCTCCTTCTCGTCGGCCAGCAGTTCGGCCGCGAGTGCCTCGTCCTTCTCCGGCGTCGCCCCGCGCGGGCGCGTGCCCGCGATCGGGCGCAGCGTCACCCGCTTGCCCTCCCCCTCGCCCTCCAGGCGCACCAGGATTTCGGGCGAGGCGCCGACGACCTGGAAGTCGTCGAAGTCGAAGAAGAACATGTAGGGCGACGGGTTCAGCGTGCGCAGCGCCCGGTAGAGCGCGAGCGGGGCCGCGCGGAACGGCTTGGACAACCGCTGCGAGAGCACCACCTGCATGATGTCGCCGTCGACGATGTACTGCCGGGCGCGGGCGACGGCGCGCTTGAACGCCTCCTCGCCGAAACCGGACTCGGCGGCGACTCCCGCGCAGGGCGTCTCGGTCGGAATCTCGACCGGTGCGCGCAGCCGCTCGACCAGCGCCGCGAGCCGCGACCGCGCCTTCTGCCAGGCGCCGGGCACGCCCGGCTCGGCATACACGACGAGCGTGAGCTTGCCCGAGAGGTTGTCGACGATGGCGATCTCCTCGGAGAGCAGGAGGAGGATGTCCGGCGTGCCGAGATCGTCCGCCTTCGCGGCCCCGGCGAGCCGCGGTTCGATGTTGCGCACCGTGTCGTAGCCGAAGTATCCCACCAGCCCGCCGCAGAATCGGGGCAGACCCTCGCGCGTGGCGACGCGGAAGCGGCCCATGAATTCGGCCACGAAGGCGAGCGGGTCGCAGTCCTCGCGCCGCTCGGCGATGCGGTTGCCGTTGAGGACCAGCACGTCGCGCCCGTAGGCGGCGATGCGGGTGGGCGAGGCCAGGCCGATGAAGGAGTAGCGGCCGAAGCGCTCGCCGCCCTGCACCGACTCGAGCAGATAGGTGTAGGGCTCGTGCGAGAGCTTCAGGTAGATCGACAGCGGGGTGTCGAGGTCGGCGAAGGTTTCGAGGACGACCGGGATGCGGTTGTATCCCTGGCCGGCCAGGCGGTTGAACTCCGATTCGTTCATGACGACTCCAGAAAGCGGTACGAGGCGATCGCGGGCGGCCCCGCGCGGGCGGACGCTCTAGCGGCGCCAGCGCCAGCGCGGCCCGTTGCGGGCAGCGCTCGCATGCTTCTCGTCGTACGGTCGGTCGGAGGTCACGAAGGTTCGGAAAAGGCTGGCCCGGTCCGGTCCTCGACGCGGGCGATGAAGTCCGCGGCTTCGTCGAGGCCCGCAACTATAGCATCGCAATCGAGGCTGCGCACGTCGCGCCCTTCGTTGTAGCCGTAGGGCACGCACAGCACGCGGATGCCCGCGGCGCGCGCCGCCTGCACGTCGTTGATCGAGTCGCCGATGTGCACGGTGTTCGCCGGCTGCGCGCCGAGCGCCCGGCACAGGTGCAGGAGCGGCGCCGGGTCGGGCTTCGCCTGCGGCAGGGTGTCGCCGCACACCAGCGCGCGGAAGTATCCCGCCAGGCCCTTCAGCGCGAGCAGCGGCCGGGCGAATTCCTCCGCCTTGTTGGTGACGCAGCCCAGCGGCAGGCCGCGTGCACGCAGGGCCTTCAGCCCTTCGATGACTCCGGGATAGACCGTGGTGCGCGAGCCGTTCACCGCCGCGTAGTGGCGCCTGAAGGCTTCGAGCGCCGCCGCGCGGGCGCTCGCGTCCGGCTCGCCGCCGCCCTCGGCCAGGCAGCGCCGCACGAGGTTGGGGATGCCCTTGCCGACGAACGCGCGCACGCGCTCTTGGCCCAGCGCTGCGCGGCCCATCGCTTCGAGCATCGCATCGGCCGCCCGCGCGAGATCGGGGACGGTGTCGAGCAGCGTGCCGTCGAGATCGATCAGGACGGCGCGGATCGCGGAACGAGTGGAAACCGTCATGGCACCTGAGCGCAGGAACGTCGATCAACGCAAATGCCGAACCGCCAGGGCACCAGGACACCAGGGTGCACCAAAGAAGAGGGCGGTTGCCGGATCTCGGGGTGAGCCGCGGCCACCTGCCCTGCGTGGTGCCCTCGGCGTCCTCGGTGACTCGCCGCGCCGGCGGTCACGCCGACCGGAGCTCGGTACGCAGTGCAGCGACGACGGTGTCGTAGCGGTGCGGATCCGCGTCGCGGCCCGCGCCGAACACCGCCGAGCCGGCGACGAAGGTGTCGGCCCCCGCGCGCGCGATCTCCGCGATGTTGTCGACCTTGACGCCGCCGTCGATCTCGAGCCGGATCCTGCGGCCGCTCTCCCGCTCGTAGGCATCGAGACGGGCGCGCGCCGCACGCAGCTTGTCGAGCGCCTGCGCGATGAACTTCTGCCCGCCGAAACCGGGGTTCACCGACATCAGCAGCACCAGGTCGAGCTTGTCCAGCACGTGATCCATCCAGGCGAGCGGGGTGGCCGGATTGAATACCAGCCCGGCCTGGCAGCCGCATTCGCGGATCAGCGCCAGGGTGCGGTCGATGTGCTCGGAAGCCTCGGGATGGAAGCTGATCAGGTTGGCGCCGGCCTTGGCGAAGTCCGGGACGATGCGATCCACCGGCTTCACCATCAGGTGCACGTCGATCGTCGCCTGCGTGTGCGGCCGGATCGCCGCGCACACGAGCGGCCCGATGGTGAGGTTCGGGACGTAGTGGTTGTCCATGACATCGAAATGGATCCAGTCGGCGCCGGAAGCAATCACCGCGCGAACTTCCTCCCCGAGCCGGGCGAAGTCGGCGGACAGGATGCTCGGTGCGATGATGTACATGGTCTCCTCCTCGAGGTGCCTTTGCAGGCTGCATTCTAGCGGACCGCCGAACCCGGGGCACGACCGCTTGCCGGCCGCGCGAAAATCCGTTCCAATGGCGGCATGGCCGCCGGCACGAATTACGCGATCGAAATCCTCACCGTTCCCGAGTATCTCGAGGACCAGTCCGATCCGCAGGCCGGGCGCTACGTATTCGCCTACACGATCACGATCCGCAACACCGGCACCGTCGCGGCCCAGTTGATCTCGCGCCACTGGATCATCACCGACGCGCAGGGCCAGGTCCAGGAGGTGCGCGGGCTGGGCGTGGTCGGCCAGCAGCCGCTGCTCCAGCCCGGCGAGCGCTTCGAATACTCCAGCGGATGTGCGCTGCCGACGCCGGTCGGCACCATGCGCGGCAGCTACCAGATGGTGGCCGAGGACGGCACCCCGTTCGAGGCCGCGATCCCCGAATTCACCCTCGCCGTGCCGCGCGTGCTGCACTGACCGTGACCTGCGACCCGGCCCGGGGTCAGTTCTTTACTTTATAGTCTTATTGACAATAGCATATGCCATCGGCACTTGGACTATAAAGTAAAGAACTGACCCCGGTTTTCTAGCTGCGGTAGTCGGCGTTGATGGTGACGTAGCCGTGGGAGAGGTCGCAGGTCCAGACCGTGGCCTGGGCGCTGCCTCGGGCGAGGTCGACGCGCACGGTGATCTCGGGCTGCTTCATCACCCGCGCGCCGTCCTCTTCGCGATAGCTCGCGGCGCGGCCGCCCCGTTCCGCGACCAGGACTTCGTCGAGCCAGACGCGCAGCCGGTCTGCTTCGAGATCCGCGATGCCGCTCGCCCCGATCGCGGACAGGATGCGGCCGAGATTGGGGTCGGAGGCGAAGAACGCAGTCTTCACCAGCGGCGAATGTGCGATCGCGAAGGCCGCCCGCCTGCATTCGGCGATATCGCGCCCGCCCTCGACCGCGACCGTGATGAACTTCGTGGCGCCCTCGCCGTCGCGCACGATCGCCTGCGCGAGCTCGACCGCGAGCGCCTCCAGGGCGACACGCAGCGCTTCGAAATCGGCCCCTTCCGGCTCGATGACTTCGGCATTGCCGGCACGACCGCTGGCGATCACGACGAAGCTGTCGTTGGTGGAGGTGTCCCCATCCACCGTGATGCAGTTGAACGAGCCCACGGCTGCGCCGCGCACGAGCCGCTCCAGCACGGCCTGGCTCACGGCGGCATCGGTCGCGACGAAGGCGAGCATCGTGGCCATGTCCGGGTGGATCATTCCGGCGCCCTTGGCGATGCCGGTGATCGTCACCGGGCGGCCGCCGATCGCGACGCGGCGCGAGCGCGCCTTGGGCACGGTATCGGTGGTCATGATGGCCTGCGCCGCATCCGCCCACCCGGTTTCCGAAAGCGCGGCGATCGCGGCGGGCAGTGCGGCGATGAGCCGGTCGACCGGCAGCGGCTCGAGGATCACGCCGGTGGAAAACGGCAGCACCTGTTCCGGCGCGCAGCCGATCGCGCCCGCAGCCGCGGCGCACACCGCGCGCGCATCGGCAAGCCCCGCCGCGCCGGTGCCCGCATTGGCGACCCCGGTGTTGACGACGAGCGCGCGCACCTCACCGCGCGCCAGATGTTCCCGGCATACCCTCACCGGTGCCGCGCAGAACCGGTTTCGGGTGAACACCCCGGCGGCGCGGCTGCCCGGCGCCAGTTCGAACACCGCCAGATCCTTGCGCCCCGCCTTGCGGATGCCCGCGCTCGCGTGTCCGACGCGCACGCCGGCGACGGCGAAGAGCTCCTGCGGATCGGGCGCAGCGAGATTGACGGCCATCTCAGAGCCTGTGAAAAAATGCGTTTCGAGTTGCGGGCTTCGAGTTGCGGGTTTCAGACATCACAGCGTCAACCAAAAACCCGGACAGGCGAGCAGGCACGTTACAGCGCTGCGGAGCCGACACGCAGTATCCATTCACGAACTCTCAGCTCAGCTTGCCGTGGCAGTGCTTGTACTTCTTGCCGCTGCCGCACGGGCAGGGATCGTTGCGCCCGATCTTCTGCGTCGGGCGCACGAAGGGTCGCTCCGGCTTGTCCTCGGGCGCGGCCGCGAGCGCCTCGTCGAAGTCGGCGTGCTGGTAGCGGACGTTCCCGACCTGGGGGGGCGGGGGCGCCTCTTCCACCACCGGCTCCTCGGTGCGCACCTCCACCGTGACCAGCAGCCGGACGAGCTCCGCGCGCACGCCCTGGAGCAGGTCGTCGAACAGTTCGAAGGCTTCGCGCTTGTATTCCTGCTTCGGGTTCTTCTGCGCATAGCCGCGCAGATGGATGCCCTGGCGCAGATGGTCGAGCGCGGCGAGGTGCTCGCGCCAGCGCGCGTCCAGGATCTGCAGCATCATGTTGCGCTCGAACTGGTGCCAGGAATCGGCTCCGACCAGCGCCACCTTGGCCGCATAGGCGTCGTCGGCGAGCCCGATGATGCGCTTGAGGATGTCCTCGTCGGACGCGGCGGGCTGCGCCTTGACCCATTCGGCGACCGGCACCTCGAGCTGGTAGTCCGCTGCGAGGGTCTTCTCCAGGCCGGCGAGGTCCCATTGCTCCTCGACCGATTCCGCCGGAACGAAGGTGCGGAAGAGGTCGTGCAGCAGCCCCTGGCGCATCGCCGTGACCATCTCGGAGATGTCGGCCGATTCCAGCAGCTCGTTCCTCTGCTGGTAGATGACCTTGCGCTGGTCGTTGGCGACATCGTCGTACTCGAGCAACTGCTTGCGGATGTCGAAGTTGCGCTGCTCGACCTTGCGCTGGGCCGACTCCAGCGAACGCGTCACCAGCGGATGCTCGATCGCCTCGCCCTCGGGCATCTTCAGCCGCAGCATGATCGCGTTCAGTCGCTCGCCGGCGAAGATGCGCAGCAGCGGATCTTCGAGCGCGAGGTAGAAGCGGCTGGAGCCGGGGTCGCCCTGGCGGCCGGAGCGCCCGCGCAACTGGTTGTCGACCCGCCGCGATTCGTGCCGCTCGGTCCCGACGATATGCAGGCCGCCGGCGGCCACCACCCGCTGGTGCAGCGCCTGCCACTCTTCGCGCACCCGCGCGATGCGCTTCTCCTTGTCGTCCGGCGCGACCGACTCGTCCGCCCGGATCGCATCGACCTGCTTTTCCGCATTGCCGCCGAGCACGATGTCGGTGCCTCGCCCGGCCATGTTGGTGGCGATCGTGATCATGCCGGGGCTGCCGGCCTGGACGATGATCTGCGCTTCCTTCTCGTGCTGCTTGGCGTTCAGCACCTGGTGGGGAATCTTCTCGCGGTCGAGCAGGCCGGAGAGCAGCTCGGAGTTCTCGATCGAGGTCGTGCCCACCAGCACCGGCTGGCCGCGCGCATGGCAGTCCCGGATGTCGGCGACCACGGCCGCATGTTTTTCCTTCGCCGTGCGGAACACCTGGTCGTTGTGGTCCTTGCGGATCATCGGCTGGTGAGTCGGGATGACGACGGTTTCGAGCCCGTAGATCTGATGGAATTCGTAGGCCTCGGTGTCCGCCGTCCCGGTCATGCCGGCGAGCTTTCCATACATGCGGAAGTAGTTCTGGAAGGTGATCGAGGCGAGCGTCTGGTTCTCGGCCTGGATCTCCACGCCTTCCTTCGCTTCCACCGCCTGGTGGAGCCCCTCCGACCAGCGCCGTCCGGGCATCAGCCGGCCGGTGAATTCGTCGACGATGATGATCTCGCCCTCCGGTGTCACCACGTACTGCTGGTCGCGGTGGAACAGGCTGTGCGCGCGCAGCGCTGCGTTCAGGTGGTGGATCATCCGGATGTTCGCGGCCTCGTACAGGCTGCGCCCGTCGGCGAGCAGGCCCATGCGCACCAGGCATTCCTCGGCGTGCTCGTGGCCCTGCTCGGTGAGATGCACCTGGTGGCCCTTCTCGTCCACCCAGTAGTCGCCCGGCGCATCCTCCTTTTCGCAGCGCGTGAGCAGCGGCACGACTCCGTTCAGGCGCACGTACAGGTCGGTGTGGTCCTCGGCCTGACCGGAGATGATGAGCGGGGTGCGCGCCTCGTCGATCAGGATCGAATCGACCTCATCCACGATCGCGTAGTTCAATCCCCCGCGCTGCACGCGCTCGGACACCGAGTACACCATGTTGTCGCGCAGGTAGTCGAAGCCGAACTCGTTGTTGGTGCCGTAGGTGATGTCCGCCGCATAGGCCGCCTGCTTCGCGTCGTGCTCCATCTGCGAGAGATTGCAGCCGACGGTGAGACCGAGGAAGCGGTAGATCCGGCCCATCCATTCGGCGTCGCGGCTGGCCAGATAGTCGTTGACCGTGATGATGTGAACGCCCTTGCCGGTGAGCGCGTTGAGATAGGCGGGCAGGGTCGCGACCAGGGTCTTGCCCTCGCCGGTGCGCATTTCCGCGATCTTGTTGTCGTTGAGCACCATGCCGCCGATGAGCTGCACGTCGAAATGGCGCATGCCCAGCGCGCGCTTGCCCACCTCGCGCACGACGGCGAAGGCTTCCGGCAGGATGCTCTCCAGCGGCGCGCCGTTCGCCACCTTCTGCTTCAGCTCGCCGGTCTTTGCCGCAAGCTGCGCATCGTCGAGTGCGGCGATTCCCGGCTCCAGCGCGTTGATGGCCCGGACCTTGTGCGAATAGCTGCGCACCAGCCGGTCGTTGCGGCTGCCGAAGACGCGTCTGAGCAAGGCGGGAATCATGGGGATGCGGAGGCGGGAAAGGCGCGGATTTTACCACGCGGGCCTTCGCCGCCCGGAACGCCGCCCGGCCGCGTGCTATCCTCCCCGCGTGATCCGGAGCCGATCCTCATGGCCAGTCGCAGCCTGGGTTCCTGCCTGAACGCCGCCGGCGAGGCCGCGCGCCTGCTGCCCCATGCCGAAAAGCTCCTGCGCCTGCAGCAACTCTTCGAGCGCTGCGCGCCGCGCGAGCTCGCCGGCTGCGCCCGCGTGGTCAATCTCAACTCCGGGAAGGTGAAGATCCACGCCGCGAACGGCGCGGTCGCGGCCAAGCTGAACCAGCTCGCGCCCCGCCTGCTCGTGGAGTTCCTCGAAAGCGGACTGGAAGTGAATGCGGTCGAGGTGCGCGTGCG
>MNXU01000005.1 GCA_001872285.1 Betaproteobacteria bacterium CG2_30_68_42
AGGCGCTCGATCTCGCTCAGGACGTGGCGCCGCCAGGCGCGGTAGCCGCCCGCGAGCCGGCACGCGTCCCAGCCGATCTCGCGCAGGATGGTGACGAAGGCGCCGCTCCTCTTGCCGCCGCGCCAGCAATACACGAGCGGGCGCCACTCGCGCGGGTGTTCGAGGAAGCGCTCCTCGATGTGGCGGGCGATGTTGCGTGCCACCAGCGCCGCGCCGAGGCGGCGCGCGGCGAACGGCGAGACCTGCTTGTACAGGGTGCCGACGCGGGCGCGCTCGGCGTCGTCGAGCACCGGGCAACTGATCGCACGCGGCAGGTGGTCGTCGGCGAATTCCGAGGGCGAGCGCGCGTCGATGATCTCGTCAAACCCGGCGAGCTGTGTTAGGTTCGCGCTGCCCCGTTCTGCGGCCCTTCCCGTCATGGATTCCGGTGTGGAGACGAAAGTACGACTGACCCGATTTTCGCATGGGGGCGGATGCGGCTGCAAAATCGCGCCCTCCGTGCTCTCGCGGCTGCTCGCCGAGAGCCCGCTGCGCGCGCTGCCGCCCGAGCTGCTGGTGGGCACCGAGACCGGGGACGATGCCGCGGTCTGGCAGCTCGACGCGGAGCAGGCGCTGGTGGCGACCACCGATTTCTTCACCCCGATCGTTGACGATCCGAACGATTTCGGACGCATCGCCGCGGCCAATGCGCTCTCGGACGTCTATGCGATGGGTGCCCGGCCGATCTTCGCGCTCGCGATCGTCGGCATGCCGCTGGAGAAGCTGCCGCTCGCGGTCATCGCGCGCATCCTGGCCGGCGGGGAGTCGGTGTGCGCGGCGGCCGGGGTGCCGATCGCCGGCGGGCATTCGATCGATGTGCTCGAGCCGATCTATGGGCTCGTCGCACTGGGTCTCGTGCACCCGGCGCGCATCAAGCGCAACAGCGCCGCGCGCGCGGGCGATGCGCTGGCGCTGGGCAAGCCATTGGGCGTGGGCATCCTCTCTGCGGCGCTGAAGAAGGGCCTGCTGGGCGAGGTTGGCTATGCGCGGATGATCGAGCACACCACCCGGCTCAACACGCCCGGCGTGCGGCTGGCGATGCTGGAGGGCGTGCACGCGATGACGGATGTCACCGGCTTCGGGCTCGCCGGGCATCTGCTCGAGATCTGCCGCGGCGCGAAGCTCTCGGCGCGCATCGACTGGGAGGCGGTGCCCTGCATCCCCGAGGCGCTGGATCTCGTCCGCCAGGGGATCGCCACCGGGGCTTCGGCGCGCAATTGGGGCAGCTACGCAGCCGAGGTCACGATGCCGCAGGCGCACGAGACCTGGCAGCAGAAGCTCGTCACCGACCCGCAGACCAGCGGCGGTCTGCTGGTGGCCTGCGCGCCCGAGAGCGCCGGCGAGGTGCTCGCGATCTTCCGCGAGGAGGGCTTCGAGGATGCCGCCGTCATCGGGGCGATGGAGGCCGGCGCGCCATGCCTGCGGGTGCTCGGCGGCCCCGGCTGAGCAGCGGTTTGAGCGCGGGCCACACGTTGTCGAGGATGAGGGGCTGGGCAGCCGCAGCGGGATGGATGCCGTCGGCCTGAAACAGCTCGCGCCGGGTGGCGAATCCCTCCAGCAGGAAGGGCACCAGCGGCACGCGCTCGGTGGCCGCGAGCCCGGCGAACGTGGCCCGGAACTGCTGCCGGAACGCCTCGCCGTAGTTCGGCGGCATGTCCATGCCGACGAGCAGCACGCGCGCGCGGGCGGCGCGGGCCTCGCGGATCATCGCGCGCAGGTTGTCCCGCATCGCATCGATCGGCAGCCCGCGCAGGGCGTCGTTCGCGCCCAGTGCGATCACCACCAGCGCGGGCCGGTGGCGAGCCAGTGCGGCGGCCAGCCGCGAGCGTCCGCTCGCCGTGGTGTCGCCGCTGATGCTGGCGTTGGCGACCTGCCAGTCGAGCCCCTGCGCGGCGATGCGCGCGGCGGCGAGCGCCGGCCAGGCCTCGTCCCGGCGCATGCCGTAGCCGGCAGACAGGCTGTCGCCCACCACGAGCACGGTCTGCGCGGAATGCGCGCAGGCGGAAATGACGAGGGCAACGACGGCGGCGATGAAACGCGACATGCGTGCGGCTCCTGAACCCCTGGTCGAGGCGATCGGCCTCGGGAAGACGGTCGCGAGCGGCGAGACCCGCATCGCGATTCTGCATCAGGTGAGCTTCGCGGTGGCGGGCGGCGAAGCCGTGGCCGTGGTCGGCGCCTCGGGTTCCGGCAAGTCGACGCTGCTCGGCCTGCTCGCCGGTCTCGAACCGCCGAGCGAGGGCAGCGTGAGGATCGAGGGCCGCGACCTGTTCGCGCTCGACGAGGACGCTCGTGCGCAGTTGCGCGGCCGGCTGGTGGGCTTCGTGTTCCAGTCCTTTCAGCTCCTGCCCGCGCTCGATGCGCTGGAGAACGTGATGCTGCCGCTCGAGCTCGCGGGCGGGGCGGATGCGCGCGCAGCCGCCTGCGCGCTGCTCGATCGGGTGGGTCTCGGGGCACGCGCCCGCCACTATCCCCGCCAGCTCTCGGGCGGGGAACAGCAGCGGGTCGCGCTCGCGCGGGCGTTCGCGGGCACACCGCGCCTGCTGCTCGCCGACGAGCCGACTGGCAATCTCGACGCGGCGACCGGCGCCGCGGTCATCGACCTGATGTTCGAGATGAACGCGGAGCGCGGAACCACCCTGATCCTGGTCACTCACGACCCGGCGCTCGCGCGGCGCTGCACGCGGGTGCTGCGGCTCGCCGGCGGCCGGCTCGAGGATCAGAGGACAGAGGACGGAGGACAGAGGACAGAAGAGTAGACGGCACGAAGCGCCGGGGCATTCCGTCGTCCGGCCCGAGCCTCACCCGACGCCGCGCCGGAGCGCGCGCAAGGCGGCGAGGCCGCAGCCGATGCCCAGGCTGCCGAACGCCAGCCCCCAGGCGAGCGGGGCATCCTTTCCGCCGGCGGCGTCGAGCACCAGCCCGAATGCGAGCGGTCCGAGAAAGCCGGCCGCGAAGCCCGAAAACGAGTACACGGCCAGGACCGTGCCGCGCTTGCCCGCCGGGGCGGCGGCCGCCACGCCTGCGGTCAGCGCGGCCGAGTCGCCCATCACGGCGACGAAATAAAGCGCCACCAGAGCAGCCGTCAGCCACCACGCGAGCGGGGCGGAGAATCCGGCGAGCCAGGCAAGCGTCGCCGAGGCTGCCATCACCGCTGCGATCACCCGGGCGCGGCCGAAGCGCAGCGCGAGTTCGTTGCCCAGGATGCTGGCGGGAATCCCCAGCAGATTGATGGCCGCGGCGACGGCGGCTGCGCCCCAGGGGATCCGCGCACCGGGCGTGTAGGCGAAGGCGAAGGCGAGAAAGGCCACCACCCACGAGCGCAGGCCGAACAGTTCCCACGAGTGCGCGGCGTAGCCCAGCACGTAGCCGCGGATGGCGCGGTCGGCGAGCAGCGAGCGCACGTCGGCCCAGATGCGCGGCGGCCGCGCCTGCGGCTGAGGCGGCAGCGGCGAGAGCGCGCGCAGCACGAGCACGCCCGCCGCCAGCGGTCCGGCCCCGCAGGCGACGAACGCCCAGTGCCAGTCGAGCCGTGCTTCGAGCGCGCCGGCGAGCACCAGGGAGAGGCTTGCGCCGATGCCGAAGGACGAGGTGTAGAAGGCGATCGAGCGGCTATGCAGGGTGCCCGGCACGCGATCGGCCAGCGCCTTCAGCCCCGGCATGTAGGTGCCGGCCAGCCCTGCGCCCGCGATCGCCTGGAACGCCGCGGCGCTCGCGACTCCCTGCGCGAGGAGGCCGAAGCCCAGCGTTCCCGCCGCCGCGAGCAGCGTCGAGGCGAAGTACACCCGCCGCGCATCGACGCGGTCGGTGAGTGCCGAGAGCAGCGGCACGGCCGCCGCGTAGCCGGCGAAGAACACCCCGCCGATCAGTCCGGCCTGCGCGCCGCTCATGCCCCACGCGTCACGCAACCGCGCGAGCAGCGCCGGGTAGACGGAGAACCCGGTCATGCTCAGCACCTCGGCCGCGCACAGCAGGGCGACGATGCGGATGCCGGGCTCGCTCGGTGAGGGACGCATGCGGCAGCGGAAGTCGGTCTATGGGTCGGGCAGGGCTCAGCGGCCGAGGGCGGCGCGGGCGGCGGTAACGCCGCTGCGCACCGCGGCCTCGATCGTGGCCGGGTAGGGGGAGTCGGTGTAATCGCCGGCCAGCCACAGGCCGGGGATGCCGCTCGCCTGCGCCGGCCGGTCGAGGTGCGGCGTGCAGGAGAAGCCGGCGCGCTTCTCCACTACGGTGAAGCTCCAGGACGGCCGCGGCAGAGGCCCGAGCAGTCGCGCGAGCCCCTGGTGTGCGCGCGCGGCAGCCGCCGCTCCGGCCGGCTTCATGCGTTCGGCGTCAGCGCTTACGACGGTGGCGATCAGGCCGGGCTCGCCGCGCAGTCGCCCGCGGTCGAAGTACCAGTCGGCGCCCTCCGGGCCGCCGCCGATCATCGCCGCCGGCAGCTCGACTCCGGCCGGATACTGCAGGTAGCAGGTGGCGATCGGGTGGTATGCGAAGCGATCGACGATCGCGATCGCGGGTGCGGCTTCGGACAGGCCGGCGAGCAGGCGCGCAGCCGCCTGGGGCGCGGTAGCGAGGATCACCGCGTCATGGACCTGCGCGCGGGGATCGCCTTCGAGGCACAAGCCGCACCCGGCGCGCGCGACCGCCCGGATCGGCGTCGAGGCGAGAAAGGCGCCCCCGTGCCGCCCGAGGAAGCGTAGCGCCGGTGCGGGGAAGAGTTCGCCGAGCGACACGCGCGGCAGCAGCAGATCGGAGGCCGCCCGCGATGCGCCCAGCGTGTCGCGCAGCACCCTCGCGAACACGCGCGCGGAGGCGAGCCGCACAGGCGTATTGAGCGCCGCGCGGCACAACGGCTCCCAGATCAGGCGCGCCGGCTCGCCGTCCTGCCCGCAGGCCGCGAGCGCCTCGCCGACGGTGCGCTCGCCGCCTGCCGTCAGGCTCCGTTCGAGGCGCGGGAGGAAGCGCGCCGCGGCGATCCGGCTCGCGAGACTCAGCCCGCGCGCGAAGGCGAGGCCGGCGAGCAGGTTGAACGGAGCGGGCAGCGGCCAGGTCTTCAGGCGTAGCCGCCCCGGAACCACGATGGCCAGCGGAATCCTGAGCAGCGCGCGCTCCGGCTCGATGCCGACGGCGCGCATCATGCGCAGCGTCTCGGTGTAGGCGCCGGCGAGGACGTGCAGGCCGTTGTCGAGGATGCGCCCCTCGCGTGCGAGTTCGCGTGCGCGTCCGCCCGCGACGCGTCCGGCCTCGAACAGCACGACCTCCACGCCCGACCGTGCGAGCTCGACCGCTGCGGCGAGCCCGGCCCAGCCGGCGCCGATCACCGCGATGCGCATGGCGTTTTCATCCCGCGAGCCACGCCCGCCCGGCGATCCACAGCTTGCGGGCCGGCGGCAGCGCGATGCGGCGGTCGAGCACGCGGCAGCCGTCGCGCCGGATCTCCTCCAGCAGCGTGCGATAGATCGCCGCCATCACCAGGCCGGGGCGCTGGGCGCGGCGCTCCGCGCGCGGCAGCACCGCCAGCGCCGATGCATACCGGCGCCGGGCGCGCTCGATCTGGAACTCCATCAACCGGACGAAAGCCTCGCTGTGGCGTGCCGCGAGGATGTCCTCCGGCGCGACCCCGAAGCGCCGCAGTTCGTCCTCCGGCAGGTAGATCCGCCCGCGGCGCGCGTCCTCGCCCACGTCGCGCACGATGTTGGTGAGCTGGAAGGCGATGCCCAGCTCGTGCGCGTATTCGAGCGTCGCCGGGTCGCGGGAGCCGAAGATGCGGGCAGAGAGCCGGCCCACCAGCCCTGCGACGCGGTGGCAGTAGGTGAGCAGCGTGTCGAAGTCCGGATAGCGGCTGCGCTCCAGGTCCATGCGCATGCCGTCGAGGATCTCCGCGAGTTCTTCCTGCGGCAGATCGAAGGTGCGCACCGTGCCGGCCAGAGCGCGGGCGACCGGATGTTGCGGGACGCCGGCGTAGGCCGACGCGATCTCGTCCCGCCACCAGTCGAGCTTGATCCGCGCAAGCGCGGGGTCGCTGCACTCGTCGACGACGTCGTCGACCTCGCGGCACAGCGCGTAGACGGCGGTGATCGCGCGCCGGCGCACGGGCGGCAGGAAGGCGAAGCCGTAGTAGAAGCTCGAGCCGCTGCGCTGCGCCTTGTCCTGGCAGTATTCGTCCGGGCTCATCGGCGTGCGTGCGCGGCTGCGCGCCACAGCATCAGGGTCCAGTCGAGGGGTCCGAGCCGCGGCCGGTGGCGGAACACGTCGCAGCCGGTGCGCTCGATCCGCTCGAGGACGCGCAGCCCGCCTGCCACCGTCATCCGCAGCTCGAGTGCGATGCGCCCCGCAGCCGCGCGTGCGAGCGGCGCACCGGCGAGCAGCAGCGCGCGCGCCTGCCCGATCTCGTGGAGCAGCAGGGCCCGGAAGCGATCGTCGCAGCGGCCCTGGGCGATCTGCGCCTCGCTGACGCCGAAACGCTCGAGATCCTCGATCGGCAGGTAGAGGCGCCCGCGCCTCCAGTCGGATTCGACGTCCTGCCAGAAATTCGTGAGCTGGAGGCCGGTGCAGATCGCGTCCGAGCGCTCGATGCTGGTGGCATCGGTCATGCCGTACAGGTGCAGCAGCAGCCGCCCGACCGGATTGGCGGAGCGGCGGCAATAGTTCATCAGTTCGGCCCGGTCGCGATAGCGCGTCTTCGTCACGTCCTGGGCGAACGCATCGAGCAGGTCGCGCAGAGGCTGGAGCGGTAGCCGGTGTGCACGCACCGCCGCGGCGAGCGCAGCGAAGGGCTCGGGCCCGGCCGGCTCCCCGCGTTCGATGGCATCGAGCGCCCCCGCGTAGCGCGCCAGCGCCTCCAGGCGCTCGGCCGGGCTCGCATCGCCCTCGTCGGCGATGTCGTCGGCGGCGCGTGCGAAACGGTAGATCGCCTCGACCGGCGCGCGGAACTTCCGCGGCAGCAGCCGGGAGGCGACCGGGAAGTTCTCGTAGTGGGCGACCGGCATGCGGGTTCCGTTTCAGGGCAGCGGCGCGTGGCACCGCCGCGAGCGGGTGGACGCCACGCTCACGCGAGCGCCCGGTCGGCCGACGGGAGCGCGGCCTGCTCGACGACGGATTCGGTCGCCATTGAAGTCGATCACGACACTCAAAACAATCGCCCGGCGACTGTAGTCGAGCAATAGCGGACCGGCTTCGAGACCTTGTCGAGCACTCCTTCCTCGACCAATCGCTGCAACCAGGCCTTGGCCTGGCTTTTCGACACATTCAATTCGGCGGCGACTTCGGCGTCCGTCTTCGGCGTGTCCAGCTTTTCCAGCAGCGCCCTCACTTTCGCAAACAGCTCGTCTGCCGGAGTGGAGGGAGACGGTGCTGTCGAGAGAACCGTCTGTGTAACTGGCGCCGGCGTTTCGTTCTGGGCCGCGTATTCCGGCGTGTGCTCCTTGGCGGTGGCGAGGGACAATTGTTCCTGGTTCGGAATTTCGCTTAGCGCCTGAACCGCCAGCGCCGCGTCGAGGGCCTCTGCGCTATCTGGATTGGGCCACGATAAAGCGCCTTTTCGACGCAGCGCTTCCAACCCCTTCCCCGTTTCGCCGTTGGATCGAATGTATATGGGGACCAAGCGCAGCCTCTCCAGTTGCTCGACCGCGCCCGCCCAGGTACCGCCCTGGTTGTAGTCCGAGTTCACGACGAGCGCCGCGTCCGCCAGCGCATAGATCAGCTTGTTGCGCTGCATGGCGTTGCCTACGTTGAACCCGGCCGAAGGATCGTAGGGGGTGACAAGGACCAGTTGCCCATCCAACAGGAGGTTGCGGTGTTCACGGTTCAGGGCAGTCCGTTCGAGACTGTCCGCCAATACCCCGGCCACTTTGCCGCCGCTTTCGAGCGCGCCGCGCATGGCGGCTTGGTCGATACCGCGCGCTCCACCCGAAACGAGTGTGTGCTTCGCTCTGGCAACCAAGCGTCCAATGGCTTCGGTGTACTCGACCAATCCGTCCTCCACATCCCTGGAACCGACGATCGCCAACCCGCCGGTGTCCAAAAGTCGCCCTTCGCCGCAACCGTAGAGTACCGGCGGTGCGTCTTCCTTCAGCCGTGCCTTCAATCGCCGCGGGTACTCTGGATCGGCGCGGCTCACCACCCAGATCGCGCGCGCCCGCCAGCGCTCGACTGCCTGACTCAATAGAAAACCACGTGCCAACAGAGTCTTGAGCCGGTCGCGACCGATGAGCCGTTGGCACTCCTCAAGCAGTCCTCGTGCGTCAGGAACGAGCAGATCGGCGGGCTCGCGGTTCTCGTCGCGGAGAAATCGCGCGAGGCGCTTGTACTCGCCCGGCTTCAACAATTCGCACGAAGAATCGCGACGTCCCGCCATCAGCGGCGCCGTCAGCAACAGGATTGCCTGCGTATTCGGTGACAGTGCGTTGCTCATCGGTCGTGCCCTGCGAGTGCGAGCGTCAGAGGGAACACCTCGCCGCCGCCCTGCGAGCGCAACAACCACGCCGCAACGGTCAAGGTCCAGCGCGAATCCACCATGTCATCCACGAGCAGCATCGGCCCTGCGCGCAGCCCTTGCACATGGATCGCCAGAGAACCGTCGATGTTGCGCGCCTGTTGAATGCCGTTCTGCATCGTTTTCTGCTCCGGGCGATTGTCGGTCTTCTCCAGTACCGCGTCGAATGGCAGGCCCAGGGCCGCCGCCAGCCGACGTGCGAAGTCCGGTACCAGACCGGGGTGTCGAAGCGACGGGATACAGGTGACCCAGGCGGGCGCCGGTTGCGCGTTCCACTCTCGCACCAGGACCGCACACGCGTCGACGAGTTCATCCGCGAAACGCCGGTCGCGGTACTTGCCTTGGCGAACCAGACTGCCCCATCCGGCGTCACCCCAGATGCAGAGCGCCTTGCCCGGCTGTGCCTGGAGTTCGACTGCGATTCGACCGGTGAGACGATACTGCGGCATCCCGCCCGCTGGCCACTGCCTGCGCGGCTCGATGGGTAGACTCTTCCGGTGCAGATATGCGATTGCTTCCCGAACCAGGGTCAGCTCCGTGGACGCCGGCAGCGGTGCCAATGCGGGCGCATGCACGCTGCCCGGATCGCCGTCAAGTGCCCGGATGAGAAACTCCATATGCCCTGAGCGCAAGCTTACATACTCCTGCATCTGACGCTGTTCGTCCCGCCGCAGTGCCGTCAGACGATCCGCCCGCTCCCAGAACGCTTCGCTCAGATTCGCGGCCGTCAGTTGCCACTTGGTTCCCTGTTTGGCGATCGGCGCGGGATATTCCAGTGAGAGCAGGTCGATAGTTTTCTGAATACGTCCCTTGCTGAGATTGACGCGACCAAGCAACTCCGGGACGGACAGCCCGTTCGGCGCCGCCTGCAGCGCATCCAGCACTTCCTGAACTTCGTCCCGCGTCGGGAAAGCGCTTTCAATGAAGTAGCCGGTGATATTCGTCTCTTCCTCACCGCTGAGCAGCACCCCATACGCCGCGGCAAGCGCCCGACCCGCACGTCCGACCTGCTGGTAATAGGCCACGACCGATCCCGGCGCCTGGTAATGGATCACGAAGGCCAGGTCCGGCTTATCGAAGCCCATCCCCAATGCTGTCGTGGCCACCAGCGCCTTCACCCGATCTTCCAGCAACGCCTGCTCCAGTCCGGGCCGGCGCTCGCCTGTTTGGCCCGTATAGGACTCCACGTTCAAGCCGCGCGATTGGAGCCAATCGGCCACCTGTACCGCATCGCGTACCGTAAGCGTGTAAATGATGCCATTACCGGGCAACGCCGGCACCTGCGCCGCGAGCCAGGCGAGGCGCTCCGCCTGACTGTGCAAACGCATCGTCTGCAGCGCGAGCGACGGCCGATTCAGGTCGCCGCGCGAAACGCCGAGGTTCGGCCCGAGTATCGCACTCAGATCGTCCATCACCCGGTTGTTCGCCGTCGCGGTCGTTGCCAACAGCCGCAAGTTTGGCGGCAGCGTGCGGACAATGCGCTCCAGCAGTCGATAGTGCGGGCGGAAATCGTGCCCCCAGTCGGAGATGCAGTGGGCTTCGTCGATCACCAGCAACGCGATCCGCCCCGCGACGCGCGCGAGCACCTCCGCGCGAAAGCGTTCGTTGGCTAGCCGCTCTGGCGAGATCAGCAGAATGTCCACCTTGTTGCGCTGAATCATTGCCTCGACGTTTGCCCATTCCTCCTGGTTGTCGGAATTGATGGTGACGGCGCGCACGCCCATCCGCTCGGCCGCCGCGATCTGGTTGCGCATCAGAGCGAGCAGGGGCGAGATCAACAAGGCCGGGCCGTTAACCTCTTCCCGCAGCAGCTTGGTGGCGATGAAATAGACGAAACTCTTGCCCCAGCCGGTTTTCTGCACGACCAGCAGGCGTCCACGGCCTTCTACGATGTGGCGGATGGCTTCTTCCTGGCCTTCGCGGAAGCGGGCGTGCGGCTGCCCTGTGCCGAGGCGAAGCAGCCCAAGTGCACGCTGAGCGTTGAACTTCATTCATGCACCATCAACGTAGGGTCACTCTTGACGAAAACAGCCTGTGACGCTGGGGCATCCTCGGGTGCAGCGTAGAGAGGTGCATCGCCAAACGCACTTTCTTCGTCAGGACACTCAAGCAGAAGCTGAAAATCAAAACCTTCGTGGGCACCTCGGCCGACGCGGTCAAGAGGTGAGAATCGGGACGGCACGGATCTCGCTGCGGTTCCTGCGCTTGGCCAGGCCTCGTCGATGCGGGGGCGATTCGACCCTCCGTGCAGCGCACGCCTCACGCCGCGGCCGGACGGGCCTCGTGCGCTGCGCCGCGGGCGCGCCGCGCGGCGCGCTCCTCCAGCCAGTTCCTTCCCGCGATCAGGAAGCCGAGCAGGAGGAAAGCGCCCGGAGGCAGGATCGCGACCAGGAAGCCGGGGTAGGCTTCGGGCAGCACGTGCAGCGGCCGCGCACCCTCGAAGACCATGTCGATGCCGCCGAACAGCGTGCCCGCGCCGAGCAGCTCGCGCAGCCCGCCCAGAAGCGCGAGCACCACCACGAGGCCCGCGCCCATCGTGATGCCGTCCCAGGCCGAGCTCAACACGCCATTCTTCGCGGCGAAGACCTCGACGCGCGCGAGCACGATGCAGTTGACGACGATCAGCGGAATGAAGATGCCGAGCACCAGGTAGAGCGAATGGAACCACGCGTTGAACGCCAGATCGACCATGGTCACCAGGCTGGCGATGATGAGGATGAAGACCGGGATGCGGATCTCGTAGGGAATCAAGTTGCGCAGCGCGGCGGTGAGCGCGCTGGCGAGCGCCATCACCAGCACGGTGGCGAGCCCCAGACTCGCACCGTTGACCACGCTGGTGGAAATGGCGAGCGTGGGGCACAGCCCGAGGAGCTGGGTGAGCGCCGGATTCTGCTTCCACAGCCCGTTGCGGGCGATTTCGAAGATCTCGGTACGTTCCATTCCTATCCTCCGCCGGCCGGGCGCGCGCCGCCGGGCGCCGAAAAGAGCGCGTCCCGGTGCGCGGACGCGAAGGCGAGCGCGCGGCCGACGGCGCCGGTCACCGCGCGCGCGCTGATCGTGGCACCGGCGACGTAGTCGAAGTTGCCGCCGTCCTTCTTCACCCGCCAGCGCTCGGGCGGGATCTGCGCGAGTCCCCGGCCCTCGAAGCGGCGGATCCAGGGATGCGCCTTGTTGCGATCCTTGTGAAGGTCGATGTAATCGCCCAGCCCCGGCGTCTCGCGGTGCTGCGTGACCCGCACGCCGAGGACGCTGCCGTCGGCGCCCACCGCCACCAGCAGCCGGATCGGGCCGCCGTAGCCGTCGTTCGCCTGCGCTTCCAGCAGCAGGGCGACCGGTTCGCCGCCGCGGCGCGCGCGCAGCACGCGGCTCGGCGCGTCGAGACCCAGCGCCGGCTCGGGGCCGATCCCGGTCCAGTCGGAGAGCAGGGCATTGTCATAGGCGCGGGGAGGCAGGACCTCATCGATGAGCTTCATCTTCTCGGCCTCGGCGCTGGCGCGGATGGTGTCGCGGGTCGCCCCCCAGGTGATCGCCATCAGCGCGGTGAACGCCAGCGCGAATCCGAACAGGATGAGGGCGTTGCGCGCCGTGGCTGCGAAGGCGGCGTTCATTTTCGCGTATGCCCGAACACCGGCGGCCGCGTGGTGCGGTCGATCAAGGGCACCCACATGTCCATCAGCAGCACCGCGAAGGCGATGCCGTCCGGATAGGCGCCGAAGGCCCGGATCAGGTAGGCGATGAGCGCGACGGCCGCCCCCAGGATCAGCTTCCCGCGCGCGGTGGTCGAGCCGGTCACCGGGTCGGTGGTGATGAAGAATGCCGCGAGCATCGTCGCGCCGCTCGCCAGGTGAAAGAGCGCGGAAGCGTGGCGCACGGGGTCGGCGAGATGGAAGCCGGTGGCGATCAGCGCGAAGGCGGCGAGGAAGGCGACCGGGACATGCCAGGTGAATACCCGCTGCTGGAGCAGCCACAGGCCGCCCAGCGCATAGCCCGCGGAGACCCATTCCCAGCCGTGCCCGCCGAAGGCGCCGAAGGCCGGCCCGCTCGCCAGAACCGCGGGCACCGAGCCCTTCGCGCCGGCCTCGCGCAGCCCGGTGCGCAGCGCGTCCAGCGCGGTGGCCGCGGTCACCGCATCGGGCGGCCGGGAGGTTCCCAGGATGAGCCCGAGCTGGACGTCGAATGGCAACCCCGGCGCCGGCCATTGCGACATCAGAGCCGGAAAGGCGACGATCATCGCGCAGAAGGCGGCCATCGCCGGGTTGAACGGATTCTGCCCCAGCCCCCCGTACAGATGCTTGACCACGACGATGGCGAACAGGCTCGCGGCGGCCACCAGCCACCACGGGGCGAGCGGCGGGAAGGAGAGCGCGAGCAGCCACGCGGTCACCAGCGCGCTCCCGTCACCCAGGAACAGTCCAAGCGGTTTGGCGCGCGCACGCAGCATCGCCGCTTCGCCGGCGAGCGCCGCGGCCGATGCGATGGCGATGCTGACCAGGATCCCCGCCCCGAAGAACCAGACATAGGCGGCGATGCCCGGCACCAGCGCGACGAGTACCTTCACCATCAGCGCGCGCACGCTGGTGGCCCGGGTGATGTGGGGCGAGGTGAACACCGGCTTAGCGCTCCTGCGCTCGTTCCTGCGCCGCACGCACACGCTCGACGGCGGCCTCGACGAGTGCCTTCTTCACCGCGCCGACCTCCTGTTCCGGAGCGGAAGCACCCGCAGCGGCCGCGAGCCGGGCCGCAGCCTC
>MNXU01000065.1 GCA_001872285.1 Betaproteobacteria bacterium CG2_30_68_42
GCATCGGCCGGCGCCGCCGGGCTCAGACATTGAACCGGAAATGCATGACGTCGCCATCGTGGACGACGTAGTCCCTGCCTTCGAGCCGCATCCTGCCCTTTTCCTTGGCGCCGTGCTCGCCGCCGCAGGCGATGTAATCGGCGTAGGCGATCACTTCGGCGCGGATGAAGCCGCGCTCGAAGTCGGTGTGGATCGCCCCGGCGGCCTGGGGGGCCGCGTCGCCCGCGTGAATCGTCCAGGCACGCACCTCTTTCGGCCCGGCGGTGAAGAAGGTCCGCAGGCCGAGCAGCCGGTAGGCCGCGCGTATCATCCGGTTCAGGCCCGGTTCCTCGAGGCCGACATCGGCCAGGAAGATCCGCTTCTCGTCCTCGTCCAGATCGACGATCTCCGCTTCGAGCTTGGCACACAGCGGTACGACTTCGGAGGAATCCTCGGCGGCACGTCTGCGCACGACCTCCAGGAGCGCGTTGTCCGCGAATCCGTCTTCTGCCACGTTCGCGACGTAGAGCACCGGCTTGGCCGTGATCAGGCACAGGGGCTTCAGGCTGGTGCGCTCCTCGCGCGAGAGATCCAGCGCGCGCACCGGCCGCGCCTGATCGAGCTGGGCGTGCGCCTTCTCGAGGACCGCCACCAGGATGCGCGCGGCCTTGTCGCCGGCCTGTGCCGGCTTGCGGTAGCGCGTGAGCGCGTTCTCGACCGTGGCGAGATCGGCCAGCGCAAGCTCGGTGTCGATCGTCTCGATGTCCGAAAGCGGATCGACCGCGCCGCCCACATGCACGACGTTGTCATCGGCAAAGCAGCGCACGACATGCAGGATCGCGTCGGTCTCGCGGATGTTGGCGAGGAACTGGTTGCCGAGCCCTTCCCCGCGCGAGGCACCGGCGACCAGCCCGGCGATGTCGACGAACTCCACGGTGGCCGCGATCACCCGCGCCGGCTTGTCGATCGCTGCGAGCCGGGCGATCCGCTCATCGGGCACCTCGACGATGCCGACATTGGGCTCGATGGTGCAGAAGGGATAGTTCTCGGCCGAGATGCCGGCCTTCGTCAGGGCGTTGAACAGGGTCGACTTGCCGACGTTCGGCAGGCCCACGATTCCGCATGCGAGGCTCATGGTTGCTCCGTCCGCGCGCAGCCGTCAGTTCCACACATGAATCTCAGCTCCCTTTGCCCTGCGCGTCCGAGGCATCCGCCGCCTTTCCGCGCACGTTGAGTTTCTGCATCGCGGCCGGCCACTGGCCCGCGGCGATCTGCGGCCAAGCCGCCATCGCTCGATCGAGCGCGTCGTTGATCGCCTCGCGCTCCTGCGCGCGCGGCGCCTCGAGCACATAGTCGATCACCTCGTCCCGATTGCCGGGATGCCCGATTCCGATGCGTAGCCGCCAGAAATCGGGAGTGCCGAGGTGGGCGACGATGTCCTTCAGGCCGTTGTGTCCGCCCGCGCCGCCTCCGAACTTCAGCCGCAGCGCACCCGGCTCCAGGTCGAGATCGTCGTGCAGCACCAGCAACGCTTCGGGCGGCATCCGGAAGAAGCGCAGCGCCGCTCCGGCCGCACGCCCGGAGCAATTCATGTAGGTCTGCGGCAGCAGCAGCCAGAGGTCGGGGCTGCGCAGGTGGGCGGCCAGGGCATGGAAACGGGCTTCGCGCCTGAACGTGAGCGCGAGCGCCGCGCCCAGGCGTTCCGCCAGCCAGGCACCGCAGTTGTGCCGGGTCTCGGCGTACTGCGCCCCCGGGTTTCCCAGTCCGACCACCAGGCGGGGCGCGATCATTCTCGATCCGGAACGCGGGCAGGACGCAGCGCAGCGAGCGATGGCCGGCGCAGCCGAAGTCTGAACGTGCGCGCCCGCTTACTTCTTCTTGCCGTGCTCCTTGCCCGGCTCCTTGGCCGGAGCCGCCGCCGGTGCAGCCGGAGCCGCCGCCTGCGCCTCTTCGCCCGCGGCAGGGGCGGCACCTTCGACGGGCGCTGCGGCCTCCTCCTCGGCGACCGGTTCGGCCTGCGGCAGCAGGATCGAGGCCACGACCGGATTCTCGTGGCGCAGCACCGCTTCGACCCCTTCGGGCATCGCGATCCCCGAGAGGCGCAAGGGATTGCCCGCTGACAGGTCTTTCAGGTCGGCGACGATGTATTCGGGCAGATTGGCCGGCAGGCAACTGATCTCGACTTCGCTGTAGATGTGCGAGGCGACGCCGCCCTGTTCCTTCACCCCAGGGGAAGCCTCGGCATTGATGAAGTGCAGCGGCACCCTGACATGGATCTTTCGGTTCGGATCGACGCGCTGAAAATCGACGTGAAGGATCTGCGGCCGGACCGGGTGTATCTGCACGTCGCGAAGCAGCGCCTGCGTGGCGGCCCCGTCCACGTTCACGGTCAGCACCGAGGCGTGGAACGCCTCGCGCTTGAGGTGGAGCGCCAGCTGGTTGTGGTCCAGCGCGATCGACTGCGGCGGCGTGGTGCCGCCGTAGAGGATGCCCGGAACCTTCCCCGTGCGGCGCAGGCGGCGGCTCGCACTCGTGCCCTGACCCTCACGACTGGTTGCATCGATTTCGATCTTCATCTCTTGCTCCCGAAAAAGGCCGCCCGCGACCAGGCCGGCCGAAAATGCCGCGACGCGACCCGAGCCTCGCCGCGGTGTCCACGAAACTGATCGTCCTCACTCCATGAACAGCGAACTCACCGATTCCTCCCGGGAGACGCGCAGTATGGTCTCGGCCAGCAGTTCTGCGATCGAGATCTGCCGGATCTTCGGGCACGCTTGTGCGGCCTCCCGCAGCGGTATGGTGTCCGTGACCACCAAGTCGTCGAGATCCGAATCGGCGATGCGCTGCACGGAACTGCCCGAGAGCACCGGATGCGTGCAATAGGCGAGCACCCGTTTCGCCCCGCAGCCCTTCAGTGCCTGGGCCGCGTTGCACAGCGTGTTGGCGGTGTCGACGATGTCGTCCATGATGATGCAGGTGCGCCCACTGACGTCCCCGATGACGTTCATGACTTCCGAGACGTTCGGGCGGGGCCGCCGCTTGTCGATGATCGCCAGCTCGCACTCGAGCCGCTTGGCGAGCGCGCGGGCGCGCACCACGCCCCCGACGTCCGGCGAGACAACCATGAGATCTGCATAATTCTGCTTCCACACATCCCCGAGCAGGATCGGGGTGCCGTAGATGTTGTCGACCGGGATGTCGAAGAAGCCCTGGACTTGGTCGGCGTGCAGGTCGACCGTGAGCACGCGCGATACACCGACCGACTGCAACATGTTTGCGACGACCTTGGCGGTGATCGCCACCCGGGCAGAACGCGGCCTGCGGTCCTGCCGAGAGTATCCGAAATAGGGGATCGCGGCGGTGATGCGCCCGGCACTGGAGCGCTTGAGCGCATCGACCATGATCATCAGTTCCATCAGGTTGTCGTTACTCGGTGCGCAGGTCGACTGGAGGATGAACACGTCGCAGCCGCGCACGTTCTCCAGGATCTCGACCATCACCTCGCCGTCCGAGAAACGGTTGACCGTGGCCCGCCCGAGCGACAGGTTCAGCCGCCGCACCACGTCGCCGGCGAGCTTCGGATTGGCATTCCCGGTAAACACCATCAGGCGTTCGTACGCCATCGCTGTCCTCTACTGTCGCGCCTACATGCATTCTCGCCCGCCCGGGGCGGGGTCCGGCGCTCCGGAGCCATGCACGGACTCCGTCGGAAACGGTCTGGCTGGGGAGGTAGGATTCGAACCTACGAATGCCGGAATCAAAATCCGGTGCCTTGGACCAGCTTGGCGACTCCCCAGCGGGCAACAACGCTAGAACGCCCAGTCGCGTAGCGGATGCCGGTCGAGCCCCCGCGCCACCCAGCCCCGCCAGCGCCCCGGCAGTCCGGTCAGCGCGGATCGCGCAATCGCCTCCTCAGGAAACGCAGCGAACACGCAGGAACCCGATCCGCTCATCCGCGCCTGCCCGCGGAGCGCCAGCCAATCGAGCGCCTGCCGCACCTCGGGATACCGGGCGCACACCACGGATTGCAGGTCGTTGCGACCCCAACCCGCCGAAAAGGGCGCCATTTTGAGGGGATTCGCAGTGCGTGTCAAACCCGGATCGGCGAACACGCTCGAGGTCGAAACCGCCACCCGGGGATCGATCACGACATACCATGCCGGCTCGAAGGCGAGCGGGGTCAGTTGCTCGCCGACGCCTTCCCCCAAGGCACTCTCGCCGAACACGAAGAAGGGCACGTCCGCGCCCAGCGCGAGGCTCAGCGCCCGGAGCCGCGCGCGTGGCCAGCCGATCCCCCACAGGCGGTTCAAGGCCATCAGGACGGTGGCGGCGTTCGAGCTGCCTGCGCCCAGGCCGCCGCCGACCGGCAGGCGCTTGATGCGCCCGATCTCGACTCCGACGCCGGTCAGACCGGCCTCGCGCATGAGCGATCGCGCAGCGCGCACTGCGAGATCCTGGTCTGCGGGCACCCCCGGCAGCGGCTCCCGCAGCCTCACCTCGCCGGCGGGGGCGGGTGCGAAGCGCAAGGTGTCGCCGTAGTCGATCAGCCGGAAAGCGGTGTGCAGCAGATGGTAGCCGTCGGCCCTGCGCCCGACGACGTGGAGGAAGAGGTTGAGCTTCGCAGGGGCCGGGAAATCCCGTTCCCAATCGCTCACGGGACTCCCTCCGCTGCTAACGGCGCCGCCTCCGGACTCGTTTGGTCGATCGACCCGTGCGCTGTCGGCGGCTGGGCGCCGTTCGCGGGCGGTCGCATCCCCGCTGCGCGGGGCCCCTGCTCCCTGCTCACGGCGCCGCCTCCGGACTCGTTTGGTCGATCGACCCGTGCGCTGTCGGCGGCTGGGCGCCGTTCGCGGGCGGTCCCATCCCCGCTGCGCGAGGCCCCTGCTCCCTGCTCACGGGGCCGCCTCCCATCTCTCCACGGCGAGGCGCACATCGATCTCGCCGCGGCGCAGAAAGACGCGCCGCGGGAGCGCCTGCTGCGCGTCGCTCTCGTATTCCGGGTACTCGATGCTCCAGCCCTGCTCGGTGAGGCGGGCGATGCGCCCGCGTGCATCGAACTCGACCGCGGTGTGCGTTCCGCCGCTGCGCCCGATCACCCAGTCGGGCATGCGAGCGAGCGGAAGATCGAGCCCGAACACCTGCCGGCCGAGTTCGCCGATATCCGCGGCGGCGAAGGATTCGCGCTGCGCGGTTTCCAGGCGCGCGCCGGAGGCGTCGCCGACCAGATGGGCGAGCATGGCTCCGAGCGGTGATCGCACGCTGATGTCATCGCCACCGGCGTCGTGGAGCCAGGAGATGCTGGCGCTCATCGCGGCCTGCGCGCTGCGCACCGCGATCCTGCCATCGAGCTCGAAGCGCTGGATGGAGGCGCGCTGCGGCCGTTCCGGCAGACTCTCCGGCGGCAGCGCCGCGCACCCGGCGAGCATCGCGCCCGCGAGCATCCCGAGCCGCATGCGCATCACGGCAGGAAGCGCTTGATGACGCCGGTCAGGACCTCGTTGCCGGGATGGGCGCGTTCGGCATCCCGCCAGGTGCGGGTGGCTTCGTCGCGCCGGCCGCTCTTCCAGAGCACTTCCCCGAGGTGGGCGGCGATCTCGGGGTCGGAGCGCAGCTTCCATGCGCGCTCGAGATTCTCGATTGCACCGGCTGCATTTCCCATGCGGTAGAGCACCCAGCCCATGCTGTCGAGAATGAAGGGATCGTTCGGCGCGAGGGCGAGCGCCTTGGCGATCAGGCCGTGCGCCTCGGGCAGGCGCTCGTTGCGGTCCGCGAACGAATAGCCGAGTGCGTTGTAGGCGTGCGCATGGTCGGGCTTGATGCGGATCACCGCGCGCAGGTTCGCTTCCAGCACATCCATGCGGCCGATCCGCTCGGCCAGCAGCGCAGCCTCATAGAGCAGATCGGGCTGGTTGGGATGGGTGAGCAGCGCGGCGTCGAGCAGATCGAAGGCCTCGCGCAGCTTGCCTGCGGTTCTCAGCAGGCCGGCCTCCGCCAGCGTGAGCTGGATGCGCTCCAGGTTCGTCTTCACGGCGAGGCCGCGCAGGTGCTCGCGGCCTTCCTCCAGCCGTCCCTGGCGCGCCAGTACGTCGGCATAGCGGATGTGCGCCGGGAGGTATTGCTCGCCCGCGCCCACGGCCCCGTACCAGCTCAGGGCCTCGTCGTAACGCTTGCGGTTCTCGGCGATCTGGCCGAGGTACACGCGCACCGCATCCTGCTGCGCGAAACGAAGCTCGGTCAGTCTCCGGAACTCGCGTTCCGCCGTCGCGTAATCCTCCATCTGGAAGGACAGCACGCCGACCGCGAACAGCACCTCCGGGTTGTCCGGGAACTCGGCCAGCAGCGACTGGAACTGTTCGCGCGCCTGCGGGTAGCGCTTCTGTCCGGTGAGCAGGCGTGCATACGCGAGCCGCGCCTCGCGTGCCTTGGGATGATCTTGGAGGAAGGCGGCGAGGCTCGCGACGGCCTCTTCGGGAGCGGACTGGAGCTTCGACTGCGCGCGCAGCAGGGCGGCCTGCTCCCAGTCGGGCCGCAGGCGCAGCGCTTCGCTCGCTGCCGCGTACGAGCCCGCCATGTCGCCCGCGGCATGCGCGGCCTGGGCGCGCGCGAAGTGCGCTTCGGGGAGCGCCAGATACGGCTGCGTGAGGCGGTCCACGAGATCCCGCGCGGCGGAGCGGTCGCGCGCCTGCTCGAACAGCCGGTTCAACTGGAGCAGCGTCCGGGGCAGGCGCTTCGCGTCGCCCGCGAGGAGAATCGTGGCGTGTTCGGCGAGCTCGTCGAAACGATTCTCGGCCGCGAGCAGGCCCACGACCGCATGCCGGGCCTGCACGGACTGCGGGTCGATCTCCACCCACAACCGCGCCGCCTGAAGGGCCTGCACGGGTTGCCGCGCGAAATGCGCCATCTCCGTCGCGCGCCGGGCGATGCGCGGATCGCGCGTCTTCTGGGCAAGATCGAGGTAAGCGCTGACCGCGAGCGGCAGATTTCCGCGCCTGCCGGAGATCTCGCCCAGCAGGAGCTGGTAGAGGATCTGGCCGCTCAACTCCTGTGCGGGCAGGGGCTCGGCCCGCTTCGGCGCTTCCTGCTGAGGCTCCGGATGCGCGGGCTCGACGGCGGCCGCGAGCGGGCCCGCGGCAGGCGCCGGAATCTGCGCACAGGCGCCGATTCCGGACACGGCGAAAAGAGCTGCCGCGACCCGGCGCAAACGTCCAGTGTTGGGGATCACTGCGATTCGATCGTTGAAATACAATCCGGTTCGTTCGATGTTAGTGGGTTCGCCGGATCGCGGCAAGCAAAAAAGCGGGGATTGCGCAGGAGATGCCCGAACTTCCCGAGGTCGAAGTCACCCGGCGCGGCCTGGACGCCCGGCTCGCCGGCTCGACGGTGACCGCCGTGACGATCCGCGACCCCCGCCTGCGTTTCCCCGTTCCTTCCGATCTGCCGCGCATTCTCGACGGGCAGCGCCTGCGCGGCATCGAGCGCCGGGGGAAGTATCTCCTGTTCGGATTCGCCCGCGGCACGCTGATCGCCCATCTGGGCATGTCGGGCAGCCTGCGGCTCGCCGCGCACGGGGCGCCCCATGATGCCCACGAGCGCGTCGAGATCGCTTTCGGCGCGGTGGCGATGCGGCTGCGCGACCCGCGCCGCTTCGGACTCATGCTCTGGACAGCCGGTGAGGCGGCCGCGCATCCGCTGATCGCCGGCCTGGGCATCGAGCCGCTCGGCGACGAATTCGACGGAAGCTGGCTCTTCCGCGCGACGCGCGGGCGGACGGCGGCGATCAAGTCCGCCCTGATGGACAGTCATCTGGTCGTGGGCATCGGCAATGTGTATGCGGCGGAGAGCCTGTTCCGCGCCGGCATCCGCCCGCTCACTCCGGCCGGCCGGCTCTCTCGCACGCGCTGCGGGCGGCTCGCCGCCGCGGTTCGGGAAACGCTCGACGAAGCGATTCGCGCCGGAGGCAGCAGCCTGCGCGATTACGTCGATGCCGCCGGCACCCCTGGCTGCTTCCAGCTCCGGCACGACGTGTATGGGCGCGCGGGCGAGCCCTGCCGGAAGTGCGGCACGCCGATCCGCGTCAGCCGCCTCGCGCAGCGCTCGAGTTTCCATTGCCCGCGCTGCCAGCGCTAGCGCCGCGCGGAAAGTCCGACGGGCTGCCGGCCCGGTTCAAGTTCGTCGCACGGCTGCCGTACCTACGGCGATGAGCCTCGTACAGCAGTTTTCTGCCTACAGCGACTGGCGCAGCAGCCTCGCGGACACCCTGACTCGGCTCGGCGGGTGGCTCGCGGAGCAGGATCTCGCGGACACCGCCAGCCGGGCACAGCTCGATGCCCTGCACGAGCGCCTCCTGGGGGACCGGCTCACGGTCGCCTTCGTCGCCGAGTTCTCGCGCGGCAAGTCGGAGCTGATCAACGCGATCTTCTTCGCCGATTGCGGGGCACGCGTGCTGCCCTCGAGCGCCGGGCGCACCACGATGTGCCCGACCGAGATCCTGTTCGATCCGGCCAAGCTTCCCTGCATCGAGCTGTTGCCCATCGAGACCCGGGCAGCCAATACCACGATCGCCGAATACCGGCGCTATCCCGATCAGTGGCGACGGTTTACCTTCGATCCGGGCTTTGCCGCGACGATCCAGTCGGCATTGAGCCGGGTGGGGGAACGCAAGGCGGTCTCGCGCCAGGACGCGCGGCGCATGGGCTTCGCCATCGACCCGAACGGCCAGTCGGGCCTCGCTCCGGATGCCGGGGGCCGGGTCGAGGTGCCGGCATGGCGCCACGCCGTCATCAACTTTCCGCATCCGCTGCTGCGCCAGGGGCTGGTGATCCTCGATACGCCCGGACTGAACGCGATCGGTGCGGAGCCCGAGCTGACTCTTTCCCTGCTTCCCGCCGCCCACGCGGTCGTCTTCGTGCTGGCCGCGGACGCGGGCGTCACACGCACCGATCTCGACGTCTGGCGCGACCACCTCAGGGCAGCCGGCGAGCAGGCGCACGGACGCATCGTCGTGCTCAACAAGATCGATGGCTTGTGGGACGGCTTGCGCGCACCGGAGGAGGTCGATTCCGAGATCGACCGCCAGATCGATATCGTCGCCCGGACCCTGGCCGTTCCGCTGGATCGGGTCTTCGCGGTCTCCGCCCAGAAGGGACTGCTCGCCAAGGTGAGCGGCGACGCGCAGTTGCTCGAGCGCAGCCGGATCGCTCGGCTCGAGCAGGTGCTGTCGAGCGAACTGCTTCCTGCCAAGCGGAGGATCGTGGGCGAGGATGTTCGCCGGGATGCCGAAGGCATCCTTCGCGAGGTGCGGGAACTGCTCGATGCGCGCCATGCCGGCGCCGCCGAGCAGCTTGCCGAGCTTGCCCGGGTGCGCGGCAGGAATCGGGACGTGATCGAATACATGGCGCGCAAGATCGCTTTGGACAGGAAGGAATTCGAGCAGGCGGTGCACCGCTACCACGCGGTGCGCAGCGTGTTCGCCGGGCTGTCCAACCGGCTGCTGGCGCGGCTCGGGAGCGATGCGCAGCGCGCGGCTGCGCGCCGCACGCGTGAAGAGATGCTCGCGGCCACCTTTTCGATCGGCCTGCGTGCGACGATGGCGCGTTATTTCGCCGGCCTGCACGAGGCGCTCGCGGCCTCCGAATCCGACATCGACGAGATCCTCCGCATGCTGAAGGCGATGTATCGGCGCTTCGTCGTCGAGCACGCCCTGAAACTCGGCGAGCCGCCGCGCTTCTCCACCCGTCGCTACGAGCAGAGAATCGCCCGGCTGGAGGAGGCGTTCAACCGTCACCTGAACCGCCCGGTCAGCATCCTGACGATGGAAAAGCGCGCGCTGACGGAGAAGTTCTTCGAGACGGTCGTGACGCAGGCACGCGGCACCTTCGCCATCGCCGCCCGCGACGCCGAGGGCTGGCTGCGCGCGGTGGCGGGGCCGCTGGAAACCCAGCTTCGGGAACATCAGGCGCAGCTCAGGCGGCGCCAGGAGAACCTCGATCGTGTCAATGAGGCTGCCGGCGCGCTGGAGGCGCGACTCGCCGAGCTGCGCGAGACCGAAGCCCGGCTCGCCGTCCAGCTCGCTGAGCTCGCCGAATTCGGCGCCGCGCTGAACGGGTCGCTGCAGGTGGCAGCCGAGCCTGCCGCGGCGTGAGGCTCAGGCGGCTTTCACCACCGCCAGCTTGAGGAACTTCGCCATCAACTGGTCCTTCGTCTCGACGAAGTCCGGGTTGATCGGGATGCAGTCGACCGGGCACACTTCCCGGCACTGCGGCTTGTCGTAATGCCCGACGCATTCGGTGCACTTGGCGGGATCGATCTCGTAGATCTCTTCTCCCTGGGTGATCGCGCCGTTCGGGCACTCGGGCTCGCAGACATCGCAGTTGATGCACTCGTCGGTGATCATCAAGGCCATCTTCAGTTTCCTTCCCGTTGCATGGAGCTTATCTTCCGCGCCAGCCGCTCGGCCACGAGCGGATGCACGAACTTGCCGACGTCTGCGCCGAGGACGGCGATCTCCCGGACCATCGTGGCCGAGATGAACATGTACTGCTCGGCGGGCGTGAGGAACATCGTTTCGACATCCGCGCGCAGGTTGCGGTTCATGCCGGCCATCTGGAACTCGTACTCGAAATCCGAAGCCGCCCGCAGCCCCCGCAGGATGATGCGGGCGCCGTGCTGGCGCAGGAAGTCCATCAGCAGGCAGTCGAAGCCGAACACCTGCACGTTCGGGTAGGACGCCAGCACCTCGCGGGTCATCTCCACCCGCTCGTCGAGCGAAAAGAAGGGCCGCTTGGTGCGCGAACCGGCCACGCCCACGATGACCCTGGGGAACAGCGCGGCTGCGCGGCGCACCAGATCCTCGTGCCCGCGGGTCACGGGATCGAAAGTGCCCGGATAGACGACGATGCCGTTGATCATGACGTTCCCGTAGCCAGCAAGTGATAATGGACCCGGCCCGCGCGGCCCGCCCGGAGCATCTCCCACCCGTCCGGCACCGCCACTGGCGCTTCCGCCTCGACGTAGATGCGGGCCGCCGGCGAGAGCACGCGCGCGAGCGGCGCCGCGATGCGCTCGATCCAGCCCTCGCCGTAGGGCGGATCGACAAAGACGACGTCATAGCACTCCCCGCACCGGCGCAGGAATTGTAGCGCATCGGCGTGCGTCACCTGCACGCCGCTCGCCGCGAGGCGTTGCGCCGCTTCCTCCAGTGCCGCACAGGCGCCGCGGTCGTGCTCGACGAGATTCACCCGCGCTGCGCCCCGCGAGGCCGCCTCCAAGCCGAGCACGCCGCTGCCGGCGAACAGGTCGAGGCAGCGAAGGCCGTCGAGGCGCTGCCCCAGCCAGTTGAAGAGCGTCTCGCGCACCCGGTCCGGCGTCGGCCGCAGCCCGGGCCTCGCCAGCACCCGCAGACTGCGACCGCGCCATGCGCCGCCGATGATGCGCACCCGCGAGGGCGGCGAACCGGCCGGGCGCAGCCCGGACGTGCGGGCGTTCAACCCAGACTATCCATCAGGATCCACCGGCGACGATGACGGTGACCAGGTTTTCCGGCTTCACGCGGCGCGCGAACGCATCGCGGATCTGGGCCCGGGTGACGGCGCGAACACGGCGCGGATACTGGTCCAGGAAGTCGAGCGGAAGTCGGTAGAACCCGATCATCGAGACGTACCCGAGGATCTTGCGGTTGCTGTCCAGGCGCAGCGCGAAACCGTCGGCGAGATTCTGCTTCGCGCGCCGCACGTCCTCCTCGCTCGGGCCCTCGTCGAGGAAACGCCGCAGCGTGGCCTCGACCACCTTCAGCGCTTCCGCGGTCTGGTCGCGCCGGGTCTGCAGGCCGATCTGGAACGGCCCGGGCTGGCGCATCGGCTGGAAGTAGCTGTAGATGCTGTAGGCGAATCCGCGCTTCTCCCGCACTTCCTGCATCAGCCAGGACACGAAGCCCCCTCCGCCCAGCACATGATTGCCGACGAGCAGCGGGAAATAGTCCGGATCCTCGCGGCTCATTCCCGGCAGGCCCATGAAGACGTGGGACTGGGTGGCGGGATGATCGATGCGCACGGTCTGCCGTTTCGGCATCGTCTGCGGCGGCATCTCTTCGGCTGCGCCCTGCGCGGGAAGCTCCGCGGTGAGCCGCGCGGCGATCGCTTCGGCCTCGGCTCGCGAGACATCGCCGACGATGGTCACGACCGCGGAGGGTGCCGCGTAGCGCGCGCGATGGAAGCCGGCGAGGTCCTCGCGCGCGATTGCCGCCACGCTCGGGGCGGTGGCGCTGGCTCCGTAGGGATGATCCGGGAAGATCTCGCGGTTGAAACGCTTGGCGCCGATCACGTCGGGCCGCGTGTCGCCTTCCTCGATGCCGGCGATCATCTGGGCGCGTTCGCGCTCGATCGCCGCGGCGGGGAATTCCGGTTTCTGGAGGATGGCAGAGAGCACTTCCAGCGCGGCTTCGCGCTCGGGTGCGCTGGAGAGCGTGCGCAGGGAGAATCCGGCGCGATCCAGTTCGGTCGAGCCCGACAGCCGGGCACCGGCATCGACCAGGCGCGCGGCGAGCGTCTCTTCGTCGATACCCGCCGCACCCGCCTCCATCAGGCCGCGGGTGAGTCTCGCGAGGCCCATGCGGCCGGGCGGATCGTAGGCGGAGCCGGCGGGAAAGTCGACGTGCAGATCGAGGATGGGAAGCCCGCGGCTCTCCACGAAATACACCCGGGCGCCGGTGTGGGCCGTCCAGTGCTCGATCCTCACCCCCGCGTGCGCCGCGAACGCGCCGGCGACGCATGCCAATGCCATTGCAAGAGCGAACCACTTGCGCATCGTCTTCATCTCGCTGTGTGCCGAGCAGGCGCCGCTGCGGCGCGGGGCGCGGCGGGCAGCGGCTGTGGATCGAGCACCGCGACCGTCAGTCCGTCGTCGGTGAAGTATTTGCGCGCCACCGCCTGCACCTCTTTGGCGGTGACGGCGCGGATCTTTTCGATCATCCGGTCGATGTCGCGCCACGAATGACCGGCTGCCTCGGTGCGGCCGATCTCCATCGCCTGGGCCATCGACGAGTCGCGCCGGTAGACCTGGGAGGCGATCGCCTGCGTCTTCACGCGTTTGAGTTCGTCCTCGGGGACGCCCTCGCGGGCGATGAGGCCGATCTCCTCGCGCAGCGCGGCCTGCAATTCCTCCACGCTGTGGCCTTCCGCGGGGGAGCCGTCGAGGACGAACAGCGACTCCCCGCGCACGCTCGACTCGTAGCCGGCGCCGGCCGAGACGGCCAGCTTGCGGCCGCGCACCACGTTCTTCGAGAGCCGCGCCGCGTCGTGCCCGTCGAGCACACCCGCGAGCACTTCGAGCGCATAGGGCTCACGATCGCGTTCGGCATCGCGAAGCACCGGGACCTTGTAGCCCATCGCGAGGTAGGGCAGCTTCGCCGGCGCCTTCACGCTCACCTGGCGCGGCCCGCTCTGCGCCGGCTCCGCAGGCGGCTTGCGCACGGGCAGTGCGCGCCGCGGAATGCGGCCGTAGGTCTTCTCCGCCAGGCGGAACACCTGTGCGGCATCGACGTCGCCGACCACCACGAGCCAGGCGTTGTTGGGCACGTACCAGCGCCGGTACCAGTCGCGTGCGTCGCCGACGGTCATGTTCTCGAGGTCGTTCATCCAGCCGATGATCGGCCTGCGGTAGGGGTGGGCCTGCCAGGCCGCCGACATCAGCGCCTCGTGCACGCGCGCCTGCGGCTGGTCTTCGGTGCGCAGCCTGCGCTCCTCCATCACGACCTTGAGCTCGGAGGCGAATTCCTTCGGGTCGAGCCTGAGGTTGGCCATCCGGTCGGCCTCGATCGACATCATCTCGGCCAGGCGCGGGGCGGGAACGATCTGGAAATAGGCCGTGTAGTCGAGGCTGGTGAAGGCGTTGTCGCGGCCTCCCGCAGCCGAGACGCGCTCGGAGAACTCGCCGGGCTTGAGGCGCCGGGTGCCCTTGAACATCATGTGCTCGAGCAGGTGCGCGACGCCGGAAGTGCCGTCGGTCTCGTCCATCGCGCCGACCCGGTACCAGACCATGTGGACCGCGACCGGCGCGCGGCGGTCCTCAACCACGATCACCCGCAGGCCGTTCGCGAGCGTCTTCTCGACTGCGTTGGTGGCGGCCGCGGCGGGCGCGGCGATGGCGGCGGCATGGAGCAGGGCGGCGCCCAGGAACTTCGCGATCTTCGTCATGGTCTCGTGTTTGGTAAAATCGATTCGGCGATGCGGCGAAGGGCCGACATCTTAGCGAGTTTTCCCCTCCGCCGGCCGGCGGCCCCCAGGTCAGACAGTCTCCTAGACACACGCTCCCCATGTTTGGTTTCCTCAAGAAGTCCGGGGAAGGCGATGCAAACGAATCGCGGCCCTGGAAGGACCGGCTGCGCGCGGCGCTCTCACGCAGCCGCGATCGTCTGTCCGGGCAGCTCGCGGCGGTGTTCCGGCGCGCTCGCATCGACGACGCGCTGCTCGAGGAGCTCGAATCCGCGCTGCTCGGCGCCGATTGCGGGGTGGCGGCGACCGCCTGGCTGCTCGAGGAACTCGATGCGCGCGTGCGGCGCGAGGCGATCACCGATCCGTCCCGGCTCCACGGGGTGCTCGCGGAGCTGCTCACGGGCCTCATCGCGCCGCTCGAACGACCGCTCGAGACCGAAGGCCACAAGCCGTTCATCATCATGCTGGCCGGCGTCAATGGGTCCGGCAAGACGACTTCGATCGGCAAGATCGCGCATTACTACCGCAGCCAGGGCAAGTCGGTGTTGCTCGCCGCCGGCGACACCTTCCGCGCCGCGGCGCGCAGCCAGCTCATGATCTGGGGGGAGCGCAACGGCGTCACCGTCATCGCGCAGGAGGGCGCCGATCCGGCGGCGGTGGTCTTCGACGCCGTCGGCGCCGCGCGGGCGCGGGGAATCGACATCGTGCTGGCGGACACCGCGGGGCGCCTCCCGACCCAGCTCCACCTGATGGAGGAGATCGCCAAGGTGAAGCGGGTGATCGCCAAGGCCGCGCCGGGCGGACCGCACGAAGTTCTGCTCGTGCTCGACGCGAACACCGGCCAGAACGCCCTCGCCCAGGTCGCCGCCTTCGATGCCGCGCTCGCGCTCACCGGGCTCGTCGTGACGAAGCTCGACGGCACCGCGCGCGGCGGCGTGCTCGCCGCGATCGCGCGCAGCCACCCCCTGCCGCTGCGCTTCATCGGCGTGGGCGAGGGCATCGAAGACCTGCGGCCGTTCTGTGCCGCCGACTTCGTCGAGGCGCTGCTCGCCCCGCCGCGCGCGTAGTGCGCAGGCGGCGCAGCCTCGGCGGCGGGGCCGCCAGATGATTTCCTTCACGCAGGTCTGCAAGCGCTATCCCGGCGGCATCGAAGCGCTGCGCGACCTGTCGCTGCATGTGGGCGCGGGCGAGATGGTGCTGCTCACCGGCCGATCGGGCGCGGGGAAGAGCACGGTGCTCAAGCTGATTCCGGCCATCGAGCTGCCGAGCGCGGGCGCGGTGATCGTCGCCGGCCAGAACGTCGCCAGCCTCAGGCGGGCGGCCGTTCCCTTCCTGCGCCGCAGGATCGGCCTCGTCTTCCAGGACCACAAGCTGCTCTTCGACCGCAACGCGTTCGAGAACGTCCTGCTGCCGCTCGCCATTTCGGGGTACTCCCCGCGCGATGCCGGCAGGCGGGTGCAGGCGGCGCTGGACAAGGTCGGACTCGCCGAGCGCGCCCGCGCGATGCCGGTCGCCCTCTCGGGCGGCGAGCAGCAGCGGCTCGCGATCGCGCGCGCGATCGCGCATCGGCCCGCACTGCTGGTGGCCGACGAGCCGACCGCGAACCTCGACCCGGAGTACGCACACGAAATCGCACGCCTGCTCGAATCGTTCCGCCAGGTCGGGGTGACCGTCGTGGTCGCGACCCACGACGCGGCCGTGTTCGCGGACTGCGGGGCGCGGCGCATCGTGCTCGAGCGGGGAGCGGCTGCCGGATGAAGGCCTGGTTCGCATCGCACCGCGCGGCGCTCGCGCGAGCGCTCCGCCGCTTCGCGCAGGCGCCCTGGTCCAGCCTGCTCGCGGCGCTCGTCATCGGCATTGCTCTCGCGCTGCCTGCTTCCGGCCACCTGCTGCTCGCGAATCTGCTGCCGATCGCCGAGCGCGTCTCGGCCCGGCCCGAGATCAGTCTGTTCCTCGCCTTGGGAGCGGACAAGCGCGATGCCGCCGAAATCCAGGCCCGGCTCGGTCGCACCGCCGGGGTCAGCGGGTGGCGTTTCGTCTCCCGCGAAGAAACGGCGAAGCGCATGCGCACCACCGAGGGCCTCGCCGAGGTGCTCGACAGCCTGCCGCGCAACCCCTTCCCCGATGCTTTTGTCATCGAGCCGTCCACGGAAACCGAAGCCGGGCTCGGCGCGTTGCGCGAAACCCTCGCGGCCTGGCCCAAGGTCGAACACGTTCAGATCGACAGCGCATGGGTGAAGCGTCTCGCCGCCCTGGTGAAGCTCGCGCGCGCTGCGCTGCTGGCGGCGGCGGGCCTGCTCGCGGCCGCGCTCGTCGTCGTCACCTTCAACACCATCCGCCTCCAGATCCTCGGCCAGCGCGAAGAGATCGAGCTCGCGCGCCTGCTGGGCGCGACCGACGGCTTCATCCGCAGGCCGTTCTTCTACTTCGGCACGCTCCAGGGCCTGGCCGGCGGCGCCGTGGCCTGCGGGCTGGTGTTCGCCGTCGTCGGCTTCGCGCGCGCACCGCTCGCCGACCTCGCGGGACTGTACGACCCCGCCTTTTCCCTGCGCACGCTGGAGGCACGCGATGCCGTGCTCGTCCTTGCCGCCGCCGGCGCCCTGGGCTGGCTCGGCGCATGGGCGTCCGTCAGCCGCCACCTTCGCGGCGGCTGAAGCGCGCTCAGGCCCAGAGCACCAGCACCCAGATCGCGACGGCCTGCACGAGCGCGAGCAACACCGCGGCGCTGCCATAGTCCTTGGCGCGCCCGGCGAGAGGATGCGGTTCGAGCGAGGCATGATCGACCGCCGCCTCGATCGCGCTGTTCACCAGTTCGACGATCAGCACCAGGACGACGCTCGCAACCATCAGGGCGCGGCCGCTGCCGGAAGCCGGCAGCAGGAACGCCAGTGGAATCAGCACCCCGGCCGCGCCGAGTTCCTGGCGGAAGGCCGCCTCGTGGCGCACTGCTGCATCGAGTCCGGCGAAGGAATAGCGCGTGGCGGCCACGAGGCGCCGCCAGCCGCCCGGCGATTCCGGCGCCGCCTCCGATCCCCCGTGATCCTGCATCGGCTGCCTCTTTTGCGTTTCCGGAAACGATCCGGCGCAATGCGCGCCTCATGCGCAAAATGCATGGGGCCATCGATGTTTCGATTCTAACCGAGATGCCACTTCTGCTCGCGCCGAACGGGTCGCTGCGGGGTCACGAGCCTCAAGCGGCCCTGGCATCCAGACCATCAGAGGAGAGTCCATGAAACGCCGAAGCCTAGCGCTTGCCCTGACCGCAGGCCTCGCCGTCGCCGCGACGGCCCATGCCCAGGAATTGACCGGCACGCTGAAGAAGATCAAGGAGCTCGGCGCGATCACCGTCGGACAGCGCGAATCGTCCATCCCCTTTTCCTATCTGGACGACAAGCAGAAGCCCATCGGCTATGCGATGGACCTGTGCATGAAGGTCGTGGATGCGGTGAAGAGCGAGCTCAAGCTGCCCAACCTCAAGGTCAACTTCCAGCCGGTGACCTCCTCCAACCGCATCCCGCTTCTGCAGAACGGCACCATCGACATGGAGTGCGGCTCGACCACGAACTCGGTCGCGCGCCAGCAGCAGGTCGCCTTCGGCCCGACCTATTTCGTGATCAACGTGACCGCCGCCGTGAAGAAGTCCTCGGGCATCAAGAGCCTGGCCAATCTCGGCGGCAAGACGATCTCGACCACCTCGGGCACGACCTCGGTGCCGCTGCTCAAGAAGTACGAGAAGACCGCCAAGATCGACGTCAAGGAGATCTACGGCAAGGACCACGCCGAGTCGATGCAGCTGCTGGCCACCGACCGCTCCGCCGCCTTCATCATGGACGACATCCTGCTGGCGGGGCAGATCGCCAACCAGGCCAGGCCGGGCGACTACGTGATCCTGCCGGAATCGCTGCGCCAGGAGCCCTACAGCATGATGCTGCACAAGGGGGATGCCCAGTTCAAGGCGCTGGTCGACAAGACGGTCGGCGGGGTCATGAAATCCGGCGAGATCGAGAAGATCTTCGCCAAGTGGTTCCTCAACCCGGTTCCGCCGCGCGGCATCAACATGCACTTCCAGATGACGCCGCCGATCAAGGCCGCGTTCGCCAATCCGAACGACCAGGGCGTGCAGTGACGCAGGTCTCCTGAGCCTTGCCGTGCCGCGCCCGAGCGGCACGGCGCGCCGAGCCGGGATGAATTACCACTGGAACTGGGGGGTCTTCTTCCAGGAGACTCCGGAAGGCGGCACCCAGTACTGGGAAATGCTGGTCGCGGGTCTGGGCTGGACGCTGGCCGTGTCGCTCGTGGCCTGGGTCATCGCACTCGCCTTCGGTTCGCTGATCGGCACGATCCGCACCACGGCATCGAGCGCGGCTGTGCGCATCGGCAACGCCTGGGTCGAGCTGTTCCGCAACATCCCGCTGCTGGTCCAGATCTTCCTCTGGTATTTCGTGATCCCGGAGTTCGTCCCGCCGCTCAAGGCGTGGATGATCGCCGCCGATCCGATCCAGTCGCAGTATCTTTCCGCGGTGCTGTGCCTCGGGCGGTTCACCTCGGCGCGCATCGCCGAGCAGGCGCGCGCCGGGATCCAGTCGCTGTCGCGCGGACAGCGCATGGCCGGGATGGCGATGGGGCTCACGCAGTTCCAGGTCTATCGCTACGTGCTCCTGCCGATGGCCTTCCGGATCATCATCCCGCCGCTCACCAGCGAGGCGATGAACCTGATCAAGAATTCGTCGATCGCGCTTACCATCGGACTGGCGGAACTCACTTTCCGCGCCCGCGAGATCGGTGAATACACGTTCAATTTCTTCGAGGCGTTCACCGCGGCGACGCTCGTCTACATCGTGATCGCGATGAGCGCCAACCGGGTCATGGCCTTCATCGAGCGCAAGGTCGCGGTGCCCGGCTACATCGCGGGCGGCAGATGATCAGTCTCGATTTCAGCGTCGTCGCTTCCTCGCTGCCCTACCTGTGGAAGGGCTTCGAGTACACGCTGCAGCTCACCGTGATCTCGGCCGCCGGCGGGCTGTTCTTCGGCACGCTTCTGGCGGCGGCGCGGCTGTCCTCGAACCGGTTGTTGTACCAGCCCGCATCCGGCTATGCCGTCGGCGACCCGAAGACCGATCTGCCCAGGCTGCGCGCGCGTCGGCATGGTGTTCCAGCACTTCGAACTGTTCCCGCACCTGTCCATCCTCGAAAACCTCTGCCTCGCCCAGCAGTTCCTGTCCAAGATCCTGCATCACTGAGGACGAGGAGGCCGGACGGTTGTGCGCGGCTATTCGAGTCCGCGCAGCTCGCGCAGCAGCACCGAGAGCATCGCCATGTCCACCGTGCCCGCCTGGCGCAGTTCCGCCACGATCTGCGCGTAGCGTGCGAGCGCGCCGGCATGCCGGCCGCGCCACGCATCGAGTGCCGCCTCCGGTGGCGCCGCCGGCGCGAGGTGTGCAGCCGCGGCGCGCGCGAGCGCGGCTGCCGCCGAGGCGAATTCGTCGCGCAGGGCGCTGCGCGCGAGCCCCTGCCATTGGCTCTCGCCCGGCAGCGCCGCGATCTGTGCGGCGACCCAGCGCAGCTCGAGCAGGGCGGCAGCCGAGAAATAGGTCGCCGCCACTCGTTCCACATCGCTGCCGGTCTCGATGGAAAGCTGGGCGATGTCCAGCGCCGCATAGAGCGCTTCGAAGCTTGCGCTGCTCAGTGCCAGGGGTTCCGGAACGCCCTCGGTCCGCGATTGAGCGAGCGCCGCTTCGAGCGCTCCGCGGTCCTCGTGCCCGAGCAGCTCGGGCAGCCGCTCGGCGAGCCGCGCGATCCGCGGGGCGAACTCGGCGAGCGTCGCGGACGGATCGCGCACAAGCGCCGGACGGCGCAGGAACCAGCGTGTGCCGCGGCCCATCAGCCGCAGGAGGGTGATCATCAGCTCGGAGCGCAGTGCGACCGGCACGCGCGCATCCAGCGACACCGCGGCCTCGCTCAGCGCGCGGACTGCGAACGCGTCGCGCGCGAGCGCCCAGGCGCGCACCACATCGGCCGCCTGGGCGCCGGTCTCCTCCCTGAGCCGGAACACGAAAACGGCGCCGGCGAGATTGACGAGCCCGTTCGCGACGCAGGTTGCCACGATCTCGCGCTTGAGCGGGTGCCGCGCGATGGCCTCGCGGAAGCGCGTGCGCACGGCTTCCGGGAAGTACGCGAACAACGCCCCCGCGAACGCCGGGTCCTCGGGCAGGTCGGAGGAGAGCACCTCTTCGTACAGGTCGAGCTTGGCGTAGGCGAGCAGCACCGCGTTCTCGGGCGAGGTGAGCCCCAGCCCGGCGGCCTTGCGGGCCGCGAGCTCCTCGTCGCCGGGCAGGAATTCGAGCGCACGGTCAAGCCGGCCGCTCTTCTCCAGGTGGCGGATGAAGCGCGCCTGCGCGTCGAGGAGCGCCGCGCCCTGGGCGCAGGCGAGCTGGAGGGCGCGGTTCTGCTCGATGTTGTCGTGCAGCACCAGGCCGGCCACCTCTTCGGTCATCTCGACGAGCAGCGCATCGCGCTGCCGGAGCGTGAGCTCGCCCTGCGTCACCACGGCGTCGAGCAGGATCTTCAGATTGACCTCGTGGTCCGAGCAGTCGACGCCCGCCGAGTTGTCGATCGCGTCGGTGTTGATGCGCCCGCCCGCAGCCGCATACTCGATGCGCGCGCGCTGCGTGAAGCCGAGGTTGCCACCCTCGACGACGGCACGGGCGCGAAGCTCGGCGCCGTCGACCCGCACCGCATCGTTGGCGCGGTCGCCGACCTCCGCGTGGGTCTCGGCGCGGCTCTTCACGTAGGTGCCGATGCCGCCGTTGTAGAGCAGATCGACCGGCGCGCGCAGAATGGCGCGGATCAGCTCCGCGGGCGCGAGCGCCTCATCGGCGATCCCGAGCACGGCGCGAACCGGCGCGGAAACCGGCACCGACTTCGCGCTGCGCGGCCACACGCCGCCCCCGGCAGAGATGCATTTCGCATCGTAGTCCGCCCACGAGGAGCGCGGCAGACGGAACAGGCGTTCGCGCTCCGCGAAGCTCGCCTCGGGGTCGGGATCGGGGTCGAGGAAGACGTGGCGGTGATCGAATGCCGCCACCAGGCGGAGGTGACGCGAGCGCAGCATGCCGTTGCCGAAGACGTCCCCGGACATGTCGCCGATGCCGGCGACGGTGAAATCGTCGCGGTCCGGATCCATGCCCAGCTCGCGGAAATGCCGGCGCACCGACTCCCACGCCCCGCGCGCCGTGATCGCCATCTTCTTGTGGTCGAAGCCGGCCGAGCCACCCGAGGCGAAGGCATCCCCGAGCCAGAAGCCGTACTCGCGCGAGATCTCGTTGGCGTAGTCAGAGAAGGCAGCCGTGCCCTTGTCGGCCGCCACCACCAGGTAGGGATCGTCCTCGTCGTAGCGCACCACGTCGGGGGGCGGCACCACCTTTCCGCCGACCAGGTTGTCGGTGAGATCGAGCAGGCCCCGCAGGTAGGTGCGGTAGCACGGCACCGCCTCGGCCGCGAGCGCCTCGCGCCCGGCGGGCGGGCGCCGGAGCACGAAGCCTCCCTTGGAGCCGACCGGGACGATGACGGCGTTCTTGACCCGCTGCGCCTTCGCGAGCCCCAGCACTTCGGTGCGGTAGTCCTCCATCCGGTCCGACCAGCGCAGCCCGCCGCGCGCGACCTTTCCGCCGCGCAGGTGCACGCCCTCCACCCGCGGCGAGCAGACGTAGATCTCGTACAGCGGCCGGGGTTCAGGCAGTCCGGGCACGCGGGCGCAGTCGAACTTGAACGAAAGCCACGGCTTGTGCGCGCCGCCGGGGCCGCGCTGGTAATAGTTGGTTCGCACGCTGGCCCGGATCAGCGCGAGGAACCGGCGCAGGATGCGGTCCTCGTCCAGACTCTCGACCGCCGCGAGCGATTGCTCGATCGCTTCGTCCTGGCGCGCGGCCGCCTGCGCATCGCGCGCAGCCGCCGGATCGAAGCGCAACCGGAACAGCTCGATCAGTTGCGCGGCCAGTCCGGAATGCACGGCGAGGGTTCGTTCGATGTAGCCCTGGCTGAAACCGGAGCCTGCCTGGCGCATGTATTTCGCATACGAACGGAGCACCGCCACCTCGCGCCAGGAAAGGCCGCGGGCGAGGATCAGGCGATTGAAATCGTCGTCGTCGGTCTCCCCCGTCCACACCCGCAGGAGCGCGTCCTGGAACAGCGGCCGCACGCGATCGAGCGAGAGTTCGGCCGCGCAGGTCATGCCGAAGTCATGGATCCAGACCGCTTCGTCTCCGGCCACACCAATGCGGTAGGGCCGCTCTTCGATCACCCGCAGCCCCATGTGCTCGAGCATCGGCAGCCCCTCCGAGAGCGCGATCGGCGTCCCGCGGCGCAGGACCTTCAGCCGCAGGGCATCGGGCGCCGCGTCGATGGGGGCGTACAGGGCGAGCGCCGGCTCGCCGCTCGCTGCGAGCCCCTCCATGAGTTCGATGTCATGCACCGCCGCGCGCGGCGCGGTGTCCTCGCGATAGGCCGCCGGGAAGGCCGCGCCGTAGCGCGTGAAGAGCGCGCCGGCGCGCTCCTCGCCGAGCCGCTCGATCAGCGCTTCGCGCAGGGAGTCTTCCCAGCGCTGTATCGTTTCGCCGAGCTTGGCCTCGATCGCGCGCAGGTCCCAGACCGGCGCCGAACCGGGCGCGGTGCGCACCGTCACGAGGATGCGCGCGAGCATCGATTCGGAGACCTGTACGCTGAACTCGGCTGCGTCCCCGCCCAGCGCCTCGGCGAGCACGCGCTGCATGCGGCCGCGCACCTCGGTGTTGTAGCGCTCGCGCGGCACGTACAGCAGGCAGGAGTAGAAGCGCCCCCAGGCATCGCGGCGCACGAACAGCCGCAGCCGCTGGCGCGCCCCGAGACGCAGGATGCCGAGCGCATTGGCGAGCAGTTCGTCCTCGTCGATCTGGAACAACTCGTCGCGCGGGTACTGCTCGAGGATGGTCGCGAAGGCCTTGGCCGCGTGGCTTCCGGGAAGCAGGCCGGCGCGCGCGCTCACCCGCTTGATCTTGCGGCGCAGCAGCGGAATCTGCGCCGGCGTCTGGTTGTAGGCGCTCGAGGCGAACAGTCCGAGGAAGCGGTGCTCTCCGAGCACGACTCCGTCCCGGTCGAAACGCCGGATGCCGATGTAATCCAGATAGCCGGGGCGGTGTACCGTCGATCGCGCGTTCGTTTTGGTGATGATCAGCAGCCGCGGTGCGCGCGCCGCCGCGCGCGAGGCGGGCGGCAGTTGTGCGAAGCTCGCCGAAATGCGCTCACCTCCCGATTCGCGCAGGATGCCCTGGCCCGTTCCGGGGACCACCCGAAGGTGATCCTCGCCAGCCTGCGTGACGAGGTCGTAGCGGCGATAGCCCAGCAGGGTGAAATTGCCTGCGGCGAACCACTCGAGGAAGGCGCGGTCCTCCGCGGTCTGCGCGGCGTCCTGCGGCGGCGGGCATGCGTCGATCTCGGCGATCGCCGCCGGGATGCGCTCGAGCATGGCGTGCCAGTCCTCGACCGCGGCGCGCACGTCGGCGAGCGCGCGTCTGAAGCCGGCCTCCAGGTTCTCCAGTACCGCCGCGTCGCTGCGGCGGTCGAGTTCGGCGTGGATGATCGACTCGAAGCACCCGTCGCCGCCCTCCGCCAGGCCGAGAAACACCCCGTCGGCCCCGCGCTTCACCCGCATCACCGGATGGAGCATGAGATGCACCGCGAGACCCTGGCGATTGGCCTCCATCGTCACCGAGTCGACCAGGAAGGGCATGTCGTCGTTGACGATCTCGACCACCGTGTGGGGCGAGCTCCAGCCGTGGCTGTGCGCGTTCGGACTGAACACGCGCAGCTTGGGCGCTCCCCCGGCGTAGCTCTGCAGGAAGCGCCAGTGGCTGGCCGCCGCACCGTACAGATCCGCGACCTCGCGCCCGGCGAGATCGTCGACGTCGGCATCGTCGTAATAGCGACGAGCGAACTCGGCGAATGCCAGCGCTTCGGCCGCTTCCAGGCGGCGGCCGGCCTGTTCCGCCACCCGTGCGATCAGCTCCTGCTTGGTTCCCTCTTCGCTGCGCATCGCCGTCTCCTCCGCGAATGCCCGGTGCACCTTACCCGCCCGATGGCCTCGAGGCAATCGCGGGGCAGAACGGCTCAGCGCCGCGGGCGGGCCGCTCCCGCGACGCTCAACAAGGCGAGGCCGGCGAGGATCAGGAGCATGCCCGCGAGCTCGATCGTACCGGGGCGCTCGCCGAGTTCGACCGCGGAGGCAGCCGCGCCGATCACCGGAACCGACAGGCTCGCCAGCCCCGCGATGCCTGCCGTGAGCCGGTGCAGCACCCAGATCCACAGCAGCCACGCGGTCGCGGTGGCGAGGACGGCGTTGTACGTGAGGGCGAACACCAGGTACGGCGACCACTCGATGGGGCGTTCGGGTACCGCGAGCGCGAGCGCGACCAGCGCGATCGATCCGACCAGCATCTGCCAGGCGGTGAGCGAGAGCGAGTCGAACTCGATCCGCTCGCGCATGCTCTTGGCAAGCACCGCGCTGGCCGCCCACGCGAGCCCGGCCAGCGTCGCGAGCACGCCGCCGGTGGGGCTCCCGCCCGGTCGCCCGCCCGCGAAGACGAGCGTGAGTCCGGCCAGCGCGGCGAGGACCGCGGGCCATTGCCGCCGCCGGATGCGCTCGCCGAGCGCCACGCGGGCGATCGCCAGCGTCCAGAATGGCATGGTATAGGTCAGGATGGCGCTGCGCCCCGCGCCGCCGGCGGCGAGTGCGGCCATCACCAGGGCGCCGAACAGTCCGGTCTGCAACAGGCCCAGCAGGGCAGTGCGACCGGGAGCGAGCGGGGTGAGCGGGCGGCCGGAGAACAGCAGGACTGCGAACAGCGCGGCGGTGCCGAGGACGTGGCGCAGCGCCGCGAATTCGAACGGCCCGGCAAAGGCGAGCGCGCGCTTCATCACGACCCAGTTGTAGCCCCAGATCAGGGAGAAGGCGGCGACCGCGGCAGCCGTCATCCAGCCGGCATCGCGGCGGCTCACGTTGAATTCCCGCGCCCGCGCGCTGTCTGTCGCAGACAACGACCGGAGCGCACGAACCCATGGCCAACCATCTCGCCGCGGAAACCTCCCCTTACCTCCTGCAGCATGCGGAAAACCCGGTGGACTGGTACCCCTGGGGCGACGATGCGCTCGCGCTGGCGCGGGCGCAGGACAAGCCGATCCTGCTCTCGATCGGCTACTCGGCCTGCCACTGGTGCCATGTCATGGCCCACGAGTCGTTCGAGGACGAAGGGATCGCGGCGCTGATGAACCGGCTGTTCGTCAACATCAAGGTGGACCGGGAGGAGCGTCCCGACCTGGATCACGTTTATCAGGCCGCGCATCAGATTCTCACCGAGCGCGCCGGCGGCTGGCCGCTCACGATGTTCCTCATGCCGGACGGCACGCCGTTCTTCGGCGGAACCTATTTTCCGAAGGCCGCACGCTACGGCCTGCCCGGCTTCCCGCAGATTCTCGAGCGGGTCGCCGAAGCCTATCACGCCGAGCGCGGCAAGATCGCGCAGCAGAACCGTGCGCTCGCCGCCGCGCTCGCGCGCTCGCTGCCCGAGGCCGCGCCCGGCGTGACGCTGTCGATGCGGCCGGTCGATGCGCTTGCCGCCGCACTCGCCTCCGGCTTCGATCCGGTAAACGGCGGCTTCGGCGGTGCGCCGAAATTTCCCCACCCCTGCGAGCTCGATTTTCTCCTGCGGCGTTCGCAGGCGCGCGGGGACGCGCGCGTCCTGGAGATCGTGACAACGACGCTCACCCGCATGGCCTGCGGCGGCATCCACGACCAGATCGGCGGGGGATTCTGTCGCTACAGCGTCGATGGGCACTGGAGCATCCCCCATTTCGAGAAAATGCTCTATGACAATGCGCTGCTGCTGCGGCTGTACGCCGACGCCTGGTTGGTGACGCGCGATCCGCTCTATGCTGCGGTGGCCGCACGCACTGCGCACTGGGTCCTGCGCGAGATGCAGTCTCCGGAAGGCGGCTACTACGCCTCGCTCGATGCCGATTCCGGGCACGAGGAAGGCGCGTTCTACCTGTGGACCCGCGAAGAGCTGCGCGCTGCTCTGCCCGCCGGATCCCGCGCGCTGGCCGAGCGCCACTGGGGGCTCGGGGAGCCGCCCAATTTCGAGGGCCATGCGTGGAATCCGACGGCGGCCGAGCCGCTCGAGCGCATCTGCGCCGATCTGGGAATCGGACTGGAGGAGGGCGGGCGTGCGCTTGAGGAGGCCCGGGGACTTCTTCTCGCCGCGCGCGAGCGGCGCAATCGCCCCGGGCGCGACGAGAAGATCCTGACCGGGTGGAACGCGCTCATGATCGAGGCGATGACCCATGCCGGAGTCGTTTTCCGCAATCCGCAGTGGCTGGACTCCGCCGGGCGGGCGCTCGAATTCGTCCGCGCCACCCTGTGGCGGGAAGGCCGCCTGCTCGCCACATGCAGGGACGGCCGCGCGCGGCTCGATGCCTGTCTCGACGATCATGCCTTCCTGCTCGCGGCGCTGATCGAGCGCATGCAGGCGCGGTTTCGTGGCGAGGATCTCGCTTTCGCCGCCGGCATCGCCGACGCCCTGCTCGCCCGCTTCGAGGACGAGACGGCGGGCGGCTTCTTCTTCACCGGTCACGACCACGAGAGGCTGATCCACCGGCCCAAGCCGGTGCACGACGGCTCGACGCCGGGCGGGAACGCGCTGGCGGCGGTCTGCCTCCAGCGGCTCGGCCACCTGTGTGGCGATGCGCGCTATCCGGATTCTGCACGCCGCACCCTGGAGCTGTTCGCACCGCAGATGGAGCGCCAACCCTCGGGATTCGCCACGCTCGCCCTCGCCCTCGAGGAACATCTCGATCCGCCTGCCGTCGTCGTCCTGCGCGGGAGCGACGAAATGGCGGATTCTTGGCTGGAACGGTTGCACAGCCGCTATCAACCGCATACCATTGCCGCCTTCGTCGGCACACACGAGCGCGGGCTGCCGCCCGTCCTCGACAAACCGGCAGGCAAGCATGTCAACGCCTGGGTCTGTTCGGGCGTTCATTGCTTGCCGCCGATCGAAGATCCGGCGGAGCTGGAGGGGGTACTCGCGAGCCGCGCGTCGAGAGGCGCGAATTGACCAACCGATATCGTAGGAGATCATTCGATGAAATCTGTATTCGTTCCCGCCGTTCTCGGCGCCGCCGCCATCGCGCTGCTCGCCTCGGCCTCCGCAAGGGCCGCCGATGAATCGGCGCTCGCAAAGGCCAAGAACTGCCTCGCCTGCCACACGGTGGACAAGAAGCTCGTCGGGCCGGCCTACAAGGAAGTCGCCAAGAAGTACAAGGGCCAGAACGTCGTCGACAAGCTTGCCGAGAAGGTGCGCAAGGGCGGAGTCGGCGTCTGGGGCCAGATCCCGATGCCGCCCAACGCCGTCGTGAACGAGGCGGAGTCGAAGCGGCTGGTGCAGTGGGTGCTTTCGATGTAAAGTGATTTTTGTACGTGGCGACAAAGCCAGCGCCCGGCGCTGGCTTTGTCGTTGTGCGAGGGCGGGCGCGCGATGCGCCTTTTCGTTGAATCGCGAATCGGGGGACGAAGATGGACATTCGAATGAAGAACATGACGCTGTGTGTGGCCGCCGCGCTGGCGGTATTCGGCTGCGGCAAGGAAGAACCGAAGTCCGAGGCACAGGCTCCGGCGCCCGCCGCGGCACCCGCGCCTGCGCCTGCGCCGGAAGTCGTCGTCAAGATCGGCCATGCCGCACCGCTCACCGGGCCACAAGCGCACCTCGGCAAGGACAACGAGAACGGCGCCAAGTTGGCGATCGACGAGGCCAATGCCGCCGGCATCGAACTCGGCGGAGCCAAGGTCAAGTTCGAGCTGATGAGCGAAGACGACCAGGCCGATCCGAAGCAGGGCACGCAGGTCGCGCAGAAATTCGTCGACGCGAAGGTGAACGGGGTCATCGGCCACCTGAATTCAGGCACCACCATCCCGGCGTCGAAGATCTACTTCGATGCGGGCATGCCGCAGATCTCGGCATCGGCGACCAATCCCAAGTACACCCAGCAGGGCTTCAAGACCGCCTTCCGGGTGATAGCGAACGACGTGCAGCAGGGCGCGACGCTCGGCGATTTCGCCGCCAAGAAGCTCGCCGCCAAGAAGGTCGCGATCATCGATGACCGCACCGCCTATGGCCAGGGGCTCGCCGACGAATTCGAGAAGGCCGCCAAGGCCGACGGCGCCGAGGTGGTGGCGCGCGAGTTCACCAACGACAAGGCTACCGACTTCGCGGCGATCCTGACCAAGATCAAGGGCAAGAAGCCCGACGTGGTCTTCTACAGCGGCATGGATGCCCAGGCCGGCCCGATGGCCAAGCAGATGAAGGGCCTCGGCGTCAAGGCGAAGTTCCTGACCGGAGACGGTGGCTGCACGCCAGAGTTCATCAAGCTCGCGGGCGATGCGGCGGGCGAGAGCAACTACTGCTCGCTTCCCGGTGTGCCGCTGGAGCAGATGCCGGGCGGGGCCGCCTTCCGGGAGAAGTTCAAGAAGGCCTACAACGCCGACATCCAGCTCTACGCGCCGTATCTGTATGACGCTGTCAACGTGATGATCGACTCGATGAAGCGCGCCAACTCGGCCGATCCGGCGAAATATCTGCCCGAGATCGGCAAGACCACCTATGATGGCGTCACGGCCAAGGTCCAGTTCGACGACAAGGGCGACCTCAAGGAAGGCCCGATTTCCCTGTACCAGGTGAAGGACGGGAAGTGGAACTACCTGGAGACCATGGGTGGAGCGCCGGCAGCGGCCGCCGCCCCGGCGGCTCCGGCGCCCGAAGCGGCCAAGCCGGCGGAGAAGAAGTAGGAGCGGCGCTCTTCCGGGCAGCGAACGAAAACGGCACCCCAGCGGTGCCGTTTTCGTGTCCGGCGCACGGCGCGGTGCGCCGGTCGCGCGGGTCCGCCGCAAGCCGCTTGCCGAAGGCGGCTGCCGCGGTTAACCTCGCTGCCTGCGCATCCAGCGGGACCCGATGAATGGACATCTTCATCCAACAGATCATCAACGGCCTGGTCCTGGGCAGCATCTACGCCCTGGTCGCGCTCGGCTACACGATGGTCTACGGGATCATGGGCCTGATCAACTTCGCCCACGGCGAGGTGGTGATGATCGGCGCGCTCACGTCGCTCTCGATCATCAAGCTGCTGGCCGGCACTTCTCTGCCCGGACCGGTGGTGGTGCTCATCGGGCTGGCCGGCGCGATTCCCGTGTGCATGGCGCTCGGCTTCACCATCGAGCGCGTCGCCTACCGGCCTCTGCGCGCGGCGCCGCGGCTCGCGCCGCTCATCACCGCGATCGGTGTTTCGATCGTGCTCCAGCAGGTCGGCATGCTGATCTGGGGGCGCAACTACCACGCCTTCCCCGGCCTGCTGCCCACCACGCCGCGCCACATCCTCGGCGCCCAGATCACCGACCTGCAGGTGCTGATCGTCGTGCTGGCCGCGCTCATCATGGCCGCTCTCATCCTGCTGGTGAACACCACGCGGATCGGCCGCGCGATGCGCGCCACCGCCGAGAATCCGGACATCGCCGGCCTCATGGGGGTGGACGTCAATCAGATCATCTCGATCACCTTCGTGATTGGCTCGGCGCTCGCGGCGGTGGCAGGCGTCATGGTGAGCGCGAACTATTCGATCGCGCACTATTACATGGGCTTCATCCTGGGCCTCAAGGCCTTCACCGCCGCCGTGCTCGGCGGGATCGGCAACATGGGCGGGGCGATGCTCGGCGGGGTGCTGCTCGGACTGATCGAGTCCCTGGGGGCCGGCTACATCGGGGATCTCACCGGTGGCTTCCTCGGGTCGAACTACCAGGACGTGTTCGCGTTCTTCGTCCTGATCCTGGTGCTGGTGTTCCGGCCTTCGGGCCTGATGGGCGAGAAGCTGGCGGAGCGGGCATGAGGATGAATTTGCCGGCGTTCGCGCGCGATCCGCGTTTCTCGTGGGTCGGGATGGTGCTGGTGGCGGTCGCGCTGGTGGCCCTGCCCTTTGTCGTCGGCGGCGGTTTCGGCAACTCGTGGATGCGGGTGGTGGATTCCGCCCTCCTCTACATCATGCTCTCGCTCGGTCTGAATATCGTGGTCGGATTCGCCGGTCTGCTCGACCTCGGCTACATCGCCTTCTACGCGGTCGGAGCGTATCTCTACGCGCTGCTCGCCTCGCCGCAGTTCGGCCTGCACCTGCCGTTCTGGGTGATCCTGCCGCTGGGCGCCGCGGTGGCGGGGATGTTCGGGGTGATCCTCGGCGCGCCGACCCTGAGGCTGCGCGGCGACTATCTCGCCATCGTCACCCTGGGCTTCGGCGAGATCGTGCGCATCTTCCTGAACAACCTGGATGCTCCGGTGAACGTCACCAATGGCCCGCAGGGGATCGCGCAGATCGATCCGGTCCGGATCGGTGGCGCGGCTCTTTCGAAGAGCCAGCAATGGTTCGGGCTGACGGTCCCTTCGGTCTATCTGTACTACTACCTGTTCGTGGTGCTCACGCTGCTGGTGATCTTCGTCACCGTTCGGCTCGAGGATTCGCGCATCGGGCGGGCCTGGGTGGCGATCCGCGAGGACGAGGTCGCGGCCAAGGCCTGCGGCATCGACACGCGCAACATCAAGCTGCTCGCCTTCGCCATGGGTGCGAGCTTCGGCGGGCTGTCCGGGGGGCTGTTCGCCGGCTTCCAGCAGTTCGTCAGCCCGGAGAGCTTCTCGCTGTTGGAATCCATCATGGTGCTGTGCATGGTGGTTCTCGGCGGCATGGGCCATATTCCCGGCGTCATCCTGGGCGGGGTGCTGCTGGCGGTGCTGCCGGAAGTACTGCGCTCCGGCGCCGGCATCTGGCAGCGCGCCCTGTTCGGCAAGATCCTGATCGATCCGGAGTCGCTGCGCATGCTGCTGTTCGGCCTGGCGCTGATCGCGGTGATGCTCTACCGTCCGGCCGGTCTGTGGCCGGAGGCGCGGCGGCGGCGCGAGATGGCGGCCGCCGGCGAGGCGCCCGGGAAGCGCGCGTGATGGGCGTCCTGCTGCGCGCGCAGGGCGTCTCCAAGAGCTTCGGCGGGGTGCAGGCGCTGCGCGAGATTTCGCTCAGTATCGACCAGGGCGAGATCTACGGCCTGATCGGTCCGAACGGCGCGGGCAAGACGACCTTCTTCAACGCGCTCACCGGGCTGTACTCCTGCGACCGAGGCGAGTTCGAGTTCGACGGCAAGCCGCTCAAGGTGCGCGCGCCGCACGAGGTCGCCCGCGCAGGGATCGCGCGGACCTTCCAGAACATCCGCCTGTTCGCCAACATGACCGCGCTCGAGAACGTCATGGTCGGCCGTCACCTGCGAACGCGCGCGGGCGTGATCGGAGCCGTGTTGCGCGACCGCGCCACGCGAGCGGAGGAGCAGGCGATCGAGGTGCGCGCCCGCGAGCTGCTCGACTATGTCGGCATCGCCGGGCGCGCGAACGACCTCGCGCGCCATCTCGCCTACGGCGACCAGCGCCGGCTCGAGATCGCGCGCGCGCTCGCGACCGAGCCCAGGCTGCTCGCGCTCGACGAACCGGCGGCCGGAATGAACGCCACCGAAACCGCCTCGCTGCGCGACTTGATCGAGGCCCTGCGCCGCGACGGCATCACCATCCTGCTGATCGAGCACGACGTGCGCCTGGTGATGGGGCTGTGCGATCGGGTCGCGGTGCTCGACTACGGGGAGAAGATCGCCGAGGACGTCCCGGAGAAGGTGCAGAAGGACGCGAAGGTGATCGAGGCCTACCTCGGAGGCAGCCTTGCTTGAGGTGCGCGACCTGAAGGTGCGCTACGGCGGGATCGCGGCGGTGAAGGGCATCGGCTTCGAGGTCACCGCCGGCGAGATGGTCTGCCTGATCGGCGCCAACGGCGCGGGCAAGACCACCACCCTGAAGGCGTTGGCGCGGCTGGTGCGCTCGGAGGGCAGCGTGCGTTTCGACGGCCGCGACATCGGCGGATGGCCCGCGCACCGCATGATCGGAGAGGGGATGACGCTGGTGCCCGAGGGGCGCGGGGTGTTCGCACGGCTCACCGTGGCCGAGAACCTCGCCATGGGCGCCTATTCGAGGCGCGACACCGGTGCGATCGCCTCCGACCTCGCGCGCGTCTATGGGCTGCTGCCGCGCCTGAAGGAGCGTGCCGGGCAGCTCGCCGGAACGCTCTCCGGCGGCGAGCAGCAGATGCTGGCGATCGGCCGCGCGCTGATGTCGAAGCCCAAGCTGCTGCTGCTCGACGAGCCCTCGATGGGACTCGCGCCGCTGATGGTGCAGAAGGTCTTCGAGGTGATCCGGGCCGTCGCGGCGCAGGGCGTGACCATCCTGCTGGTGGAGCAGAACGCCAAGCTTGCGCTCGAAGCCGCGAGCCGCGGCTATGTCATCGAGAGCGGTGCCATCACGCTCGCGGCGGACGCGCAGTCGCTGCTGCAGGACCCGAAGGTGCGCGAGGCCTATCTGGGCGAGTGAGGCGGCAGCGCGAAGGTGAAGGCGTCGGCGTAGAACTCGTCGGCCGGAAGGGCGCAGTGCGCGAGGAGATCGCGGCGCGCGGCCTCGATCATCCCCGGCGCGCCGCTCGCATACACCTGATGGCCGGAGAGATCCGGGAAATCCTCCATCAGCGCCTCGTGCACGAGCCCGCTGCGGCCGCGCCACGCATCCTCCGCCTGCGGCTCGGAGAGCACCGGGACGAAAGCGAAGTCGGGATGCTCGCGCGCCCAGCGCTCGGGCAACTCGCGAAGGTAGAGGTCCTGCGGGCGCCGCGCACCCCAGTACAGGCTCATCCGGCGATTCGTGCCGTGATGCAGGGCATCCTCGACGATGGCCTTGATCGGAGCGAAACCGGTGCCGCCGGCGAGCAGGATCACCGGCTTGACGCTGCCCTCGCGCAGGGTGAAGCTGCCCAGGGGGCCCTCGAAGCGCAGGATCTCGTGAGCGCGCATCGTCTCGAACACGCGGGTGGTGAACAGGCCCCCGGGAATGCGCCGCACGTGCAGCTCCAGCACGGCGTCGTCGTGCGGCGCGTTGGCGATCGAGAAGGCGCGCCGCGCCCCATCCTTGAGCACGAACTCGATGTACTGGCCGGCGCGAAACTGCATGCGTTCGTTCGCCGGCACGCGCAGCGCGAGCAGCATGACGTCGGGCGCCAGCCGGCGCATGGTCTCGACCCGGCACGGCATCCTGCGCACGGGAAGGCCGCCGGCCGCATCCGGTTCCCGGCATTCGATGGTCAGATCCGAACGCGGGTGCGCGCAGCACAGCAGCGCCCAGCCGACACGCCGTTCGGCTTCGCTCAGGCCGCTTTCCTGGTAGTCGCCGTAGTCGATGTTCCCGGCGATCAGCCTGCTCTTGCAACTGCCGCAGGCGCCGTTGCGGCAGCCGTAAGGCAGGGCCACTCCGGCATCGAGCGCGGCGTCGAGAATGGACTTGCCCGGCGCCGCGACGAAGCGGGCCCCGCCCGGCAGCACGGTGATGGTGTAGGACATGGGCGTGCGATAATACGAACGTGAATCGACTGCTGATCGTGGGCTGCGGCGACGTCGCACGGCGGGCGCTGCCGTGGCTCTTGCGCCGCTGCCGCGTCTATGCCACGGTGCGCAGCGCGGCGCAGGCGCAGCGGCTGCGCGCGAGCGGTGTCACCCCCATCCGCGCCGATCTCGACCGGCGGTCCACGCTGGCGCGCATCGCCGGCATCGCAGGACTCGTCCTGTACAGCGCGCCACCCCAGGCGCACGGCGCGCACGACGAGCGAGCGCGGCATCTCGCCGCCCGTCTCGCGAGCGGCCGGAGTCTACCACGGCGCATCGTCTATATCGGCACCAGCGGCGTGTATGGGGATTGCCGCGGCGAGCGCGTGCCGGAAACGCGGCCGCCGGCCGCCTGCACGCCGCGTGCGCAACGGCGGCTGGATGCCGAACGGGTGCTGCGCCGCTTCGGCAGGCGCCGCGGGGTCGCGGTATCGATCCTGCGCTCGCCGGGCATCTATGCCGCCGACCGGCTGCCGATCGATCGCATCCGGCGCGGCGATCCGGTGTTGCGCCAGAGCGAGGACGTGTTCACGAACCATATCCACGCCGACGACCTCGCCCGCCTGTGCGCGCTTGCCCTGTTCCGCGCCCGGCCGGGGCGCGCCTACAACGCATGCGATGACAGCAGCATCCGCATGGGGGACTATTTCGATCTGGTCGCCGGCACCTTCGATCTGCCGCCTCCGCCGCGCGTCTCGCGCGCGGAGGCCGCGCGGCGCCTGTCCCCGATGACCTTGTCGTTCCTGGCCGAGTCGCGCAGGCTCGACAACACCCGCATCAAGCGCGAACTGCGCGCGCGGCTGCGCTACCCGGACGTGCGCGCCGGGCTCGCCGCGGCACGCGGGCAGGGCGCCGTGGAGCCTCCATGCTGACCGTCAAGGCGCTGCACATCGCGTTCGTCGTGTCCTGGTTCGCCGGCCTGTTCTACCTGCCGCGCATCTATGTGAACCTGGCGATGGCGGAGGAGGGCCCGACCCGGGACCGGCTGCTGCTCATGTCGCGCAAGCTGTTCCGCTTCATGACCCCGCTCGGCGTGCTGGCGATCGCGTTCGGGCTGTGGCTGTGGTTCGGCTTCGACTTCGGCGGTCGCTGGCTGCACGTGAAGGCAGCGCTCGTGCTCGTGCTCATCGCTTACCACGCCTATTGTGGGCGCCTGCTCGCCGACTTCGAGAACGCGCGCAACCGGCGCTCGCACGTCTGGTTCCGCGTCTTCAACGAGATCCCGGTGCTGCTGATGTTCCCGATCGTCTTCCTGGCAGTGCTGAAACCCTGGGTGGGATGAGCGCTTCGGAGCGCTTCTTTGCCACCTGCCCGCGGAACCTCGAGGCGCTGCTCGCCGCCGAACTCGCTTCGGCGGGCGCACAGGCGATCGAGCAGACGGCGGGCGGCGTCGGGTTCGACGGGAGCCGGGAGTGCTGCTACCGGGCGAATCTCGCGAGCCGCATCGCGACCCGCATCCTCTGGCGCGTCGCGCGCGGGCACTACCGCAGCGAGCGGGACCTGTATCGCCTCGCGACCGGGCAGCCGTGGCCGGAATGGTTCGGCGTCGAGCGCAGCCTGCGGGTGTCGGTGAGCGCGATCCGCGCGCCCGTGCGCAGCCTCGACTACGTCACCCTGCTCACGAAGGACGCGGTCTGCGACCGCTTCCGGCGCGACACCGGAACGCGGCCCGACATCGACACGCGCGACCCGGAGGTGCGCGTGCATGTGTTTCTCGAAGCGAACGATGCTAGCCTCTACCTCGACATCTCCGGAGCGCCGCTTTACAAGCGCGGCTTCCGCACGGCCCGGGTCGATGCGCCGATCAAGGAGAATCTCGCCGCCGGCATCCTGATGCTCACCGGCTGGCGGCCCGGCAAGGAGACGCTGCTCGATGCGATGTGCGGCAGCGGAACCTTCCTGATCGAGGCCGCGCAGATGGCCCTCGGCATCGCGCCCGGCTTGGGGCGCGGCTTCGCCTTCGAGCGGCTGTGCGGCTTCGAGCCCGCGCTCTGGCAGCGGATCGTGGGCGAAGCGCGCGCAAGGTGCCGGCCGCCCGCGCCGCTCGCCATTCACGGTTCCGACCGCGATGCACGTGCGCTCGCCGCCGCCCGGGAGAACCTGCGCGCGGCGGGGCTGGAAGAGGCGGTCGAGCTGCGCAAGGCGGACATCCTCGATCGGGAGCCGCCGGCGCCTTCCGGGGTGCTGATCGCGAACCCGCCCTACGGCGTGCGCCTCGCGGCGGACACGGCGGCGCTCGATGCGCTCTATCCGCGCCTGGGCGATGCGCTCAAGCAGCGTTTCGCCGGCTGGCGCTGCTACTTCCTCTCGCCGGATCCGCAGCTTCCGAAGCGCATCGGCCTGCGCAGCTCGAAGCGCACGGTGCTCTTCAACGGCCCGATCGAATGCAGGCTGCTGGAGTACCGCATCGTGGCCGGCGCGCTGAAGGCCGCGCCGCGCGAGCCGCTCACACGATGTCCAGACCCTGGAGCCCGGCGCTGAGGTCGCGATCCTTGGCTGCCTTGCCGTGCAGCTTGATCTGCAGGCGAAGGTCGTTGACCGAGTCGGCGTTGCGCAGCGCGTCCTCGTAGCTGATCTTGTCCGCCTCGTAGAGGTCGAACAGCGACTGGTCGAAGGTCTGCATGCCGAGCTCGCGCGACTTCTTCATCAGCTCCTTGATCTCCTGCACCTCGCCCTTGAAGATGAGGTCGGCGATGAGCGGGGAATTGAGCAGGACCTCGACCGCCGCGACCCGGCCCTTGCCGTCCTTCACCGGCAACAGGCGCTGGGAGACCATCGCGCGCAGGTTGAGCGAGAGGTCCATCAGCAACTGCGCGCGCCGTTCCTCGGGAAAGAAGTTCACGATCCGGTCGATCGCCTGATTCGTGCTGTTGGCGTGCAGCGTCGCGAGCGCCAGGTGGCCGGTCTCGGCGAAGGCGATCGCGTAATCCATCGTGTTGCGGTCGCGGACTTCGCCCATCAGGATCACGTCGGGGGCCTGGCGCAGGGTGTTCTTGAGCGCCGCTTCCCACGAATCGGTATCCACGCCGATCTCGCGCTGGGTGACGATGCAGTGCTTGTGGTCGTGAATGTATTCGATCGGGTCCTCGACGGTGATGATGTGGCCGTAGGTGTTCTCGTTGCGGTAATCGACCAGCGCTGCGAGCGAGGTCGTCTTGCCGGTGCCGGTGCCGCCCACGAAGATCACCAGCCCGCGCTTGGTCATGGCGATGTCCTTGAGCACTTCCGGTAGGCCGAGCTCGTCGAAGGTCGGCACATGCGGGTTGATCGTGCGCAGCACCACCCCGATGCGGCCCTGCTGGACGAAGGCATTGACGCGGAAACGCCCGATGCCCTGCGGGCTGATCGCGAAGTTGCACTCCTTGGTCGATTCGAATTCCGCCGCCTGCCGGTCGTTCATGATCGAGCGCGAAAGCTCCGCGGTGTGCTGCTGGCTGAGCACCTGGTTCGACTGGGGCGTAATCTTGCCGTCGATCTTGATCGCGGGCGGGAAGCCCGCCGTGATGAACAGGTCGGAGCCCTTCTTCTGCACCATCAGGCGCAGGAGGTCGTACATGAAGCGCAATGCCTGGTCTCGTTCCATGATCCTGAAAACCTCAGTTGACCGCTATCTGCCACAACGGATTCCGCATGGATAGTGCGTTTCCGGCCTCCGATGACGCTTTCCGAATGGGTGAGTCCGCTACGCGCCCGATTGCACGGTTTCCGGGTCGCCTGGCTGCGTTGCTCCTCCTCGCGTGGGATGGCCACGCCGCGTCGTTGCGCCTTGCCAGACAACCCGCAAACCGCACACTCGGACGCGTCCAACTGAGGTTTCCACGATCATCCGCTCGCGGTTTGGGTTGGTGTGCCGCCGCCGGACGGCTAGCCGGCGAAGGAATCCTTGTTCTGGGCCCGGCTGCGCGCCTCCGCGGGCGTGACGATGTTGCGCCGTACCATGTCCGCGAGGGCCTGGTCCAGGGTCTGCATCCCATACTGCTGGCCGGTCTGGATCGCGGAATACATCTGCGCGACCTTGTTCTCGCGGATCAGGTTGCGGATGGCGGGCGTGCCGATCATGATCTCGTGAGCGGCCACGCGGCCGTCCCCGCTCCTCACCTTCAGCAGCGTCTGCGAGATCACCGCGCGCAGCGATTCCGAGAGCATCGCCCGCACCATCTCCTTCTCCGCCGCAGGGAAGACGTCGACGATACGGTCGATGGTCTTGGCCGCGGAGCTGGTGTGCAGGGTGCCGAACACGAGGTGTCCGGTCTCGGCTCCGGTGAGTGCCAGCCGGATGGTCTCGAGGTCGCGCATTTCGCCGACCAGGATGACGTCCGGGTCCTCGCGCAGGGCGCTGCGCAGCGCGTTGGTGAAGGACTGCGTATGGGGGCCGACCTCGCGCTGGTTGATCAGGCAGCGCTTGCTCTGGTGCACGAATTCGATCGGGTCCTCGATGGTGAGGATGTGGCCGTACTCGTTGTCGTTCACGAAATCGACCATCGCCGCGAGCGTCGTCGACTTGCCCGAACCGGTCGGACCGGTCACCAGCACGATACCGCGAGGGTTCTGCGCGATCTCCTTGAAGACCGGCGGGCAGTTGAGCTCCTCGAGCGTGAGCACCTTGGTCGGGATGGTGCGGAACACCGCGCCGGCACCGCGCTGCTGGACGAAGGCATTGACCCGGAAGCGCGCCAGATTCGGCACCTCGAACGAGAAGTCGCACTCGAGGTGCTCTTCGTAGGTCTTGCGCTGCGCATCGTTCATGATGTCATACACCATGCCGTGCACGTCCTTGTGCTCCATCGGCGGCAGGTTGATCTTGCGCACGTCGCCATGCACGCGGATCATCGGCGGCAGTCCCGAGGACAGGTGCAGGTCGGAGGCCTTGTTCTTGACCGAGAAGGCGAGAAGTTCAGTGATGTCCATCGAGGGGCTCCGCGGTCCGGCCTGGGGCCGGTGCTAAAATATTCAAATCATTATGACAACAATCTCAGCCCGCTTGCAAGCAGTCCGGGCACGCATGGAGGCGGCTGCACGAAGTTGCGGGCGCGATCCGCAGACGATTGCCCTCGTGGCGGTGAGCAAGACCTGGCCGGCGCAGCGGGTGCGCGAGGCGGCCGCCGCGGGCCAGCGTGCATTCGGCGAGAACTACGTCCAGGAGGCGCTCGCAAAGATGGAACGGCTCTCCGATCTCGATCTCGAATGGCATTTTGTCGGCCGGCTGCAGGGCAACAAGGCGGGCGCGGTTGCCGCGCACTTTGACTGGGTGCATTCGATCGACCGGCTGGAGATCGCACAGCGGCTCTCTCGCGCGCGGCCGCCGGAGCGCGGTCCGCTCGAGGTCTGCATCGAGGTGAATGTGAGCGGCGAGGCGTCGAAGGGCGGTGTTGCGCCGGAGGCGGCAGCGGGCCTCGCGCGCTCGCTCGCCGCGCTCCCCGGCCTGCGCCTGCGCGGACTGATGGCGATCCCGGAGCCTGCCGCGGATGCGCCGCGTGCGAGCGCGAGCTTCCGCCGGCTACGCGAGCTGCGCGACCGGATCGCGCACGATGGATATCGGCTGGACACGCTCTCCATGGGCATGTCGGACGATTTCGAGGCCGCGATCCTCGAGGGCGCCACGCTCGTGCGCGTGGGCAGTGCGATCTTCGGGCCGCGGGCGGCTGCGGCCCGCGTGCAGGAGCAATGACATGGACATGAGGATCACTTTCGTCGGCGGGGGCAACATGGCCTCCGCGCTCGCCGGCGGCCTGCGCGGGCGCGGATTCGCCGCCTCGCAGCTCCAGGCGATCGAACCGCTCGCCGCGAGCCGCGCGCGGATCGAGGCGGCCTTCGGTGTGCGCTGTTTCGAATCCGCGCTGCCCGCCGCCCTGGACTGCGACGTGCTGGTGCTCGCGGTCAAGCCGCAGCAGATGCGCGCGGCGCTCGCGCCGATCCGCGGCCGGCTCGATGCGCAGCTCGTCATCAGCATCGCCGCGGGCATCCGGCTGGCCGAGGTGTCGCGCTGGCTGGGTGGCCACCGCCGCCTCGTGCGCACCATGCCCAATACCCCGGCGCTGGTCGGCGCCGGCATCACCGGGCTGTATGCCGATCCCAGCGTCGATGCCGCCGGCCGGGCCCAGGCCGAAACGGTGCTCGCCGCCGTCGGCAAGACGCTGTGGGTCGCCGACGAGGCGATGATGGATGCCGTGACCGCGGTCTCCGGCAGCGGGCCGGCCTATGTCTTCTATTTCCTCGAGGCGCTCGCGCAGGCGGCGCGCGGGCTGGGTTTCTCCGAGACCGAGGCGCGCGCGCTCGCACTCGAGACCTTCGCGGGCGCGGTGGCGCTCGCGCGCCTCCGACGAGCCGCTCGCCACGTTGCGCCAGCGGGTGACCTCCAAGGGCGGTACCACCGAAGCGGCCCTGCGCGTGCTCGACGGCGAGGACGCCGCCGGCGCGCTCGCGCGCGCCGTTCAGGCGGCGTGCGCGCGCGGGCGCGAGCTGGGTGACTCCCTCGGAGCCGACTGATGGCGGCAAACCTGCTGCTGCTCGTTCTCGACGCCGTGCTCGGGTTCTTCTCCGGCGCCCTGCTCGGCCGCTTCTACATGCAGTGGGCGCGGGTGAGTTTCCGCAACCCGATCGGGCAATTCATCGTCGCGGTCACCGACTGGCTGGTGGTTCCGGTGCGCCGCTTCCTGCCCGGACTGTTCGGGCTCGATCTCGCGAGCCTCGCGCCGGCCTGGGTCGCCCAGGTGCTGGCTGCGAGCGTCGAGCTGGGGCTGCGCCACGGCTTTCCCGAAAGCGCCGCCGCGCTCGCGCTGGCGGTGCTCGTGGTCGGCCTGTTCGAGACCGCAAGGGTCTTCCTCTACCTGCTCATCGCCGTGGTGATCTTCAGCGCGGTGCTGAGCTGGGTCAATCCCCATGCGCCCACGGCGCCGCTCTTCCATGCACTCTCGCGCCCGCTGCTCGCGCCGGTGCAGCGCATCCTGCCGCCGATCGCGAACATCGACCTCTCGCCGCTCGTCGCGCTGCTGGTGTTCCAGGTCCTGCTGACGGTTCTCGGCCACCTGCGCGCGAGCGCGCTGATGCTCGCCATGGCCGGCGGATGAAGCCTTGGCTGCGGCTCGCCGAAGACGGTGCGACGCTCGTCATCCATGCCCAGCCGGGCGCGAAGCGCAGCGAACTCGCCGGCCGTCATGGCGATGCGCTGAAGATCCGGCTCGCGGCACCCGCGATCGAGGGCAGGGCCAATGCCTGCCTGATCGACTTCCTGGCGAGACGGCTCGGGGTGCCGAAGTCCTCGGTGGAGCTGCTCGCCGGAGCGCTCGCGCGCGAGAAACGGGTGCGGGTGCGCGGGGCGACGCGCGAGGCGCTGGAAGGGCTCGATCAGCCCTGATCGGAACGCCCGGCCTCGTACACCGGGTTGCCACCCACCAGCGTCATGCGCACCACCGCCTTCAGGTGGGCGCCGAGGAAGGGGGTATTCTTGCCCTGGCTCACGAGGCCGGCGCGGCTCACGGTGCGCTCGGCGAGCGGGTCGAACAGGCACAAATCCGCCGCGGCGCCCGGTTCCATGCGTCCCGCTTCGAGCCCGAGGATGCGGGCCGGTTCGGTGGTGATCCTCGCCAGGGAGCGCGCGAGCGGCAGGCCGAGTTCTTCTCCCCACTTGAGCGTGAGCGGCAGCAGCAGCTCGAGACCGGTCGCGCCGGGTTCGGCTTCGCCGAACGGAAGCTGCTTGGCATCGTCGTCCACCGGCGTGTGGTCGGAGCAGATCGCGTCGATCGTGCCATCGGCTGCCGCCGCGCGCAGCGCCTCGCGATCGGAGGCGGCGCGCAGCGGCGGGCCGAGCCGCGCATGCGGATCGAAGTAGCCGATGTCGGCCTCGGAGAGGTGCAGGTGGTTGATCGAGACGTCCGCGCTCACCGCGAGGCCGCCCTCGCGCGCCGCGCGCAGCATCGCGACCCCGGCCGCACTGGAAAGGCGCATCACATGCAGGCGCACTCCGGTCTCGCGGGCGAGCTGGAGCAGGGTGAACAGCGCGATCGTCTCGGCGACGACCGGGATTCCGGCCAGGCCCAGCCGCGAGGCGACTTCTCCGTCGTGGGCGACCCCCTTGCCCGCCAGAAAGGAGTCCTCGGGCTGCAACCAGACGGCATAGCCGAATCCTGCCGCGTACTGCATCGCGCTGCGCAGCACCGCGGTATCGACCACCGGCGTGCCGGCCTGGCTGAAGCCGACACAGCCGGCCTCGGTGAGTTCCGCCATCTCGGTCAGCCGCTTTCCGGAAAGACCGGTAGTGAGCGCGCCGAGCGGGCAGACGCGGGCGCGGTTCAGGTTCCGGGCGCGGTACTTGAGCATCTCCACCAGCCCCGGTTCGTCGAGCGGCGGATCGGTGTCGGGCGGGCACGCCAGCGTGGTCACGCCGCCGGCGACCGCCGCCTCCATCTCGGATTCGAGCGTCGCCCGGTACTCGTAGCCGGGCTCGCGCAGGCGCGCCGACAGGTCGATCAGCCCCGGACACACCACGAGGCCCGCGGCATCGATCACGCGATTGGCATGAAAGGCGTCGGGCGGCGCGCCGATCGCGGCGATTCTCCCGGCGGCGATGAAGACGTCGCGCACCGCGTCGGTGCCGCTGGCGGGATCGACGAGGCGGCCGTTCCGGATCCGGATCTTCATCGCCTCACGCCCCCGCGAGCATGCTCATCACCGCCATCCTCACCGCGATGCCGAAGGTGACCTGCGGCAGGATGACCGCGCGCGGGCCGTCGGCGACCGCCGAGTCGATCTCGACGCCGCGGTTCATCGGCCCCGGATGCATGACGATCGCATCGGGGCGCGCGAGCGCGAGCTTTTCGGGCGTCAGGCCGTAGGTCTTGAAATACTCCTGCGGACTGGGAAGCAGCGCGCCCTGCATGCGCTCGTTCTGGAGCCGCAGCATCATCACGACATCGGCGTCCCGCAGTCCCAGGCGCATGTCGTGGAACACCCGCACGCCGAGCTTGCCCACCTCGGCGGGAAGCAGCGTCGGGGGCGCGATCATGCGGATCTCGGGCACGCCCAGGATGGTGAGCGCATCGATCTGCGAGCGCGCCACGCGCGAGTGCAGGATGTCCCCGACGATGGCGACCGTCAGCCGCGTGAAGTCCCGCTTGTAGTGGCGGATCGTGTACATGTCGAGCAGCCCCTGCGTCGGGTGCGCATGGCGGCCGTCGCCGGCGTTGATGACGTGGATGTGGGCACGACCGGTCGCGGACAGGTGCTGCGCGATCAGGTAGGGTGCGCCGCTCGATGCGTGTCGCACCACGAACATGTCCGCCTGCATCGCTGAGAGGTTGTCCACCGTGTCGAGCAGGGTTTCGCCCTTGCTCTGGCTCGATGCGCCGACATTCAGGTTGATGACGTCGGCCGACAGGCGTTTGGCGGCGATCTCGAAGGTGGTGCGGGTGCGGGTCGAGGGTTCGAAGAACAGGTTGAACACCGACTTGCCCCGCAGCAGCGGAATCTTCTTGACCTCGCGCTCGGCCACCTCGGTGAATGGCGCCGCCGTATCGAGGATCTTCAGCAGGACCTCGCGCGGCAGTCCGTCGATGGACAGCAGATGGACGAGCTCGCCGTTGCGGTTCAACTGCGGATTAAGCATGATCGATCAGCCGAAGGCTCAAGCGGCCCTGTGCATCCTTCTCGAGCTGGAGGTTCTGGCTGCGGTCGAGATCGAGCGCCTGGGCGCAGTAGCGCGGACAGATCGGAAGCTCGCGCCCGCCGCGATCGACGAGCACCGCGAGATCCACCCGCGCCGGGCGCCCGTAGTCGAACAGTTCGTTCAGGGCAGCCCGGATCGTGCGCCCGGTGTAGAGGATGTCATCGACGATCACGATCGGCCGGCCGGCGACATCGAAAGGCATGCTCGACGGTTTCGGATCGCGATGCAGGCCGCGTCTGCCGTAGTCGTCGCGGTAGAACGAGATATCGATCACCCCGAGCGGCGCTTCGATTCCGAGCATCGCATGCAGCCGCTCTGCGATCCACATGCCGCCGGTCAGGATGCCCACCAGCGCCGTTTCCTTCACGACGTCGGGGCGCATCTGCCCGGCGAGCCGGTCAATGAGGTTCTGGGCGTCGGGCAGCTTCATCGAGATAGTCCTGGAGGATGATTGCCGCCGCGGCGGCGTCCAGCCTCGCCTTGAACTTGCGTGCGGCGAGGCCGCTCTCCCGCAGCACATCCCCGGCGGCGGCGGAACTCAGCCGTTCGTCAAGAAAGTCCACCGGCAGCCGGAAGCGCCCGCCGAGCTGATTGGCGAAACGCCGGCAACGACGCGTCATCTCGTGCGCCTCGCCTTCCAGGCTCAGCGGAAGCCCGACCACCAGGCGTCGCGGGCGCCATTCTCCGATCAGGGCGCCGATCGCCTTCCAGCGGGCATCGGCCCGCCCGGCCGCGATGACGGTCAGCGGATGGGACTGACCCACTTCGAAATCCCCGACCGCGACGCCGATGCGCCTGAGACCGAAATCGAATCCCAGCACGCAGCCCCGCTCAGGCATGTCCCGCAACGTCGGACAGGCGGGCGAAGTCCACGCCCAGGCGCTGCAGGGCCGCCGCCAGGCGCTCTTCCGCGGGCAGCGCGAACACCACCTCGGGGTCGGCAACGACGGTGAGCCAGGCATTCTGCGAAAGCTCCCACTCGAGCTGTCCGGCCGCCCATCCGGCATAGCCCAGTGCGACCAGGATCTCGGCCGGCTCCCCGAGGCTGGCGACCGACTGCAGAATGTCGCGCGAGCTGGTCAGCCCGACTCCGCCGCCCACATCGAGGGTTGCCTGCCAGTCACCGACCGGGCGGTGGAGGACGAAACCGCGATCGGTCTGCACCGGCCCGCCGAAATACACCGGCATGGACTGGAAACGGTGCAATGCGGGTGCGATGTTGACGCGTTCGAGCAAAGCGGGAAGCGCCATGTCGAGCGGGCGATTGACGATCAATCCGAGCGCACCCTGCTCGTTGTGCTCGCACACGTAGGTCAGGCTGCGCGCGAAGTTCGGATCGGCCATGTTCGGCATGGCGATCAGGAAATGCCCGGTCAGGTTGACGTTCGCGCTCACGATGCGGCCATTGTAGACAAAATGACCGCGGCTGCACGTCGAACCCCGTTCGAGTTTCAGGTTTCAGGTTGCCGGGGCCGCACGAACTTGGAACTCGAAACCTGGAACCTGGAACCCGAAATCGGCAGGCAGCCATGCGAGGTCGGGCGGTTCGTCGATGTCGTGGAGCGTGCGTCCGACATGCGTCTTCCATCCGAGCCGACCGAGCCTGCGCAGGGTTTCGGCGGCGACGGCGCCGGTGCTCCAGGGCATTTCTTCGAACGGGGCGGGGTGGAAGCGCTTCAGGCCGAGAGCGACATAGCCGCCGTCGGCGACCGGAACGATTCCGCAGTCGTGGCTGCGCAGCGCGAACGCGGCGCGCTGCAGGTCGGCTGCGTCCATCTGCGGACAGTCGGTCCCGATCAGCAGCACGGCATGCCCGTCGCGGGTCGCGCGCCGCACCGCGCGTGCCATCCGCGCCCCGAGGTCGCCATGGCCCTGGTCCGACCAGAACACGCATCCGGGCAGCGCCAGGCTGTTCCAGACCGGATGGGAGGGCCGCGGCGAAACGCACAGTTCGACCATGCCCGCACCGGCACGCGCCGCCATCGCCACCGTGCGTTCGAGCATGCGCCGGGCGAGCGCCGCTGCGCCTTCTGCGCCGAGCGCAGGGATCAGCCGGGTCTTGGCGAGGCCGGGCAGCGGCGCCTTGGCGAAGACGATGATTTTCGTGTGCCTCATCGGTAGGCCTGCGCGAGTTCGCCTGCCGGCGTCCCGCGCCAATAGCGCCAGCGCAGCCACCACATCAGAAGGACGGTGCGCAGGGCGCCGTTCTCGTCCCAGCGCCGGCCGGAGGTGGTGACCGCCGCCCGCAGGCACAGCGGGCGCGAGTGCGCGCGCAGCCGTTTCGACAGCTCGATGTCCTCCATCAGCGGCTGGTCGGGGAAGCCGCCCGCCGCCTCGAATGCCGATCGCATGACGAAGACCGCCTGATCGCCGGTCGCGATGCCGGTCAGCCGCGAGCGGGCGTTCATCATCCGGGCGACGAGCGAAAGCATCCAGGCGCGGCCGGCGATCCGCACGTCGAAACGCCCCCACAGCAACCCTCGCTCCCGCAACCCGCGCTCGATCGCCTGCAGCGCGCCTTCGGGCAGCCGGGTGTCGGCATGCAGGAACAGCAGCAGGTCACCGCCGGCCTGCGCGGCGCCCATGTTCATCTGCCGCGCCCGGCCGCGCTGCGAGCGCAACACGCGCAAGCCGGCGCGACCGGCCATGCGCACGCTTTCGTCCCCGCTGCCGCCATCGACGAAGATCACCTCGGCGCCGTCGCGTGCGAGCGGCTCGAGATGGGCAGCCAGACCCGGAAGCTGGGCCGCCTCGTCGAGTACCGGAACGATGATGGAAATCTTCATGATCCGCGCGGCTCCCGTTCAGCCCCTGCGCCACGCGTGATAGCGCTCGAGCCAGCGCAGTACCCGCTGCGGGGCGTGCGCGCGCTTCCACTCGCCCGCAGCGTACTTGTTCGCTTCCGCGAGGGTCGGGTAGCTGTGGATGGTGGCGAGGATCCGGTTCAGGCCCAGTCCGTGTTTCATCGCCAGCACGAATTCGGCGATGAGCTCGCCGGCGTGCTCGCCCACGAGGGTGACGCCGAGGATGCGGTCCTTGCCCGGCACCGTGAGCACCTTGACGAAGCCCTGCGTCACGCCGTCGGCGATGGCGCGGTCGAGATCTTCGAGGCCGTAGCGGGTGACCTCGACCGCGATGCCCTGCTCGCGCGCTTCCTGCTCGTTGAGTCCGACCCGCGCCACCTCCGGGTCGATGAAGGTGGTCGACGGCAGTGCCGCGTAGTCGACCCTGAAGCGCTTGAAGTCCCCGAACAGCGCATTCACGGCCGCATACCATGCCTGGTGCGCCGCCGCGTGCGTGAACTGGTAGGGGCCGGCGACGTCTCCCGCTGCGTAGATGTTCGGGTAGAGCGTCTCCAGGTATTCGTTGGTCGTCACCGTGCGGCTCGCCGGGATGCCCAGCTCTTCCAGTCCGAAGCCCGACAGGCGCGCAGCCCGGCCCACCGCGCACAGCAGTGCATCGAATTCGATGCGGCGCTCAGCGCCATCGTGCTCCACCACTAGGAACTTGCGCCCATCCTCCCGCTCGCAGCGCACCGCCTTGTGCCCGGCGAGCACATCGACACCGTCGCGCTCGAGCGAGGCGCGCGCGCACCGCGCGACCTCCTCATCCTCGCGCAGCAGGACGCGCGGCGCCATCTCTACCAGGATGACCCCGGAACCGAGTTGTGCCATTGCCTGGGCCAGTTCGCAGCCGATCGGCCCGCCGCCCAGCACCACCAGCCGCTCGGGCGGTGCATCGAGCTTCGCGAATGCCTCCCACAGGGTGTCGCTGGTGAGGACCCCCGCGTCCTCGATGCCGGGCAGCGGGGGCACGAACGGGCGCGCACCTGCCGCGATGACGATCGCGCGGGTCGTGAGGCGCCGCGTGCCGCCTTCGGCAGCCGTCACCTCCACCGTCCAGGGATCGACGATCCGGGCGTGGCCGTGCACGACCTCCACGCCGAGCCGCCTGTAACGCTCCGCGCTGTCGTGCGGCGCGACCGTCGCGATGACCTCCTGCACCCGTGCCATCACCTCGCGGAAACGCACGCGAACCGAGGGAATCTCGATGCCGAAGCGACCGGCCTCCCGCAGCCGGTGCACGAGACGCGCGCAGCGGATCAGCGCCTTGCTCGGAACACAGCCGGTGTTGAGGCAGTCGCCGCCCATCCAGCGCGCTTCGATGAGGGTGACCCGCGCCTTGACCGCCGCGCCGACGTAGGCCGCGACCAGACCCGCCGCGCCGCCCCCGATCACGACGAGATTGCGCTCGAAGCGCTGCGGCCGCTTCCATCGTGCATAGACGCGCCGCCGCCGCCGCCAGGCAAGCGCCCGTTTCGCGATCAGGGGAAAGATCCCGAGCAGGGCGAAGGACAGCAGCACGCCCGGCGAGACGATGCCGGAGAGGGCGCGCAGCCCGGCGAGCTGCGTGCCCGCATTCACATAGACCAGTGTGCCGGCCAGCATGCCGGCCTGGCTCACCCAGTAGAACGTCGTCATCGGCATCCGCGTGAGGCCCATCAGCGCATTGATGACGAAGAACGGGAACAGGGGCACGAGGCGCAGGGCGAACAGGTAGCTCGCGCCTTCCCTCTGGATGCCCGCGTCGATGGTCGCCAGCCGGTCGCCGAAGCGCGCCTGGATCACATCGCGCAGCAGGTAACGGGCGACCAGGAAGGCAGCCGTTGCGCCGATGCTCGATGCGAAGGAAACGATCAGCGTCCCCCAGCCGAGGCCGAACAGTGCCCCGGCCGCGAGCGTCATCACGGCGGCGCCCGGCAGCGAGAACGCGGTGACCGCGACATACAGCGCGAAGAACGCGAAGCCGACCGCAACTGGCGAGGCCGCCCGCCAGACCGAGAAGCGCGCGAGGCCCGCCTTGAGCCCGTCGAGCGTCAGCGCCTGGTCGAGGCCGAGTGCGAAAAAGGCCGCGACCAGGGCGCCGGCGACGAGGATCAGCAGGAGTCTTTTCATGGTTGGGATGTGCGCGTGCGGCGATCAGGGACCGGTAATCCTGCATGCCGCAGTTGAACCTCTTTCAACGCAGTGAGCGCAGCGATGAATCGACGATGGGTGAATGGGATTCCTCGCGTCACTGTGCGTCCTCCGGGTCAAGTGCGGTTTCCATGGCAATCGGTCTTGTGCGGCTTTCAGTCGGGCCGCGGGGCCTCGCCCTTACGCGCGCGAGGGCGCTTCGCGCTACCATCGCGGCAGTCCGCCTCGGGAGCGCTCATGGAACTCGAAACGCTGGTGATTCACGCCGATCGCAGCGCCGAAGATGACACCGACATCGCGCCTGCGCTGCACCCGGCATCGACCTTCCGCGCGCGCAGTGCCGGGGAGTTTGCCACGCTGGCGAACGCGGCGCGTCCCGAGCGCTACTACACCCGCTACGGCAATCCGACCCACGCGCGCTGCGAGCGCCTGCTCGCCCGGCTCGAAGGCTGCGAAGCGGCGCTGTTGTTCGCCTCGGGCATGGGCGCGATCTCGACCGCGGTGCTCGCGCAGGTCGCAGCCGGCGATCACGTCGTCGCGCAGGCGAGCCACTACATGGGGACCACGCGCCTGCTCACCGATCTGCTTCCGCGCTTCGGCGTCGGCGTGACCCTGGTGGATCAGGCCGATGCCGCGGCCTTCGCACGGGCCATCGTGCCCGAGACCCGGCTGATCGTCGTCGAGACGCCTTCCAATCCGGTGCTTCTGCTCACCGACCTCGCGGCGGTCGCGCGGCTGGCGCGGGATCGGGGCATCACGACGCTCGCCGACAACACCTTCGCGAGCCCGGTGAACCAGCGCCCGCGCGAGTTCGGAATCGATCTGGTGGCGCACAGTGCGACCAAATACCTGGGCGGCCACAGCGACCTCGTGGCAGGGGTCGTGGCGGGCAGCACGGAGGCGGTCGAGCGCATCTGGAAGACCTCGATCGTGCTCGGCGCGACGGCGAGCCCGTTCGATGCCTGGCTGCTGCTGCGTGGGCTGCGCACGCTGCCGCTGCGGGTGGAGCGCCAGTCGGCGACCGCGCTGGAACTGGCGCGCTTCCTCGAAGGCCATCCCGCCGTGTCCCGCGTGCATTACCCCGGACTCGAGAGCCACCTCCAACACGACCTCGCGCGCCGCCAGATGAAGGCGTTCGGCGGTGTGCTGAGCTTCGAGGTCGCGGGCGGCTACGCCGCCGCACAACGGCTGGTCGGCTCGCTCGAGCTCGCGGCGAACGCAGTCAGTCTCGGTGCGGTGGAGACGCTCGCCGTGCATGCCGCATCGGTCTGGGAAGGCTCGCTCGGCCCGGAGGAAATCGCGCAGGCCGGGATCTCGCCCGCGCTGGTGCGCCTCGCGGTCGGGCTGGAATCGGCGCAGGACCTGAAGGCCGACCTCGCCCGCGCGCTCGCCGCCGTGTGAGCCGGCGCGCGTCAGGCAGCGGCGGACGCTGCCCGTGTCTGGCATGCGACCAGCTCGAGCAGCTTTTCTTCCTGGTAAGGCTTGCCGAGGAAGTATTCGACACCGATCTCGCGTGCCAGCTCGCGGTGCTTGTCGGCGGTGCGCGAGGTCACGAAGATGATCGGAACCCGCCGCAGGCGGTGGCTCGCGCGCATGTTGCGGGCAAGCGCGAAACCATCCATGCGCGGCATCTCGATGTCCGCCAGGATGACATCGGGAACCTCCGTGGCCATCTGGTCCAGAGCGTCGACGCCGTCCCGGGCGGTGAGCACCCGGTAGCCCTCGCGCTCGAGCAGGCGCCCGGTGATCTTGCGGACGGTGAGCGAATCATCGACCACCATCACGCTCGGGCGCATGTCGGCTGAGGCGGCCGGCCGGCGCTGCGCGTCCGCGTCGAGCGGCACGTCTGCGGCGCGCCCGACGAGGGCAACCGGATTGAGGATCAGCGCGATTTCACCGTCGCCGAGTACCGTGGCGCCGGTGATCCCGAGGATGCGCGCGAGCTGGGGCGCGGTCTTCTTGACCACGATTTCCTGGTTGCCGCGCAGGCTATCCACCTCCACGGCGATGCGCTGTGTGCCGGCGCGGGCGAGCAGCAGGCAGTGATAGGTCCGTTCGGGTACGGGCGCGGCGGGATCGCCCAGCAGGCACGGAAGATAGTGGTACGGATAGCGGTTGTCCAGCCACTCCACGCTGCCCTGTTCGCGTACCGATGCGAGCGCGCCGGCCTTGATCTCCATCACCTGCTCGATCATCGCCGAGGGGATCGCATAGGTGCGCTCCGCGGCGCGCACGAGCAGGGACTGCATCACGGCGAGCGTCATCGGCAGGTGGATGCGGAAGCGGGTTCCCGCTCCCGGCTCGGAGGAAACCTCGATGCGTCCGCCCAGCGACTGCACGGCGTCGCGAACGACGTCCATTCCGACGCCCCGACCGGAGATCGCCGAGACCTCGGTCGCGGTGCTGAAGCCGGGCCGGAAGATGAGTTGCGCCAGCGCATCGCGTCCGGCCGGTGCTCCCGCCGGCAGCAGGCCGGCCTCGATGGCGCGCGCGCGGATGCGCTCGTAGTCGAGCCCGCCGCCGTCATCGGCCAGCTCGATCGCGAGTTCGCTGCCGGCCTGGCCGACCGTCAGCTCGATTTCGCCGATCGCAGGCTTGGCGCCCGAGCGCCGCCGCGCGGTGTCCTCGATGCCGTGACTGACGGCATTGCGCAGGAGATGTTCGAACGAGCCGACCATGCGGTCGAGCACGCCGCGGTCGAGCTCGACCTGGCCACCGCGAATGGCGAGGCTGGCCGGTTTGCCCAGCTCCTTCGCCGTTTGCCGCACGATGCGGTGGAGCCGGTCGGCGATCGAGGCGAACGGCACCATCCGCACGCTCATCAGACCCTGCTGCATGTCGCGGTTCAGGCGGCCCTGCACGTTCAGCGTGCTCTCTGCCGCGTCGAGGTGGCGCAGCAGGCTCTGCTGAACGGTGGCGACGTCGTTGACGCTCTCTGCGATCATGCGCGTGAGTTCCTGCGCCCGGGTGTAGCGGTCCAGCTCGAGCGGATCGAATTCCTCTCCGCGCGCCTCGGTGTCATGGAGCTGCGCCTGCGTCGTCGACTCGGTCTGGATCTCGAGCTCGCGCAACTGGCCGCGCAGCCGGATGACGTTGTCGGTCAGGTCGCGAAGCGAGGAACGCAACTGGCGCATCTCGGCCTCGATGCGCAGGCGGGAAATGCTGATCTCGCCGGCATCATTGACGAAACGGTCGACCAGCTCCGCGCGCACCCGCAACAACTGGGCGCCTTCCGTCTCGGCCATCGCCGCAACCGGCTGGGCCTCCGGCACCGCCTCGGACTCGGGCACGGCGGCGGGCTCGGGTCCCGCGCGCAGGCGCTCGATGAGCGCAGCGCAGCGGTCCAGCGAAGCGTAGAGCTCGTCGATGAACTCCGCTGCCGGCGCCTCGCGCGCCGAGGCGAAACGCGCCTCGATCGCATGCACGACCTCGCCCAGCCCCATCGCGCCGGCCATACGGGCGCTTCCTTTGAATGTGTGCAGCAGGCGCTTGAGGGAATCGCGTGGCGCCGAGCCGGCGCCCGGCTCGCTCCATGCGCGCAACTGTGCGTTGATCTCGCGCATGAGATCGTCCGCTTCCTCGAGGAAGACCGGCAGCAGCAAGGGATCGACATCGTCTGCCAGCCGCAGCTTGCGGCGATCGCTCTCTGCGGCCGACTCGGCGGCCGGCGGGGCTTCCGGCGCCGCCGCGACGAATACTTCCGGCACCGCGACGGGTTCGTCCGCCGCCGCCGAGGCAACGGCCGGAGCCGCAGGCTCTTCGCCCGCGGCTTCCTCGACCTCCATCTCCGCTTCCTCGCGCAGCTCCCCGAACGCTTCGAGCGCGGCCGGCACGGCTGCACCGAGGCGTTCGATCAGGGCCGCGGCCGCGTCCGGCTCCCGTTCTTCGGCGACCGCGGCAACCATGGCTTCGATGGCGGCGGCCGCTTCGTTGAGCACCTCCGAGACTCCGGCGCCGGCGGGCGCCGCGGCCTCCGCGAGCCGGGCCATCGCATGTTCGAGTGCCCGGGCAAGATCGTGGACGACTCCCAGCCCCACGGTCGCCGAGACCCCGGCCAGGGTGTGCGCGGCGCGTATCGTCTGGCCGGCCGGCAGGACCGATGGATTCAGGTGCAGGCGGGCGAGTTCGCGGCGCAATGTACCGGCGTGGCCGCGCGCCTCGCCCAGATACATTTCATAGATCTTGCGCGAGAGCACGGCGGCTCCGATGCGCACCTGCTCTTCGGCCCAGGCGGGTGCGGTTCCGGGGGCTGCTTCTTCCTCGCCGAGTTCTTCCTCGTCGAGCGACTCGATCTCGATCGCTTCGGGAACCTCGGAGGCAGGCGCGGGGCTCGCCGCGTCGGTCTCCGACTTGAGTGCCTCGGCAGCGCGGAGGAGCTCGCCCGCATCCCGCTCGGCGCCACCGCCTGCCGCGAGCTGCTCCACCCAGGCCGCGAGCAGGCCGCGGGCATCCGCGATCAGCGCGTGGAGCGCATCGCTCGCATCCTGTTCGAGCTGAAGCCAGCGGTTCATCACCTGCTCGACCGACCAGGCAGCGTCTCCCAGCCCCCTCAGCCCGACCATGCGGCCGCTGCCCTTGAGGGTATGGAAACCGCGCCGGATCGTCGAGAGCACTTCCTGGTCGTGTGGCTCGGCGCGCGAGCGTTCGAGCCCGGCCGCGATCGCGGCGAGCACCTCGCGCGCCTCCTCGATGAAGATCGCGAGCAATTCGGCGTCGATCGCCTCCTGCGTTGCGGGCGCCGGCGCGGCCTTCTCGACGACCGGCGCGATTTCCTGCGCGGCCTCGCTGACGCGCGCCGCCGCTTCCGCGGAAGGCGCAGCCGCGAGTTCGGCGAGCACCTGGCCGGCTCTGGATTCGAGCCCGACATCGCCGACCAGGCTCGCGCTCTCGCGCATCGTCTCCAGATTCGACTTGAGCTCCGCGCGCAGGCGTTCGTCGTCCGGACGCGCGCGCAGCGCCTCGATGAGCGCATGGGTCTCGTCCTTGCTTCTCTCCAGTTCGTGCTCGACGCTGCCGGCGGGTTCCGGCGCGGCGGCTGCCGGTTTCCTGCGTTCCGGGTGGAGAAACTCGTCGAGATCGGCCGCGCCGTGCTGAAGGCGATCGACGAAAAAGCCCAGAGCCGAGAGTTTGTAAGCGACATCATCGAAACGGCTCGTGTCCGCCGGCTCCCCGGCCCCGCTCTCGAACGCGGCGATGCGGGCCTCGCACTCACGCAGCAGCGCGATCGCCGGGTCCTGGCCCAGCATCGCGAGCGCCCCCTCGATCTCCCGGAAGGGGCGCGCAAGCGCGCCGAGCTCCGGAGCGCGGCCAGGATCGCGGAAATAACCGTCGAGCGTCTGTTCGATGATCGCGAGGCTGTTCAGGATTTCGCGTGCCACCTGGCCCATCAGCAGCCTTTCCTGGGCGCGCCGCGACATCTCTCCGAGCAGCGGCTGATCGAGGCGCGCAAGCGCCTGGCCGCGCTCGACGCATCCGAGCCGCTCGGACATCAGTGCAGCCTGCCTGGAGAGCTGTGGGTCGGGTTCGGCATCCTCCTCCGCGGCGGTCTCGATCAAGAGGAGCGCGGTGGCGACCTCCATGGCGACGGCTTCGTTGTGCTGGAGCGGATCCTTGCGCAGCCACTGGGCGATTTCCAGCGTTGCGGCGCACAGCCGCTCCAGCTCGGCGATTTCCAACCCGTGGCTGCGCTCGGCAATGAGCCGGCAGGCCTCGGCGAACTGCGGCAGCCCGACCGCAACGCCCGCGCAAAACCGGTTCCACGCGTCCTTGGCGGCATGCACGGGTTCACGCAGGCCGCGCAATGCCGCGCGCAGCGGTGCAGCCGCGCCGCCGGCCGGGGAAGCCGGGATCAGGGCATCGAGGTGAAACGCTGAATGGAGTGCGCGAAGCCGGTCGGTGACGGGCTCGGTGATGGCGACGTAATACAGGACATCGCGCACCAGCCGCTCCGCGACCACCGGCGAGCCCATCGAGACACGGCGCAACTGCGTTCCGACTCGTCCCCACAAGCGCTTCAAGGCAAGGCTGGGTGGCAGCCCGCCCGCCGCGAGCGCATCGACCACCCCGAGCGAAGCAGACCAGAACGCCCGCGCCGTCGCGGTATCCGCCAGCGCTTCGGGCGTAGCGAGCGCTTCGCCCATCTCGGCCAACCCGCGACCCTGCGCGGCTCCGCGCAGCCAGGCCAGCAAGCCGTGCTCGAAGCGGCTGCGCGCCGTCCTCAGACGGGAGAATCGTTCCTCCCGCGACAGGGAGGTTCCCGCTGCGAGGGCGCGCGGTGCAAGGCCCAGATCCGGATAGAACAGCTCGCCCGGACTCACGCCGGAAAGGCCGCGTTCGGCGAGCAGTTTCTCGTAGAGCGGCCAGAGCTTGAGCGGCTGATCGGGCGCACCGGCCGCGAGCTCCTCGAGGTAGCGGCGCAGCGCCGCGATCGCGTTCTGCACGAGATCGAGCGTGGTCAGTGAAATCGACACGTTCCCTTTGTGCAGCTCGGCGAGCAGCGCCTCGATCGACTCGCTGAAGCGGGCCAGCCCTTCGAGCCCGACCATCCCCAGCGCGCCGACCGCCTGGTGGATGTGGGTCTGTGCACAGCGCAGATGCGAGGTTTCGTCCGGGGCATCGACGTAATGCGCGAACTCCTCGGCCGCCTGCGCAGCCGCGCGGTCGATCTCGCCCTTGACCCAAATGAGCGGCCCGAGATCGGGCTGGAGCGCATCGTTCATCGCGTTCCCCGCGTCACGGATTGGGTGCGCGGTTCGGGCCCTGCGGTCCCATCACGGCGCTCATACCTTGAATCCGGACACCGAGCCCTTGAGCTCGACCGCGAGGGCCGCGAGCTGGGCGATCGACTCGCCGACCTGCTGCGTGCCGACGGTGGTCTGGTGCGTGATGTCGCGGATGCTGTTCATCGTCTCGGCCACGCGCGTCGCATTCACGGTCTCGCGCTCGGTGCGGGTCGAAATGTCCGCGATCAGGCGGGCGAGGTTGCCCGTCACTTCCGAGATCTCGGCGAGCGCCTGGCCGGCGGCATCCGAACGCTTGGCACCCTCGACCACGCCGCGCGTGCTGCGCTCCATCGCCGAGGTCGTGTCCTGGGTATCGGTCTGGATCGTGCGGACGATCGCGGCAATCTGCTTGGTCGCCTCGGCGGAGCGCTCGGCCAGCCGCTGCACTTCCTCCGCGACCACGGTGAATCCGCGCCCGGCCTCGCCTGCGGAGGCAGCCTGGATCGCGGCGTTCAAGGCCAGCACGTTGGTCTGCTCGGTAATGTCGGAAATCAGCTCCACGATCTCGCCGATTTCCTGCGAGGACTCGCCCAGCCGCTTGATCCGTTTCGAGGTTTCCTGGATCTGCTCGCGGATCTCGTTCATGCTGCCGATCGAGTCCTGCACCGCGCCGGCGCCCTTGCGCGCGGCGTCGAGCGAGTCCCGCGCAACCTGGGCCGAGGCCGACGCGCTGCCGGAAACCTCGCGCATCGAGCGGGCCGTCGCCAGCATGGCCTGGGAAGCGTCGTCGATTTCATGCGACTGTCGTTCGGCAGCCGCAAGCAACTCGGCCGAGGTCTGCTGAGTGGACGCGGCCGCGCCGGTCACCCGTTCGGAGGCATCGTTGATTCGCCTGACCAGCACCGAGAGCTCCTCGATCGTGTAATTGATCGAGTCCGCGATCGCTCCCGTGACGTCCTCGGTCACCGTCGCGCGAACGGTCAGGTCGCCGTCGGCGAGATCTCCCATCTCGTTCATCAGCCGCAGAATGGCCTGCTGCGCCGCTTCCCGCCCCCCCTCCGCCTTCTCGCGCAGGCGCTGCGCTTCCAGGCGCCCCGCCTGCGCCTCGACGGCGTAGGCCCGGACGAGCAGCACCAGGGCGATCAGCGCAGCCAGCACGACGAGCGCGATCGTGACCTTCTGCGGCGTGCGCGCGGTCACGAAACCGGCATACTGGCCGAACAGTGTTCCGCTTCCTTCGAGCAGCGCCGCCGTGTCGGCCCCGATCGGCCCCAGATCCGCCGCTGCGGGCACGCTGCCCTGCTTCTGTCGCGCGATCAGCGCCGCAACCTCGCGGTCGAGCTTTTGCCACTGCGCGGAGAGGGCCGCGAGTTCCGGCTGGATCTCCTCGGGGCTCGGTGCCAGCGTGGCCCCAGCGATCTCGCCGCCCCGCGCGAGCTTCTCGAACAGGCCGGGGAGCGCCTCGCCGGCGCTGCGCATGTTGTCGAGCGCCTGTGCCTCGGCGCGTTCGGCACGGCCGGCATACATCCCGACCCGCTGGGAAAGGTTGGCGAGCTGGCCCGCAGCCGACACCCACGCCGCGCCCCGTGCGGCGACGCGAAGCTCGCTCCACAGCAGCGCACCGGCCATCAGTACGGCGATCATGAATGCGACTGCCGAAAACCGCAGCCGTGCGGAGGACGACGTCCAGACGGTTTCGCGAACCTCTGCCGCCGGCTGGGCGCCGCCGGCGCTCTTGCCGGAGATCGCTCCCATTTCGAGTTCATTCGATGCCATGGTGTTCGTCTCTCCGAATGCGTGTCAGCCTGCGACGTCCAGGAACTGCGGGTGTGCCAGCAGGGCACCGAACGAAAGCCTCTTCCACCGCTTGCCCTGCGGATCGACGAGCTCTCCGGAAACCCAGGCGCGCTCGTCAGCGCCGGTCTCGTGTTCTTCGAACGCTTCCGGATTTCGCAGGCCGAGCGCCCGGCTCACCAGGAGCGCGCAATTCGAGCCGTAACGCGCGTTCGGCAGTAGCAGCCGGGTATCCCCGGTTGGCGTGGTTGCCGAACCGCCATGGAACGCCGCGAAATCGATGACCAGGCAGAGGCTGCCGCGAATGTTGGCAAGCCCGCGCAGCCAGCGCTTGGCGAGCGGCACGGGCGCGATCGCCGGGGTTGGCACGATTTCCCCGGCATCGGCCAGATCGGTGAGCCAGAACTCCTCGCCTGCCTGAATGCCGAGCAGGCCGCGCGGCACCTCGCCGCTGCGCGCTTCGGCCAGCCGCGAGACCAGGCTCTCCTGGAACTGCCTCAGGCTGATGCGCTTTGCCATGTCGGCAACGATTCAGCCGAGCTCGCCGATCTTGTGGAGCAGCACGCCATGATCGATCGGCTTGGTCAGGTAGTCGAGGGCGCCCTGGCGCATGCCCCAGATGCGGTCGGTCGGCTGATCCCGGCTGGTGCACATGATGACCGGGATGTCGCGCGTCTTCTCGTCGCGCGTCAGCGTGCGGGTGGCCTGATATCCGTTGATGCCGGGCATGACGACGTCCATCAGGATCAGGTCGGGACGCTCGCCCCGGGCGCGCTCGATCGCCTGCTCCCCGCTCACGGCGGTGATCACCTGGTAGCCGTTCTTCGCGAGCAGGTCGCCGAGCACCTGGAGTTCGGTCGGTGAATCGTCGACGACGAGGATCTTTCTCACGGGCATCGCATGACCCCTACGCGGCAACCCGGGCCGTGTGCGCGGCCACTGCCCGGATGAGGCTGTCCTTGGTGAACGGCTTGGTCAGGTATTCGTCCGAACCGACCATGCGCCCGCGCGCACGGTCGAACAAGCCGTCCTTGCTCGAAAGCATGATGACCGGGGTGGCGCTGTAGCGCGGATTCCGCTTGATCAGCGCGCAGGCCTGATACCCATCGAGGCGGGGCATCATAATGTCGACGAAAATGACATCCGGATGGTTGTCGGCGATCTTGGAGAGGGCATCGAAACCGTCCTCGGCCAGCAGTACGCTGCAGCCGGCCTGCGCCAGAAAAATCTCGGCGCTGCGGCGGATGGTGTTGCTGTCGTCGATCACCATCACCTTGATGCCTTCGAGCCTGGCCGCTTCTCGCAATCCCGCCTCCCTGTCGCGCCCCCGTCCCGTGAAGCGCGTCGCGAATATACCGCACACCGCAAGTTGCGGTCGCGCGGGGGGACGAAAGGCTTTTACGGAAACGCGCGGCGGTTCTTGAGCGCAGTGCCGGAACGCCCTCGCGGCCGGGCGCGCGCTCAGTCCTCGATCGGCTCGAAGTCTTCCTTGCGTGCGCCGCAGTCCGGACAGGTCCAGTTGGGCGGAATGTCCTCGAAGCGCGTGCCCGGAGGGATGCCGTCCTCGGGTGCGCCCCGTTCCTCGTCGTAGACAAGGCCGCAGATCATGCACATGTAGCTTCGATAGGGGGCGGATTCGGAGGTCATGCGAGCCGGATTCGGATAAAATCGGCCCGAATGTTACCCGATTTGCCGCAGCCCCTGAGGGGCCTGTATGCGCTCACGCCCGATGTCGCCCGCGAAGGCGCGTTCCACACACTGATCGGGCGCGTCGAGGAGGCGATCCGGGGTGGCGCCTGTCTCGTCCAGTACCGGAACAAGTCCGCAGCCGCGGGCGCGCGCGAAGCGCAGGCGCGCGCGCTGCTCGAAGCGTGCCGGCACCATCGCTGCCCGCTCGTGATCAACGACGACCCGGAGCTGGCGCTGCGCATCGGCGCGGACGGGGTGCATCTCGGGCGCGAGGACGGCGACATCGCCCGCGCCCGCCGGGCGCTCGGGCCGCGGGCGATCGTCGGCGCGTCCTGCTATGACGACCTCGGCCGCGCGGCCGCCGCCGAGCGCGACGGCGCCTCCTATGTCGCGTTCGGCGCCTTCTTCCCGTCGCCGACCAAGCCCGCCGCGGTGCGCGCCGGCCTGGCGCTGCTGCGCGAGGCGCGCGCCCGGCTGCACCTGCCGATCGCGGCGATCGGGGGCATCACCGCGGACACAGGCGCCGGGTTGATTCGCGCGGGTGCCGATCTTCTGGCCGTGGTGAGCGACCTGTTCGATGCACCGGATGTCGGCGCACGTGCCCGCGCCTACAGCACCCTGTTCGTAGCCGCTCTGGCGCCTGCCGAGGTCCATCATGAATCGCAATGAAGAGCTGTTCGCCCGCGCCCAGTCCTCGATTCCGGGAGGCGTCAATTCGCCCGTGCGCGCCTTCCGTTCGGTCTCCGGCACGCCGCCGTTCATCGCCCGCGGAGAGGGTCCCTGGCTCACCGACGCCGAGGGCAAGCGCTATCTCGACTATGTCTGTTCCTGGGGGCCGCTCATCCTCGGCCACGCTCATCCGGACGTGATCGCCGCGGTGCAGGAGGCGGCCTCGCGCGGGCTGTCGTTCGGCGCACCGACCGAGGCCGAGATCGATCTGGCCGAGGCCGTCAAGCGGCTGCTCCCTTCGATCGAGCTGTTGCGCCTGACCAGCTCGGGCACCGAAGCGACGATGAGCGCGATCCGCCTTGCCCGGGGGTTTACCGGACGCGATGCCATCGTCAAGTTCGAGGGCTGCTATCACGGTCATGCGGACAGCCTGCTGGTCAAGGCCGGATCGGGGGCGCTGACCTTCGGCAACCCGTCCTCGTCCGGCGTGCCCGAGGATTTTGCGCGCCACACCCTCGTGCTCGACTACAACGACCCGGAAACGGCCGAGCAGACCTTCCGCCGGGCAGGCGAGCGGATCGCCGCCGTGATCGTGGAGCCAGTGGCCGGCAACATGAATCTGGTCGCGCCGCAGCCCGGCTTCCTCGAGCGACTGCGCAGCCTGTGCACCCGCTACGGCGCGCTGCTCATCTTCGACGAGGTGATGACGGGCTTTCGGGTCGGGCTGCACTGCGCGCAGGGCCTGTACGGGATCACGCCGGATCTCACCACGCTGGGCAAGGTGATCGGCGGCGGTATGCCGGTCGGCGCCTTTGGCGGCAGGCGCGACGTGATGGAGAAGATCGCGCCTCTCGGCCCGGTGTATCAGGCGGGCACGCTGTCGGGCAATCCGGTCGCGGTGGCGGCCGGGCTCGCCACGCTCGCTGCGATCCAGGTCCCGGGCTTCCACGAGCGGCTGGAGCGGCGCACGCGCGCTCTGTGCGAGGGTCTTTCGGCCGCCGCGAAAGCGCACGGCGTCGCCTTCAGCGCCCAGTCCGTGGGAGGGATGTTCGGACTGTATTTCCGTGCGACGCCTCCGAAGAGCCATTCGCAAGTGATGGAATGCGACCGGGATCGCTTCAACCGGTTCTTCCACGCCATGCTGGGGCGCGGACACTACTTCGCACCCTCGGCCTACGAGGCCGGATTCGTCTCCGCCGCCCACGGCGAGGCCGACATCGCAGCGACCGTCGAGGCGGCGCGCGAGGTTTTCGCCGAGCTCGCCCGGCGCTGACCTGCGCCGGTGCGAAGCGGCGCGCAGTCATGACCCGTCCGGTCTGGCTCTTCGATCTCGACAACACCCTGCACGACGCGAACCCGCGCATCTTTCCGCACATCAGCCGGAGCATGACCGGTTACCTGGTGCGCGAACTCGGGCTGAGCGAAGAGCAGGCCGGCGAGCTGCGGGCGCGTTACTGGCACCGCTACGGGGCGACCCTGCTCGGCCTGATGCGCCACCATGGCACCGATCCGCATCACTTCCTCCGCGAGACGCACCGGTTTCCCGACCTGGGCACGATGGTGCTGCGCCAGCCCGCGCTCAGGAACGCGCTGCGCGCCCTGCCCGGGCGCAAGCTGGTATTCTCCAACGCTCCGAGAAGCTACGCGGATGCGGTGCTCGACGTGATGGGCGTGCGTGCGCTGTTCGAGGCTGTGTTCTCGATCGAGCGCATGCGCTTCCGCCCCAAGCCCGCGCGGCGCACCTTCCTCGCTCTGCTGCGCAGCCTCGGGGTCGCTCCGGCGCGCTGCGTGATGGTCGAGGACAGCAGCGCGAATCTGAGGATGGCGAAGACGCTCGGAATGACGACGGTATGGATCAGCCCGCTGACCCGGGCTCCGGCATTCGTCGACCTGCGGCTGCGCTCGGTGGTCGAGCTGCCGCGCCATCTGGACAAGCTGCTCTGAGGGGGGGGGACGCGGATGGCGGTGAAACCGGGCGAGCGCCGCCTGCGCATCCTGCAGACGCTCGCCGAGATGCTCCAGGATCCGAAGGTCGAGAGAATCACGACTGCGGCACTGGCCGCGCGGCTCGAGGTCTCGGAAGCTGCGCTCTACCGGCACTTCGCGAGCAAGGCCCAGATGTACGAGGGCCTGATCGAGTTCATCGAGTCGAGCCTGTTCAGCGTCATCAACCGGATCGCGCAGGAAGAGCGCTCGGGGCTCAGGCAGGGCGAGCTCGTCCTGGCGCTGCTGCTCGGTTTCGCGCAGAAGAACCGCGGGCTCACCCGGCTGCTGGTCGGCGATGCGCTCGTGCACGAGAACGAGCGGTTGCAGGCGCGTATCAACCAGCTCCTCGACCGCGTCGAGGCGACCCTCAAGCAGTCCCTGCGCATCGCAATGACCGCGGGCGAGCTGCCCGCCGGGCAGGATGTCGCCGCGCTGGCCAACCTGCTGATGTGCCACGCGCTCGGCCGCTGGCAGCAGTTCGCCAAGACCGGGTTCGCGCGCGATCCGATGGCGCAGTGGCCGCTGCAATGGCGGCTGCTTCAGGCCGCCTGCCTGAGCCAGCCGGCCACTTCGAGCGCGTAGTAGGTCAGGATGGCGTCGGCGCCTGCACGCTTCATCCCGAGCAGCGCCTCCAGCACGCAGGGCTGCTCGGCGATCCAGCCGTTCGCGGCTGCTGCCTTGAACATGGCGTACTCGCCGCTCACCTGATAGACGAAGGTCGGCACCCGAAGCTCCGACTTCACCCGCCGCACGATGTCGAGATAAGGCAGCCCCGGCTTGACCATGAACATGTCGGCGCCCTCGTCGATGTCGAGGGCGACCTCGCGCAGGGCCTCGTTGGAGTTCGCCGGATCCATCTGATAGGTCGACTTGTCGCCCTTGCCGAGATTCGCGCTGGAGCCGACCGCGTCGCGGAACGGGCCGTAGAAGCTCGATGCGTACTTGGCGGAATACGCCAGGATGCGGGTGTGGATCAGGCGAGCCGCATCGAGTTCGGCGCGGATGCGCGCGATGCGCCCGTCCATCATGTCGGAAGGCGCGACCGCATCCGCACCGGCCTCCGCGTGTGTGCGTGCCTGGCGGGCGAGGATCTCGGAAGTCTCGTCGTTCATCACATAGCCGCTCGCGTCGATGAGGCCGTCCTGGCCGTGCGAGGTGTAGGGGTCGAGCGCGATGTCGGTGATGATGCCGAGCTCGGGAAACTCCTTCTTCAGCGCCCGCACGACCCGCGGCACCAGGCCTTGCGGATTCACGGCTTCCTCCGCCCCTGCGGTCTTGAGTCCCGCTTCGATGACCGGAAAGAGCGCCAGCGCCGGGATGCCGAGCGCGACGCACTCCTGCGCAGTCGCGAGCAGGCGATCGAGGGTGTGCCGGAACACCCCTGGCATCGATGCAACCGGCTCGGAGGCGCGACTACCCTCGGTCACGAAGACCGGGTAGATCAGGTCATCGGCCGAAAGCCGATGCTCGCGCATGAGGCGGCGCGAAAAATCGTCCCGGCGCATGCGGCGCATCCGGGTCGCGGGGAACCTGCCGATTGCGGTCATCAGAATTCACCTCTCTCGATTCGAAATGCCGGTCCGGGTGCGCGGGTTCTCGCCGCGCACGCCCGGGAACTTTTTTCGGGTCGCGCCGATCTATGATCGCAGATGGTGACGAACCGTCTCCCGCTTCACCTCCCTGAGCGGGTGCCTTAATCCTTATTAAGGCAGTTCGGCCCCCGGTCTTCCTCCCCTTTGACCGGGGGCCTGTTTTTTTGCATCCACCCGGCGATCCGGTCTCTGGCCTCGCCGATTCCCAGCTTGGTGACCGAAGAGAACAACTGCACCGATGCGCCGGCGCACCGGAGCGCGAGTTCGTGTTCGACCTGTCGCAGCGTCCGGGCCGCCTGACTTCGCGAGAGCTTGTCCGCCTTGGTGAGCAGCGCGTGAACCGGCTTGCCTTCCGCGCCGAGCCAGCCAGCCAACTGCTCGTCGAGGCTGGTGAGCGGGTGGCGGGCATCCATGACCAGGATCAGCCCGCACAGAACGTCGCGGCCAGCCAGATAGCGCTCGATCAGCGGCCGCCACTGTGCGCGCATCGCCTCGGGCACCCGGGCATAACCGTAGCCGGGGAGGTCGACCCAGTACCCGTCGCCGACGCGGAAGAAGTTGATGAGCTGGGTCCGCCCCGGCGTTTTGCTGACGCGTGCGAGGCCCCTGTGATCGGCGAGCGCGTTCAGCGCGCTCGACTTGCCCGAATTCGAGCGCCCGGCAAAGGCGATTTCGGGACCGGACCGGGACGGGAAATCGCGCCCGGCCGCGGCCGACTTCTCGAATTTCGCGGCGCGAAATACCGACGCACCCGTAGCAAGCTCGTCGACCATCTTCGCTGCGCGCTTAAGCTCGTGTAAAATCGCAATTTTATCCGATCCGTTGGACGAGCGTTGGCGATGAGGAAGCTGCTGTTCATTCCCATTGTATGCATGGCGATCGGCGCATGGGCTGCGGGCGCCGCGGCACCGGGCCTGCCCGATCTCGCCAAGGGCAAGCAGACCGCGGCGACGGTATGCGTGGGATGCCACGGGCCGGACGGCAACGGCACCGCTGCCGGGACAGGACCGATCTACCCCAAGCTCGCCGGGCAGCATTCGAGCTACCTGCTCAAGCAGTTGCGCAACTTCAAGGCCGCGGAAGGCGCGGTGGAACGGCGGGCCAACGCGATCATGAACGGCATGGTCGCCGCGCTCTCGGACGAGGACCTGCGCAATGTCGCGGCGTTCTATGCGAGCCAGACCCTCAAGCCGGAGGTTGCCAGGAACCGCCAGACGATCGACCTCGGCCGGAAGCTGTGGCGGGCGGGCGACGCCGCGCGCGGCGTCCCGGCCTGCGCGGGCTGTCACGGGCCGGCCGGTGCGGGCATCCCCGCCCAGTTCCCGCGCCTGTCCGGGCAGTTCGCCGACTATTCCGAGGCCCAGCTCAAGGCGTTCCGGACCGGAGAGCGCGCGAACGATCCCAACAGCATGATGCGCGTCGTCGCCGCCAGGCTGATGGATCCGGAGATCAAGGCGCTCGCCGACTACGCCGCCGGGCTGCGCTGAGCCCGGGACGGGAAACGGACGATGGCGCGCCCGTCCGCGACCGCGCGCGGCTGCGGCTTCCAGGCGTGGCCATAGACGATCTCGAAGGTGGCAGGCAGGCGTCCCCCCGAGCGCAACCGCTCGTAGCGATCGAGCATGCGCCGCCACGCGGCCTTGCCGGTGAGGGCGCGCCGCCGGCCGGACGCAGCGTTGGCGGCGCCCGCCTGCCGGAGTTCGCGGAAGAGCTGGTTCGCATCGGCGTAGGTCAGCACGATGCGCTCCATCTCCATCACCGGATCGGCGAAGCCGCAGGACACCAGCAGATCCCCGAGGTCGTGCATGTCCGGGAAACGATGGACGTGCGGCGAGCCATCCGCTTCACCAAAGGCCTCGCGCAACTCCATCAGGGTGTCCGGACCCGGCACCGAGAACGTCAGCAGTCCTCCGATTTCGAGCGCGCGCAGTGCCTCGGTGAGCGCGCCCGCGAGGTCCTCCGTCCATTGCAGCGCCAGATTCGACCAGACGAGGTCGAAAGAGCGATCTGCGAACGGCAGCGCCAGCGCGTCTGTACAGACCAGCCGCTGCGCAGTCTCGAACAGGCGCCGGAACCAGGGTCGGTGCCGGCCAGCGCGCTCGAGCATGGGCAGCGAGACGTCGCAGCCGGTGAGCGTTGCCTGCGGATAACGCTCGCCCAGCGGGGCGAGATCGGCTCCGGTGCCGCAGCCCAGATCCAGGATGCTGGACGGAGGGCGCGCGACGTAAGTCAGGCGCTGTGCCATTCGACCGGCCACCTCGCGCTGGAGAACGGGAGCGAGATCGTAGCGCGATGCGGCGCGCGCGAAGCCGCGGCGAACCGCCGCCCGATCGATCTCACTCCCGGCCGCCTGGCCGGAGCGGTTGGAACGTCCTGCGCGCGGGGGAGACTGCGGATCGGGCGGCATAGAATGATCGGCACCGATCATCCGGACTTCATTCGGTCGTGTCAAACGCCTTCGTTCGCCTGAAGGCGGCCGGCCGCGCGCTGGTGAGCGCGGCGCTGCCCCAGGATTGCCTGCTGTGCGGCGCGCGCGCCGGTGCGGGGCTGCTGTGCAGCGCCTGTGCGGCCGAGCTGCCGCGCCTGCCGCAGATGCGCTGCCCGGTCTGCGCCCTGCCCACGAGCGACGCGACGGTCTGTGGCCGCTGCCTGAGCAAGCCGCCTCATTTCGATGCCACCCATGCGCTGTTCGCATACGCGTTTCCGGTCGATCGCCTGATCCAGGTGCTCAAGTACCGGGCGCGACTCGCCGTCGCGCCCTTTTTCGGCGAGGGCCTGGCCGATCTCCTGCCGGCCGGGGCGGACCGTCTGGTGCCGCTTCCGCTGCATCCGCGCCGTCTGAAGGAGCGCGGCTTCAATCAGGCGCTGGAGATCGCGCGCGCGCTGGCGCGTCATCCGTCGATCGACACCGCGTCGGTGGAGCGCGAGATCGACACCGCGCCGCAGGCGAGCCTCGCCTGGGACGAGCGCGGCCGCAACGTTCACGGCGCCTTCCTGTGCCGGGCCGACCTGAGCGGGCAGCATGTCGTGGTGCTCGACGACGTGATGACGACCGGTGCGACGCTCGACGAGTGTGCGCGCGCCCTGAAGAAGCGCGGCGCGGCGCGGGTGACCAACCTGGTGGTCGCGCGCACCCTGCCCGCCTGACCGGACCCGCGGTAGGTGCCGCCCCGCGGTCGATCCCGAAATCCCGAGGTCAGTGACCACCAGGGGCACCAAGGCACCAAGAATGCGCGAACTCATCGGCGAGAAACCGCTCGCCCGATGCGGGAACCGACCCGCTCCTCGAAGTGCTTGGTGAACCTCGGTGTGTGTCTTGGTGGTTCGAAATCGGATTTTCGGTCAATCGAACTCCGCCTTCGCTTCGCGTGCGAGCAGCCGCTGCACCGCGACTCCCGGCGCCAGGCCCTCAAAGAGCACCGCCGCCACCGCCTGGCTGATCGGCATGTCGATCGCATGGGTGCGGGCGAGCAGGGCGGCCGCGCGGGCCGTGTGCACGCCTTCGGCGACATGGCCCAGTTCCCGGAGCACCGCGGCGAGCGGCTGTCCGCGCGCGAGCGCGAGTCCGACCTGGCGGTTGCGCGAGAGGTCTCCGGTGCAGGTGAGGATGACATCGCCCATCCCGGCCAGACCCATGAAGGTCTCGCGCCGGCCGCCGAGGGCGATCCCCAGCCGCGCGATCTCGGCGAGCCCGCGGGTGATCAGCGCCGCGCGCGCGTTCAGCCCGAAGCCCATCCCGTCGCAGATGCCGCTCGCGATCGCCAGCACGTTCTTCAGCGCGCCCGCGACCTCCACGCCGAGGACGTCATCGCTGGCGTACAGGCGCAGCCGGGAGTCGGTCAGAGCCGCCGCCAGGCGCCTCGCCTGCGCGAGATCGGCGCACGCGAGGGTGACGGCGGTGGGCAGCCCGGCGGCCACTTCCACGGCGAAACTCGGTCCCGAAAGCACGGCGCGGGGCGCGCCGGAGCCCGCCTCGGCCACGACGATGTCATGCGGAAACGCGCCCGAGCCGGCTTCCAGCCCCTTGCATGCCCAGATCAGGGAGGTGGCGGCGGCACGCCCTCGCAGTCGCCCGAGACTCTCGCGCAGGGCCGCGACCGGGGTCGCGACGAGGAGGAGTTCGACCGCATCGAGCGCCTCGCCGATCTCGGGCGTGAGGCGGACGCCCTCAGGGAAGCGATGCCCGGGGAGGTAGCGCCGGTTCTCGCGATCCTGTCCGAGTACGCGCACCAGCGCCGCATCCCGGCCCCACAGGATGACCTCGTGGCGGCGCGCCAGTGCGATGGCGAGCGCGCTGCCCCAGGCGCCCGCGCCGAGGATCGCGATCCGCAGGGTCAGGTGCCCCAGACCTGGGTCACGCGCACGAAGCCGGTCTGGCCGTCGCGATGGCGCACCCGGACCCATCCGGTCGGTCCCGCTTCGACATAGTCGAGCACGACATCGCGCTCGGCGGCGAAAACCTGCGCGGCTTGCGGGGACGGCGCGCTCTTCACCTCGGCGCGCTCGGCGATGACGATCAGCGTGCGCCGTTCGGAGAGCTTGCCACGCGCGATCCAGGCGAGACCGCCCGAGGAATCCCTCACCTTCACCCAGCCCTCGATGGCGACGATCACTTCGACCGGCGTCGAGCGGGCGATGATGAAGCGCGGAGGCACCTGCGCGGAAGGGGCGTCGTACATCAACGCCGGGGCCGCGACCGACCGGTAGTCCTGCGCAGCCGCGCCGCCGGATGCGAGCGCGGCGAGTACCGCGGCCGAAACGTAAACTGCCGGCGCGCGCGCTGCCATCGCGTGACTACTGGATCGGCACTTCGCGCGCCGCCTGCTGCTGCGCCATGCGCTGCTGGTGGAGCGCCTCGAAATTGACCGGCGCCAGCAACACCGGGGGAAAGCCGGCGCGCGTCACCAGGTCGGAGACGGTCTCGCGTACATAGGGAAAGAGGATGTTGGGGCAGGCAATCGCGAGCACCGGCTCGAGATCCTCCTTGGGCAGGTTGCGGATCTGGAAAATGCCGGCCTGGCCGGCCTCGATCAGGAACATGGTGCGCTCCTCGAGCTTGGCGGTCACGGTGACGGTCACCGAGACCTCGTACAGGCCGTCGTCGACCGCCTGCCCTTCGGAATGGAGCTGGACCTCCACCTTGGGCTGGGTGCGTTCGAGAAAGATCTTCGGGGCATGGGGGATCTCCAGGGACAGGTCCTTGATGTAGATCTTCTCGATGCTGAATACCGGCTGTTCGTTTTCGCTCATGACGGGTTACCGGAAGTTGAGTGGGAACGCGGCGTCTCAGCCGGCCGCGAGCAGGGAAGTGAGCCTGCCTTCGTGCTCGATCGCTTCGAGCTCCTCGCAGCCGCCGATGTGCCGGCTGCCGATGTAGATCTGCGGCACGCTGCGCCGGCCGGTGCGCTCCATCATCTCGGCGCGCCGCTGCGGTTCGAGGTCGACGCGAATCTTCTCGATCTCGGCGACACCCTTGCGCCGCAGGAGCCGCTCGGCGCGAACGCAGTACGGACAGACCGCCGTGCAGTACATCGTGATCTTCGCCATCGCGGGATTCTATCGCGTCGTGAGCGGCAGGCCGGCCTGCTCCCAGGCCGATACGCCGCCGTCGAGGCTGAAGACCTTCTCGAAGCCGCGCCGCCGCAGGGCACCGCAGGCCGAGTGGGAGCGGTGGCCCGAATGGCAGTTGATGATCACCGGCCGGCCCTTGAACGGGTCGAGTTCGCCGATGCGCTTCTCGAACTGGGTGAGCGGGATGTGGCGGGAGTTCGGAATGTGGCCGCGCACGAACTCGTCCTGCTCGCGTATGTCGACGAGGACCGCATCCTCGCGATTGATCAGCAGGGTGGCCTGCACCGGGCTCAGGCTGGCGACGCCCCCGGCCCTTCCGCGGATCGACGGCCACAGCAGCAGGGCGCCGCTGACCAGGGCGGTCGCGATCCAGAGATAATTGTCGGTGACGAACCGGATCATCGCGCCTTCACCGCAGGCTCGCCGCAGAACACCTCGCGCATCATCACGATGAGCTGGAGGGTGCGCCGATCGCCGACCTGGTAGTACACCCGGTTCGCTTCCTTGCGGGCCACCAGCACACCCTTGTCGCGCAGGATCGCGAGGTGCTGCGACACGTTGCTCTGCGAGGTGCCGACCGCCTCGACGATCTCCTGCACGCACGCCTCGCCGGGGCCGAGCATGCACAGGATCTGCAGACGCAGCGGGTGCGAGATCGCCTTCAGCGCGCGCGCCGCGGTTTCGATGTGCTCCTTTTTTTCGATGAGTTCCAGGATCGCCTCGTTCATTTCGCGTCGCGGCTGGGGCAAATGGGCGGTGTATTATAAACGAGCGATGCGGCAGCCGTTCCGGACGCTCGACACAAGCCCTCACCGATCATGCGAAAACTCGTCCTGTTGCGTCACGGGGAATCGGTCTGGAATCAGGAAAACCGGTTCACGGGATGGACCGACGTCGATCTCACCGCGAAGGGGATGGAAGAGGCGAAGGCCGCGGGCCGGCTGCTGCTGGACGCCGGCTTTGCCTTCGATCTCGCCTTCACCTCGGTGCTCAAGCGCGCCATTCGCACCCTGTGGACGGTGCTCGACGGCATGGACCGCATGTGGCTTCCCATCGAGCACTCGTGGCGCCTGAACGAGCGCCACTACGGTGCGCTCCAGGGGCTGAACAAGGCCGAAACCGCCGCCCGCTTCGGCGAAAGCCAGGTGCTCACCTGGCGGCGCTCCTACGATGTGCGGCCGCCTGCGCTGGAGGATGGAGACCCGCGCCTCGATCTCGCCGATCCCCGCTACGCCGGACTCCCGCGGGACGAGTTCCCGCGCAGCGAATGCCTCAAGGATACGGTCGCGCGCTTCCTGCCGTACTGGCGGGAAGCGATCGCGCCGGCGGTCGCCTCGGGAAGGGCGGTGATCGTGGTCGCCCATGGCAACAGCCTGCGTGCGCTGGTTAAGTATCTGGATGGCATCGCCGACGCCGACATCGTCGGGCTGAACATCCCGACCGGCCAGCCGCTGGTCTATGAGCTCGACGACGTGCTGCGGCCGCTGCGCAGCTACTACCTGGGCGACCCGGAAGCCATCCGCGCGGCGATGCAGGCGGTTGCCAACCAGGGCAAGGCAGGGGCTTGAGCCGGCGGCGCTGGAACCTGCTTGCGGCTTCGGCACTTGCGGCCGCTTGCGGCTGCGCACTCGGCGCAGACGCGGGCAGGGCGAGCGCCGAACTCGGGGAACTGAAGAGCCGCATCGAGGCGCTGCGCGTCGAACTGGGCCGGGCCGAAGAGTCGCGTTCGGATGTCGCCGACCGTCTCCGGGAGAGCGAGCAGGCGATTTCGCGGGCCGGCCGGCGAATGCGCGAACTCTCCCGGGTGCGCGCACAGACCGAAGCGGAGCTCGCCGGCCTGGAGCGGGACGCGCACGCCATCGGCAGCCGAATCGAGGCGGCCCAGCAGGCGCTCGGCCGGCTGGTGAACCGGTACGTCCGCAGCGGCGAGGCGGATAGACTGCGCCTGATCCTCGGCGGGACCGATCCCAATCAGGCCGCGCGCGACGATCACTTCCTCAAGCTCCTTTCGCGTGCCCAGGCCGGGCTGATCGCCCAGTTGCGCGGCGCGCTGCGCGCGCGGCACGAACTGGCGGGCCGGCTGCGCGGAAAGCGCGAGGAGCTGGCCGGCATCGAGCGGGAACAGGCCGGGGAGCGCGACGCGCTGGTCGCCGAGAAGGAAAAGCGCAAACAGATTCTCGCCCGGGTCGCCGGCAAGATCCGCCTCCAGCGCAGGGAGATCGCGAGCCTCAAGCGCAACGAGCAGCGGCTGGCCCGCCTGATCGAGGGTCTCGGCCGCATCATCGCTCGTCCGGACGGGCGGACCGGCGGCGAGGCGGGCCGGGGCGCGGGCGTGCTCAGGAACGAAGCGCACCCGCAAGCGCTGCCCGCCGCGCGGCCCTTCGCGAGCCTCAAGGGTAGGCTGCGGCTGCCGGTGCGGGGCGAACTCGCCGGGCGCTTCGGTACTCCAACGGGCGAGTCCAATGGACCGAGCAAGGGCGTGTTCATCCGCGCGCGAAGCGGCGAGGAGGTGCGCGCGATCGCCGGCGGACGGGTGGTGTTCGCCGACTGGTTGCGGGGTTTCGGCAACCTCATCATCGTGGATCATGCCGGGGGGTATCTGTCCGTGTATGGGAACAACGAATCGCTGCTCAGGAGCGTCGGTGACCCGGTGTCGGCGGGAGATGCGATCGCGGCCACCGGCGCCAGCGGTGGCGGCGAGGAATCCGGTTTATACTTTGAACTCAGATTTCAGGGCCAGCCGATCGACCCCATGAAATGGGTGAGCTTGCGCTGACCCCGACTTTCGAAATTCAGCAGTCATCCGCGGAGAACTCTCCCATGCGCAGCACATTGCAACGGGCCGGTCTCGTTCTGGTCGGAATTCTGGCCGGGATCCTGATCAGCCTCAATTTTTCCGCCAGCGCGAACAAGGAGCAGCCTCAGCCGCTTCCGATCGAGGAGCTGCGCGCGTTCGCGGACGTGTTCTCGGCGGTCAAGAGCGGATACGTCGAGCCGGTCGATGACAAGAAGCTGATCACGCTGGCGATCAGCGGCATGTTGAGCGGTCTCGATCCTCACTCCGCCTACCTCGATGCGGATGCGTTCAAGGATCTCCAGGTCGGCACCCGGGGCGCGTTCGGCGGGCTGGGCATCGAGGTCGGGATGGAAGAGGGCTTCGTCAAGGTGATCTCGCCGATCGAGGACACGCCTGCGTTCCGCGCCGGCATCAAGGCGGGCGACCTCATCATCAAGCTCGACGAGACCAGCGTGAAGGGCATGAGTCTGAACGATGCGGTCAAGCGCATGCGGGGCAAGCCGGGCACCCGGATCACCCTGACCATCGCGCGCAAGGGCGAGACCAAGCCGCTCGTGATCAAGATCCAGCGCGAGGTGATCAAGGTCCAGAGCGTCAAGTCCAAGGCTCTCGAGACCGGATACGGGTATGTGCGCGTCACCCAGTTCCAGGAGAACACCGCGGCCTCGCTCGCCAAGCATCTGGAGAAGCTCTATCAGCAGGGTGAACTGAAGGGCCTGGTGCTCGACCTGCGCAACGACCCCGGCGGCCTGCTGCACGGCGCGGTCGGCGTCGCGGCGGTGTTCCTTCCGGAGAATTCCGTCGTGGTCACCACCGACGGGCGCACCGAGGATGCGAAGCGCAAGTATGTGGCCGCGCCCGACGACTATCTGCGCGGGGGCGCCGAGGACTTCGTGAAGAGCCTGCCGGCCGGGGTGAAGAGTGTCCCGATGGTGACCCTGGTCAACGGCGGATCGGCCTCCGCCTCGGAAATCGTGGCCGGAGCCCTGCAGGATCACAAGCGTGCCATCGTCATGGGAACGCGGACCTTCGGCAAGGCCTCGGTGCAGACCATCCTGCCACTCGCGAACAACACCGCGATCAAGCTCACCACCGCGCGCTACTACACGCCGGGCGGGCGCTCGATCCAGGCGAAGGGCATCGTGCCCGACATCATGGTCGAGGACGGCGCCGACGGAAGCAGCGCGCTGCGGCTGCGCGAGGCCGACCTCGAACGGCACTTGAGCAACGACCGCGACGGCAAGGGCACCGCGGCGCCGAAGCCCGAAGCCGCGAAGCCGGACGCTCCCAGGGCGCCGGAGTCCGGCAATGGCGCTGCGCATCCGTTCGAGATCGCCGGCAAGAACGATTACCAGCTCGCGCAGGCGGTCAACCTGCTGAAGGGGTTGCAGATCCTCCAGCGCAAGTGAGCAGCGGGCGCGGCGAATGAAGGACCGGGTCCAGGATGCAAGAGATCTCGCCGGACGGCCGCGCGCGGCGCACCCGCGGCTGGAGCCCAAACGGCGCGAGGTGCGTTTCTCAAAACTGCCTGACGGGCAGGCCGATCGAGCCCACCGCTGGCTGGGCGAGTGGAATCGGCTGGAAAGCGCGCGCGGCCCGCACCCGCGCGGCGTCAGCGTGCGCTATCTGCTGACCGATTACACCCTGGAAGGCATCGAGGAGCGCTTGCAGGCGCGCGGATTCCATCTCGACAACACGCTCTATTCCAAGCTCGTCCGCGCGCTCGTCGCCTTCAGCGAGCAGACCCAGTTGCGCAACCTGCAGACGCCCGAACGACTGCTCAAGCAATCCAACGAGGTCTATGTCCAGGCCTGGGAACACCATCCCCACGGCGACCGCGACGAAATGCCGCCGGAATTGCGCGAGTACCGATAGGTGAGCGAACGGCCGGGAGCGATGGACGACCAGGCGCTGCTGCGCTACAGCCGCCACATCCTGCTCGACCAGATCGGCATCGAGGGCCAGGAGAGGCTGCGTCGCGCGCGGGCGCTGGTGGTGGGCGCGGGCGGACTCGGATCACCGGCCGCCATGTATCTGGCATCGGCCGGCATCGGCACGCTCGCGCTGTGCGACGGCGACCGCGTCGATCTCACCAATCTCCAGCGCCAGATCCTGCACGAGACCGGCACGGTCGGCATGCTCAAGGCGGAATCCGGCAGGCGTACGCTGGAGCGCCTCAACCCCGAGTGCACGGTGATCGCGCTCGCCAGCCGCCTGGAGGGCGGGGCGATAGACGAGCAGGTCGCCGCGGCAGATGTCGTGCTCGACTGCTCGGACAACTTCGCCACCCGCCACGCGATCAACCGTGCCTGCGTGCGGGCCCGCAAGCCGCTGGTCTCCGGCGCCGCGATCCGTTTCGCCGGCCAGCTCGCCGTCTATGACCTGCGCGATCCTGCGAGCCCCTGCTACAACTGCCTGTTTCCGGAGGACCGGGAGGCCGAAGAGCTGCGCTGCGCGGTGATGGGGGTGTTCGCGCCGCTCACCGGCATCATCGGTACCGTGCAGGCCGCGGAGGCGCTCAAGCTCGTCGCCCGCTGCGGCGAACCGGCGAGCGGAAGGCTGATCCTGCTCGATGCCCTGTCCATGGAGTGGCGCAGCATCCGTCTGGCGAAGGATCCCGGCTGCGCGGTGTGCGGGTCAGGGGGCAGGGGTCAGGGGG
>MNXU01000079.1 GCA_001872285.1 Betaproteobacteria bacterium CG2_30_68_42
CTCGCCGCGTGCGCCAGGTACGAAACGCGGCAGGATGCCGGCCGCCGGGGTGCGCGCGGGCTGCAGGGGCGGGGCCAGGTGCGGGGCCGATGCCGCGGGCTGCTCTGCCAGCATGCGGCGGTCCGTGATGGTCGCCTGCGCACGCTGTACCGGCAGCCCCTTCGTGAGCGCCTCGGCCGGCACGACCGTTACCGCCCGCAGCTCGTCGCGATAACGGGGCTTCGGCCGCGGCGAACCGGCGTGGCGCTCGGTCACGACCACGTTGACATGGGTGCGATTGATCCTGCGCACGTAGTCGGTGCTGGAGCGGTAGGGCGGATGGAAGGCTTCGCGCGGCGCCAGCGGGAACCACCCGAGCGCCGGAGTGGAGCCGATGCCGATCGAGATGCTCCATCCGGGTTGCCCCACCCAGCCGACCAGCGCGGGCGCATAGACCGGCCGCGCGACCCAGCTGCCGGGCACCCATCCCCACCCCCTGCGCAAGAGCACCCAGCGACCGTAGTGGAAGGGCGCGAACCCCCACGGCGCATCGTCGATCCAGGTCCAGCCCCACGGCGCGACCGGGACCCAGCGCCCGTACCGGTAGGGTGCCCAACCCGCGGGCACCACGCGCGGAACCCACACCGGTCCGTATTCCACGTGATCCTGCCAGTTCCCGTATTCCTCCAGATCCTCGCGGCCGGTCATTTCCGAGGACACGTTGCGGGCGGCACGCATCGCGTCGTCGCGGCGGTCGCGGGCGAGGTTCCAGTCGAGGAACTCGTCCGCTCCGGCATCGGCCAGCAGGTAGCCCGGCGAGCCGGCGCCGGCGAACTCGGCGCGCTCGCCGGCGTGCACCGTCATCGAGGAGCCGCCGGAATCGACGCCCAGGCTGCCGGCGTAGGCGATGTAGGAAATCGCGCCGGAATCGGCCTCGAAGCGGTAACGGCCGGGCGCGAGCGGCCAGGCGAGGTCGTGCGCGGTGGAGAGTTCGAACTCGCGCGCGATCTCGCCGCTGCGGATGCGCGCGTAGAGGCTGCCCCGGACCAGGCGGACGCGGATTGCATCGTCGTCGAGGCGAACGAACTCCAGTTCGGTGTCGCCGTCCAGGCGCAGCGCGGTCGAGCCGATCCGCAATTCCGCGCGCGCACCGCCCCAGGTCTCGATCGCGTCGCCGCCGGTCACCGGCCAGTTGAGCGCCGCCGCTTCCCATTCACCGGTCTGTGCCCGCTGGAGGCTGACGGTACCGGCGATCAGGCTGATGCGGCCTACGCGGCCGGGCGGATCCGCAGCCGCCATCGACGCGGCGAACAGCAGCGGTGCGATCGGGTACAACCAGCGCGGGATCATGGAAACACCTCCGGTCGGCGGGACTGGAGCGGACGGACCGACTACCGCGACCCACTCGCCTGACGAACGCGCCTTCGCACTGCCTGGCTGACGGTGGAAACAATTCGTTGCAAAGGAGGGGGCGGGATCGCCGCACTCGCCGTTTGTTGACACAACCCAAGGCCATCGGGTTTCAGACCGCGCGAAAATTCAACGATGAATCCGGTCTGGCTGGTGATGTTGTTCTCGCTGCCCGCGCTGGCCGCCCCGTCGCTGCAGGCGCTGATCGATGCCACGCCGGCAGGCGCAACGCTGAGGCCGCCCGCCGGCACCTACGCCGGACCGGCAGTGATCGACCGGCCGATGACGCTCGAGGGTGGCGGCCGGGTGACCGTGGACGGCGGGAACCGGGGCACCATCCTGACCGTGCGCGCGAGCGGCGCCGCCATCCGCGGCCTGCGGCTCACCGGCAGCGGCGACACCCATGACGGCATCGATGCCGGCGTGACGGTGACCGGGGACGACAACGTGCTCGAAGACAACGTCATGACCGGGGTGCTGTTCGGCATCCACGTGAGGCAGGGCAACCGCAACCGCATCCTGAACAACCGGGCTACTGGCAAGCGCCGCAGCCCGGCCATGCGGGGCGACGGCGTCCGTCTCTGGAACAGCCGCAACAATCTGATCCGCGGCAACCGCTTCGAGCGCATCCGCGACCTGACCTTTACCAATTCACCCGACAACCGGGTCGTCGGCAACCGCGTGCACGACGGCCGCTACGGCATGCAGATCTTTTTCTCGCCGCGAATCGAGGTGAGCGGCAACCGGTTTTCCCATACCGCCACCGGGATCGTGGTGCTCTATTCGCCGAACGTGATCGTGCGCGGCAACCGTGTCGCCCACGCGCTCTCCGGTGGCGGAGGCATCGTCTTCAAAGACAGCGACGATGGCCTGGTGGAGAACAACGAGATCGTGCACTGCGCGATCGGCCTGCAGGCCGACGCACGGCCGCCGCCCGGCGGCGCGCTCACGGTGCGCGGCAACCGCTTCGCCCACAACATCGTCGGCATGCATTTCTATGGCGAGAAGGGCGGCCACCGGCTGGAGGACAACCGGTTCGAGAACAATCTGACCCAGGTCTCGGTGAGCGCGCCGGGCGCCGGATCGGCCAATGTCTGGCGCGGAAACGGCTGGAGCGACTACCGCGGGTTCGATCGCAACGGCGACGGGGTCGGCGATACGCCCCACGAGATCTGGCACTATGCGGATCGCATCTGGATGGAGCTGCCCGAGGCGAAGTTCTTCGCGAATTCGCCGGCTTTCGAACTGCTCGATTTCCTGGAGCGGCTCGCCCCTTTTGCCGCTCCCGCGCGCATCCTGCGGGACCCCGAGCCGCGCGTGGGCCGATGAGCCGGGCGGAGCCGCAGGCGCGTTCGTGTGCTCAGCCGTGGGTCGTGCGGAACAGGAACGGGATCGAGATCACCTTGTCGCCGGTCTCGAGGACGACGCTCGCCTGCCACAGCATCGCGCCCGTGACGCACACCGGAAGCGTGATCTGCCCGCTGTAGCGGTCGCCGCCGGCCGAGAGCAGCTCCAGACGGGTGATGCCCATGTTCATCTCGACGCCGCTGAAATCCACTGCCACCTTGGCCGGATGCAGGCCCTCGATGTGGGCATGCAGGGTGAATGGCCGCGAGGTGGCCACCGGACGTGGCTCGATCATGAGCTCGATGCTGCCGCCGCCGGGCAGGCCGCCGGCGCTGCACGCGCGCTGATCGAGCCGGCAGCCTTCCACCGGGGCAAGCGTGATGGCCGTCTTCGGCAACGCCAGGTAGCCGAGCACCGCGACCAGCACCATCGTGAAAATGGCCCCGGCGGCGATGTGCAAAGACGATTTCAACGAAGCATGCCGAAGGACGCCTCCGGGTCGCTGACTCGCGCCATCGTGGCTGGGCGTCTGCGCATCGTGCGATGTGGTCATCCGTGCAAAATCCACCCCCGGTCGGGAAGTTGAAGGTGAAGAAATCATGGCGCTGCGTGATCGGTGGATCATATCGCAGCGATCTGCCACGTGCACAGCCTCGGCGCGGCAGCCGGTGGTCATGCGCCTGGCCAGGCGTTAAGCTCGCGGTCATGCCGGTACACCCGGGAGAATCGACATGAAACCGCTCAAGCCCCGATCGATTTTGGTCACCGGCGGCATCACCGCGCTCGTCGTCGCCGTGCTCTGGACGCTGCTGGTCCTGTTTTCCCTGTGGACGCAGCGCGAGCAGCTCGACCGCGCCGCCCATGCGCTGGCCCGTCTGGACGCCGTCACCAACCTGAGAAAGGACATGGCCATCCGCAAGTGGGCCTCGTTCGTCGGCGGCATGTACATCCGCGAGGACCACGTCGTCGATCTCGATGCCTTGCGCGAGCAGGAACGTGTGTCGGCGATTCGCGGCAACGGCGAGACGCTGAAACTGGTGTCGCTGACCCCGATCCATCTGTTGCTCGCCATTCAGGAAGTGAGTCAAAAGGAATACGGCATCAGGGAGCGCCTGACTTCCCTGCAATTGCGCAATCTCGCCAATGCCCCGGACGAATGGGAGAGGAAGGCGCTGCAGGCCCTGAAGGCCGGCGGCGAGATGGTCGCGGAGTCGATGCCGAAGAAGGGCGGCCACGGCCTGACGCGGGTCATGATCCCGATGCGCATGGAGAAGGAATGTCTCGAGTGCCATCGCGACACCCTGGTGCCGGTCGGCGGCCTGCGCGGTGCCGCGGCCATCTCGGTCGACCTCAACGCCTACCGCACGGCGCAGGAGCCGACCTGGCGGACGATCCAGTACTGGCACTTCGGCATCTGGCTCCTCGGTCTCACGACCATCTCGTTCGTCTGGTTCGTGGCCGGCCGCCGCGCGATCGAGCGGGTGCGCGGCGAACAGGAGCGCCGCGAGACCGAGACGGCCTTCGCCGCGATGGCCGAGGGCGCCATCATCACCGATGGCAGCGGCAGCATCCTCTGGGTCAATGACGCCTTCTGCCGCATCTATGGCTACGAGCGCGAGGAGGTGATCGGCCGGAATCCGCGCATCCTCAAGTCGGGCCGGCACGACGAGGCCTTCTACCGCGAGTTCTGGCGGGCGCTCACGCAGACCGGCCATTGGCGCGGCGAGCTGTGGAATCGGCGCAAGACCGGCGAGGTCTTTCCCGAGGAACTCTCCATCCAGGCGCTGCGCGATGCCGGTGGCCGCATCACCCGCTTCATCTCGATCTTCTCGGACATCACGGAGCGCAAGCGCAGCGAAGAAGAGCTGCGCAGGCACCGCCAGCACCTGGAGGATCTGGTGCGCCAGCGCACCGGGGAACTGACTGTGGCGCGCGACCAGGCCGAGAGCGCCAACCGGTCCAAGTCGATCTTCCTCGCCAACATGAGCCACGAGCTGCGCACACCGCTGAATGCCGTCATCGGCTTTTCGCAGCTCATGGACCGGGACGCGGATCTGTCGGCGAGCCAGCGGCGCAATCTGGAGATCATCAACCGCTCGGGCAATCACCTGCTCACCATCATCAACGACGTGCTGGAGTTGTCGAAGATCGAATCGGGCAAGACCGATCTGAGCCTCGACGGGGTCGACATCGGCGAGTTGTTGCGGCAGGTCGTGGAGATGATGCGGGTGCGCGCCGGGCAGGCCGGTCTCGCGCTGCGCCTGGAAATGTGGAACCTGCCGCCGGTGGTCAGGCTCGATGCCGTGAAGCTGAGGCAGGTGCTCCTCAATCTCCTGTCCAATGCGGTCAAGTTCACTCCCGCGGGCGAGATCGTGGTCGGCGCGGCCGCCGAGCCTGCCGCCGATGGCCGGGTGAAGATCTCGTTCTCGGTTCGCGACACCGGCATAGGCATCGCGCCGGAGGACCAGCAGCGCATCTTCCGGCCCTTCGAACAGGCGGGAACGCGCCAGGACCAGGGGGGCACCGGGCTCGGCCTGACCATCAGCCGGCAGTACGTGGAGTTGATGGGCGGCGAACTGCTTCTGGAATCGGTGTCGGGGCAGGGGGCGACCTTCCGGTTCGCCGTCATCGCCGGGCCCGGCCAGCGGCCGGCGCATCCGCTGGTGCGGGGGCGAATCGCCGGCCTGCGGCAGGCGGACCGCGGCCGCCGCGTCCTGGTGGCGGACGATGCGCCCGAGGCGCGCCTGCTGGTGCGCTCGCTCCTGGAACCGTTGGGGTTCGCGGTCCGGGAGGCAAGCGACGGCCGCGGGGCATTGGCCCTGAGCGAAACCTTCCGGCCGGAGCTGGTCCTACTCGACTGGCGCATGCCCGAACTGGACGGTCTGGAGACCACGCGTGAGCTTCGAAGCCGAAAGAGCGGGTCGCGCATCGTCATGCTGACCGCGAACGTGATGGATGCGAGCCGGGAGGAGGCGCTGGCGGCTGGCGTCGATGAGTTCATGGCCAAGCCGTATGAGGAAGCCGACTTCTACGCCATGCTGGAGCGGCAACTGGGCGTCATCTTCGAACGCGGAGTCGAGACGCCGAGCCTCCCGGTCCCGGCGTGCGCTCCGGACATCCCGAGGCAGTGGCTGGAGCGGCTCGCACCGGATACGCTGGCCGGGCTACGCCAGGCGGCACTCTCGCTCAGCCACGAGAGAATCGGCTCGGCGCTGGAGCGCGTGGCGGCCGAAGACGGGGCGCTTGCGGCGCGGCTGCGCGAGCTGGCCGACCGTATGGATTACCCGAGCCTCTGGCACCTTCTGGGCGTCGCCGAGGCGGAGTCGCAGCCGTGACGCGCGAGACGGCTCCTGCGGCTCGCGGCGAGATCCTGATCGTCGAGGACACGCCTGCCTCCATGCAACTGCTCGCGGATCTCATGAGCCAGGCCGGCTACGGGGTGCGCCGTGCCCCGGACGGCAGGATGGCCCTGATCTCGGCGCGCTCCGCGCCACCCGACCTGGTCCTTCTCGACGTATGCATGCCGGGCATGGACGGCTACGAAGTCTGCCGCCGCCTGAAGGCCGATGCGCGCACGCGCGACATTCCGGTGATCTTCCTCTCGGCGCTGGGCGACACCCAGGACAAGGTGCACGGCTTCCGGGCCGGGGGCGTGGATTACATCGCCAAGCCCTACCAGCCCGATGAGGTGCTTGCGCGCACCCGCGCCCACCTCGAGCTGCATCGGCTCCAGGCCGCGCTTGAAGTGCGCGTGGAGGAGCGCACGGCCCAGCTCCGGGACGCCAAGCGCACGATCGAGGCATCGGAGGCGCGGCTGCGCGAGCTGGCCGGATTTCTCCAGACCGTGCGCGAGGAGGAGCGCGCCCGCATCGCGCGCGAGCTTCACGACGAGCTGGGCCAGGGGCTGACGGCCCTGCGGATCGATCTCGGCCGGATCCGGAACAAGTGCGGCGCGCTCGGCAGCCCGGTCGGCGAACGGGTCGCCGCGGCCTTGAGCGTGGTCGAGCAGTGCGTCGTATCGCTGCGGCGCATCTCCGAAGACCTACGGCCGGCGATGCTCGACAGCCTGGGTCTGGCCGCCGCGGTGGAGCACCACCTGGCGCAGTTCTCGGAACGCACCGGCATCGCCTGCCATCTGAGCATGAACCGCGAGGAGTTCGAGCTGGAGGACCGGCTGGCCACCGCGGTGTTCCGCGTCGTCCAGGAGGCGCTGACCAATGTGGTGCGCCACGCCGGAGCGAGCGAGGTGACGGTGCGGATCGACGAATGCGACGATGACGGCGGCGGCATCCGCCTGAGCGTCGAGGACGACGGCCGCGGCTTCGCCGCCGCGTCCGAGCGCAAGAGCTTCGGCCTGCTGGGCATGCGCGAGCGCGTCGGCGTGCTCGGCGGGCGTCTCGACATCGACAGCCGGCCCGGCGAGGGCACCCGCATCGCCGCCTTTCTGCCCCTGCGCGGGACGGCAAGCTCATGATCCGCATTCTCATCGTCGACGACCACGCCATCCTGCGCGCCGGACTCAAGCACCTGCTGAGCGAAGCGGCCGACATCGTCGTGGGGGGCGAAGCCGGCAACGGCGTCGACGCCCTGGCGCTGGCGCGCGAGGGCCACTGGGATGCCATCGTGCTGGACATGTCGATGCCTGGCAAGAGCGGCATCGAGCTGATCCGACAGCTCAAGGCCGAGCATCCGCGGCTGCCGGTGCTGGTGCTCAGCATGTATGCCGAAGACATCTACGCCGTGCGGGCGCTGCGCGCGGGCGCCTCGGGCTACCTGTGCAAGGACAACGCCGAAGCGCAGCTCGAGCCGGCCATCCGCAAGGTCGCCTCCGGCGGCCGCTACATCACCCCTGCGGTAGCGGAAAAGCTCGCGCTGGCGATGCTGGGCGCGACCGGCCGCGGCGGCGACGCGCCGCCGCACACGCGGCTGTCCGACCGCGAATACCAGGTGTTTCGGGACCTCGCCGTCGGGCTGGGTGTCACAGAGATCGGCCGCCGTCTGAACCTGAGCGTCAAGACGATCAGCACGCACAAGGCCCGCCTCATGGAGAAGATGGGGTTCGCCAACGCGGCCGAGCTAATCCAGTACGCGCTCCGGCACGGTCTCGTCGACCGGGACGAATCGCTGTAGAGCGGCCGGCCGTGACGCCGGCGTGGCTCGGCCGTGTAGGACTCTTCCTACAGTCCAAATCAGCGGACGCCGTCTGGTCGGCGCACACAGGACGACGACAATCCCTGCTGCGGCAAAGTGCCGCAGCGGCGAAGTGTCACGGCTGGCCGGGCGGGCGGCCGTGCGCTCCGAGCGATGTTGAAAACCGACAGGGAGCGACACCATGAAAACTGAACCGACACGCGTGGCCGCGCTGCTTCTGACAGCGGGGCTGGGCCTCGCGGCGACGGCGGGCTGGAGCGCCGAATCGCTGCAGGATGTGATGAAGCGCAGGGGGCTGAGCCAGCAGGATCTTCTGGCGGCCTCCAAGACGTATGTTCCGACGGGAAAGCGCGACGAGTTCGTTGCCTTCAGCTCCGGCGGCCAGTCGGGACAGATCATCGTCTATGGCATCCCCTCGATGCGGATCCTGAAATATCTGGCGGTGTTCACTCCCGAGCCGTGGCAGGGCTACGGCTACGACGAGGAGTCGAAGAAGGTGCTCGCCGGCGGAAAGATCGACGGCAAGGACATCACCTGGGGCGACACGCACCACCCGGCGATTTCCGAGACCAACGGCAAGTACGACGGCCAGTTCCTGTTCATCAACGACAAGGCCAACCCGCGCCTGGCGGTCGTCGACCTTCGCGACTTCGAGACCAAGCAGATCGTGGTCAACCCGATCATGAAGTCGGAGCACGGCGGTGCCTTCGTCAGCCCGGATACCGAGTACGTCATGGAAGCGGCGCAGTACGCCGCGCCGCTCGAGAACAGGAAGTTCCAGCCGCTGGAAGAATTCAACCAGAAGTATCGCGGCGCGGTCACCTACTGGAAGTTCGACCGCAAGGAAGGCTTGCTCAGGCCCGAGCAGTCGTTCTCGTTCGAGATGCCGCCCTACTCGCAGGATCTGTCCGACTTCGGCAAGGGTCCATCGGACGGATGGGCGTTCACGAACAGCTTCTGTTCCGAGCGCTACGTCGGTGGCATCGAGAAGGGCCGTCCTCCCTATGAAGCCGGCTGTTCCGCCAAGGACACCGACTACCTGCACGTGATGAACTGGAAGAAGGCTGCCGAGATGGTCAAGTCTGGCAAAGGCTTCAAGGTCATCAACGGCCACAAGGTCATTCCGATGGACGTGGCGGTCAAGGAAGGCCTGCTGTTCCTGATCCCCGAGCCGAAGTCGCCGCACGGCGTCGACGTCACCCCGGATGGCAAGTACATGATCGTCTCCGGCAAGCTCGACACCCATGTGTCCGTCTATTCGTTCGACAAGGTGATGGCCGCAATCAAGGCCGGCAAATTCGAATCGAAGGATCCGTACGGCATTCCGGTGATCGGCATGAAGGACGCCCTGCACACGCAGGTGGCGCTCGGCCTCGGCCCGCTGCACACGCAGTACGATTCCAAGAAGTGCGTCGCCTATACGTCCCTGTACGTGGACAGCCAGGTTGCCAAGTGGAACTACTGCGAAGGCAAGGTGCTCGACAAGATCTCCATCCATTACAACATCGGCCACCTGATGACGATGGAAGGCGATTCGTCCGATCCCAAGGGCCATTACCTGGTGGCGCTGAACAAGCTGGCGATCGACCGCTTCAACCCGGTCGGGCCGCTGCATCCGCAGAACCACCAGCTCATCGACATCAGCAACGACAAGATGCAGCTCCTCTACGACATGCCCGTGCCGCTGGGCGAGCCGCACTACGTCGTCGCCATCGATGCCAACAAGCTGAAGCCCGCGGTGCGCTACAAGGTCGGCACCAACAGCCGCACCGACAAGCCGCACCCGGGCGCAGTGCGTGCCGGCGAGGAGAAGACGGTCAGGAAGGGCAACAAGGTCGAGGTGTTCGGCACCCTGATCCGGTCCCACATCACGCCGGAAACCATCGAGGTGCAACAGGGTGACGAGGTGACGATCTACCTGACCAACCTCGAGCGTGCCGAGGACGAGACCCACGGCTTCACCGTGTCGACCTACAACGTGCATGCGTCGATCGAGCCGGGCAAGACCGTTTCGGTGAAGTTCAAGGCGGACAAGGAAGGGGTCTATCCGTACTACTGCACGGAGTTCTGCTCGGCGCTGCACCTGGAAATGCAGGGTTACCTGCTGGTCAAGCCGAAGGGCTGGAAGCCGACCAAGGCCACTCTGGCAGCCCAGGCCTACACGGAAGCCGACTACAAGGCGACGCTGAAGAAGATTGCCGATACCCAGGCCGTCATCGACTCCGTGGTCGGTTTCATCACCAGCGTCAACTACAAGGACTTCCCGGATGTGGTGGCCCTGGTGGAAGATGCGACCGACCAGTTGAACCGCACCAAGGACGCCAAGGCCAGGCACGAAGCCGCCGCCGCCAAGAAGAACTGGGAACAGGCCAATCTGTGGGCCGAGCAGGTGTTCCAGTATCAGGTCAAGGCCGCGGACATCGGATTGCGCGCCAAGACCTACCTCGAGCAGCACGGCGCGAAGAAGGCCAAGTGAGTTGATCTAACGCAATGCCGCCACGAAGGGGGGGCAGTAGTATCGCCCCCCCTCTCCATGCGGGAGGAGACTTCCATGAAGATACTGACGATTCTTGCGGGGCTGTCGGTCCTCGCTGCGGCTTCGGCACAGGCGGCCGATGGCGCGAAGCTCTACGCCGAGAAGACCTGCGTTGCCTGCCACGGCAAGGGTGCCAATAAACCCCTGCAGCCCAACTACCCCAAGCTCGCCGGCCAGAATTCCGCTTATGCCGAGCAACAAATGAAGGACATCAAGAGCGGCGCCCGCAGCAACGGCCAGACCGCCGCGATGAAGGGCGTCATGCACCTCGTCAGCGACGCCGAAATCAAGATACTCGCCGAATATATTGCCAAGCTGAAGCCATGATCCTTGCAGCCGGTCGCCACGCTTCGCGCGACCGCCCATGCGGCCTCGACGGGCAGATCGACCATTTCGAATCCAATGGAGAAATCACGATGAAAGGTTCAGTCATTTTTGCCGCCTCCCTGCTGTTCGCCGTCGTCGCCCTCGCCCAGGCGCCCGCGCCGAAGAAGTCCGGCATCGAGGCGAAGGGCTATACGTGGAATGCCCAGGAGGGCGAGAAGATCGAGGCACTGAAGAAGAAGGGTGACGTGAAGAACGGCGAGGAGGTCTACGAAGTCTGCGGCGCCTGCCACCTGCCGTCCGGCGCGGGGCGCCCCGACGGCACCTTCCCGCAGCTCGCCGGCCAGCATTCGACCGTCCTCATCAAGCAGATGGCCGACATCCGCGCGGGCCTGCGCGACAACCCGACCATGTATCCGTTCGCCAAGGTGCTCACCGACCCGCAGGAGCTCGCCGATGCATCCGCCTACATCAACAGCCTGTGCATTCCGCTCGATCACGGAAAATACGAAGGCAAGGATGCCGCGAAACAGATTGCCGATGGCAAGGTTCTCTACGAAAAGCAGTGCAAGGAATGCCACGGCGCCAACGGTCAGGGCAACAAGGAGAAGTTCTATCCGGTGATCGCCGGCCAGCACTACAAGTACCTGCTGCGCCAGATGACCGAGATCCGCGACGGCAAGCGCCGCAACGCGAATCCCGACATGGTGAAGGTGATCAAACCCTATACCAACGATCAGCTTGTGGCGATTTCCGCCTATCAATCCAGCCTCTCCATGCCCGGAGCCATGTGCAAGGCGGGCGCCAAGACCAGGAAGAAGAAGTAATTCATCGCCTCCCGGCGTGCGCACGGCGGCGCCGGCCGCAGTGCGCACGCCGATCGTATCCCGAGCTCACGAACGCAGCGCGAAATGCACGAACCCCGCAAACAGAATCTCCTGATCACCGCCCTGACGCTGGTCGCGCTGGTGGCGATGGTTGTCGCCTATTTCTCGCCCATCTGGTGGGTGGCGCTGACGGCACCCAACTATCCGAAGGATGCCTTTCCGGACGGCATCCGCATCCATTTCCACTTCGACGGCGTCTACAACGGCTGCAAGGCGGCCGGGGCCGGCTCGCGGCTGGGCAAGGAAACCCTGCAGGAAGACATGGGCGAGGGCACCGGGCGCTACAACCCCATCCTCGATGTCGGCAAGGATGTCAACAAGGGTGCTCAGGCGCTCGATTGCGTCCATGAGATGAACACCATCAATCACTATGTCGGCATGTTCCCGATCGCCACCGGCGCCCCGGTCGAGCGGCCGCTCGGCAGGTACTTCTTCGGCTTCTTCGCGGTGATGCTGGTCGGCTTCATCCTCCGTCGCAAGAAACTTCGGCTGGCGGTGCTCGCGGTCGGCTTCGCGGCGGTTGCCGCCTGGGCGTTGGTCGACCAGTTCCTGCTCGGTCATCTGGCGAGCCATGTCAGGCAATACATGGACGAAACCGGTGCCTTCTTCCGCGAGCCGGAGAAGATCAGGGCATGGGGCGACACCGTCTCGCTGGTCAGCAAGATCGTCATCGGCAGTCTGATTGCCATCATGGCGATCGTGGTGCTCGGCGTCTGGAAAATCCGCAAGTTCGAGTTGCTGCTCGCGCTGGTACCGGCATTGCTGCCCGTATTCTTCGTCATCGAATACGCCGGCTGGCTGTGGTTCTTTGGGCACCGCCTGCACCCGTGGGGCGCGTTCACCGTCAAGCCGTTCATGCCGACAGTGTTCGGCGAAGGCAAGGTCGCGCAGTTCTCGACCTTCTCCTATCCCCACTGGGGCTATGCGTTGCTGCTCCTGATGTTCGCGTGCCTGATGCTCGCCCTGCTGTTGCGGCGCAGACAACTGCGCACCGAGCGAAACGGCGCGTAGGCGGATCATGCGAGCTCTCCACAAGCTCGCCGTGGTGCCGGCCCTGTTGCTGGTCATCGCCTCGCCCGGCGCAACTTCCGAGGAAGCCGCGGCCCGGTGGGGCGGGTCTCCGGCGGCCGCCGGGCGCGATGCCGATGCCATGAGCGCGCCCCGCGTCGACGTCGACAAGCCGGCGGAGTCGATCCCGCTCCATCTGCGCGACAAGCGCATTCACGGCCTCCAGCCCTTCCAGGCGCTCGTGGACGCCGCGCCCGGGGGTTCGGTGCTGAGGGTACCGCCCGGCAACTACGCCGGCCCGGTGCTCGTAGGCAAGCCGCTCGCCATCGACGGCGGCGGCCGCGTCGTCATCGACGGAGGCGACAAGGGCACGGTCTTCGCCGTCACGGGCAACGGGATCGCCGTGCGCAATCTCGCCATCACCGGCTCCGGCGATTCCCACGATTCCGACGATGCCTGCCTCAACGTGCGCGGCCATCACAACGTGGTCGAGAACCTCGACCTTCAGGACTGCCTGTTCGGCATCGATCTCAAGCAGTCCAACGGCAACACGGTGCGCGGCAACCGCATCCGCTCCAAGCGCGTTGAACTGGGCGTGCGCGGCGACGGCCTGCGGCTCTGGTACAGCCACGACAATCTGATCGAGAACAACGAGATCGTCGACGCGCGGGATACCGTGGCCTGGTATTCGCACCGCAACGTCTTTCGCGGCAACGTCGGCCGGCGCAGCCGCTATTCGATCCATTTCATGTTCGCCAACGACAACATCGTCGAGGGCAATCGATTCCAGGACAATGCCGTCGGCATCTATTTCATGTACGTGGAAGGCGGCGCGGCGCGCAACAACGTGATCTCGCACGCCACCGGCGCGACCGGCATGGCACTGGGCTTCAAGGAGGCATCGGACATCGACGTGCGGGGCAACGAGATCGTGTATTGCGCCGTCGGCGTCGGCTCCGACCTTTCGCCTTACCAGCCGGACACCACCATCCGTTTCGAGGGCAACCGCTTCGCCTATGATGGCGTGGCCGTCCGGATCAACGGCGCCTTCGGCAACAACGTCTTCCGCGACAACGTCTTCGAAGGCAACCTCGCCGATGTCGAACTGTCGGGGCGAACGGACGCCGAGCGCAACACCTGGCGCGGCAACTGGTTCGACACCTACGAGGGATTCGACCGCAATCGCGACGGTGTCGGCGACACGCCCCATGCGGACTACGCCTATGCCGACCGCCTCTGGATGGAGATTCCGGAAGCGCGTTTCTTCAAGGCCTCCCCGGTGCTGGAGCTGCTCGATTTTCTCGAACGGCTGGCGCCGTTTTCTTCGCCGCACCTGCAACTGAGGGATGAAGTCCCACGCTTCCGCAAACCGGTGCTCGCCCGGCTCGGGAGCAAGCCGTGAGCGGCGAGGGCAGGCAGGAGCGGTCGCCGGCTGGCGGCGCGCCGCCGCGCTCGCGCGAGCGCAGGCGGCAGGCGCGCCGCAAGCTGTTGCGCACGATCCTGCTGGCCGGCGGCGTGCTCGGTGGCGCTCTGTCGGGTTACCTGCCGGGGCTCTATGCGCAGAAACGGCGCCTGCGCCCGCCGGGCGCGCTCGACGAGAAGGATTTCCTCGCCTCGTGCATCAAGTGCGGCCAGTGCGTCCAGGTCTGCCCGGTGCAGGCGATCCGGCTCGCCGACCTGGTCGATGGTTTCGGCGTCGGTACGCCCTGGATCGACGCACGCGAGCAGGCGTGCGACTTCTCCTGCGATGCCGTGCAGTGCATCCTTGCGTGCCCGACCGGGGCACTGACCTATCACAAGCCGCAGTTCCTGCGCGTGCGCCCCGGCGCGCGGCTTTCCGCCAAACCGATCCTGCTCGCCAAGGAGAAGGACCCCGAGCCGACGCTCAACCTCGCCGAGCGCATCGGCGTCGCCCGCCTGACCCGTCCGGAATCCTGTCTCGCAATCCGGGGCAAGGGCTTCAGGGGCCCGGCGCGGGGAGCCGCGTTCGAGGGCAGACTGCGCTACATGGAGGTCGACCGCTGGAAGCCGATCCGGGTGGCCGACCATCCCTACGATGCCGAGCTGTGCGACCTGTGCGTGCGCGCCTGTCCGATCAAGGGCGCCATCTCGATCGAAACCGTGTTCGCGCCCGACGGCGCCCGGCGCAAGTCGCCGGTGGTGCATGAGGCCTGCGTGGGCTGCGGCACCTGCGAAATGATCTGCCCGACCTCGCCGGCGAGCATCGAGGTGATTCCGGGCGAGGGGTGGAGAGCATGAACGACGACATCGGCCGGAGCGCGATCCTCAGGCGGCGCTTCATCGAGCAAGTCTGGCTCCTGCTCGGGCGCGAGCCCAAGAAACCCGTGGAGATCACCGCTCGCGCGCAGGAAGTCCACGAACTCAAGCGCATGACCAACAAGCAGGACCTGCAGGCGATGAAGGCGCACGTGCGCGCGCATGCACGCAAGTCGACCAGGTGGCGCAACCGCCGCTGGGCGACGCTGATCGCCGTCAATCTGCTGTTCGTCGTGTCCTACCATTTCGACATCCAGTTGCTCGAAGGTGCGCTGACCGCCTCTCGGTTCGCAGGCTTCCACCTGATCGACATCAACTCGGCCCTGCAGGTGATGCTGGCACACAAGCACATCATCACGAACCTGCTGATCGGCACCGGCACGGTGCTCGTGCTCTGGCTGATGCTGGGCGGGCGCACCTTCTGTTCGTGGGTGTGCCCCTATCATCTGGTCGCCGAATGGGCGGAAAAGCTGCATCTGTGGCTGGCCGCGAAGAGGCTGGTCACCGATCAGCCCATCGACCGCCGCATGCGCACGATTTCGTGGGTGGCGTTCGCGGTCCTCGCGGCTGCGACCGGCTACACCGTCTTCGAGGCCATCTCGCCCACCGGCATCCTGTCGCGGGCGCTGATCTACGGCGCCGGCCTCGCGCTGCTCTGGGTGCTGGCACTGCTGGTGTTCGAGGTGTTCTTCGTGCGCCGCGCCTGGTGCCGCTATGCCTGTCCGATCGGGCTCACCTACGGCGCGGTCGGCATCTTCTCGCCGTTGCGCATCAAGTACAGCCTCGAGAGCTGCTTCCACGAAGCGGAATGCCGCAAGGTCTGCCTGGTCCCGCACGTGCTCGCCACCGTCATCAAGGGGCGCGCGGTCGACACCGAGGTCGCGATCGGCCCCGACTGCACGCGCTGCGGCCTGTGCGTGGACGCCTGCCCGACCGGTTCACTCAAGTTCGACATCAAGGGGCTGAGCAAGCTGCTATGAGCGCGTCATGATCCGGCTCGATCAGGTCTCGAAGGCCTTCAGGCGCAACCGTGTCCTCGATGGCGTCAGCCTGGAGATCGGTCTGGGCGAGCGCGTTGCCCTGATCGGCTCCAACGGCGCCGGCAAGACCACGCTGATCCGCTGCCTGCTGGGCGAATACACTTTCGACGGCGGCATCGAGATCGACGGCCGCTGCCCGCGCCGCAACCGCACGGCGGTGCTCGCCAGCGTCGGCTTCGTGCCGCAGCTTCCGCCGCCGCTGAAGATGCCGGTCGGCCAGTTGATCGGCTTTGCCGCCGGCCTGTGCGGCACCGATCCGCGGCGCATCTCGGAACTCGCCGGCCGGCTGGGTCTGGACACGGCGCCGATCCGCGACCGCCCGCTGGTTCGGCTGTCGGGCGGCATGAAGCAGAAGCTGCTGATCGCCATCGCCATGGGCCGGGATGCGAAGCTGCTGATCATGGACGAGCCGGCCGCGAACCTCGACCCGGAAGCGCGCAAGATTTTCTTCGAGCTGCTCGCCGAGCGCGTCGACAGCGCCACGATGCTGATCTCCAGCCACCGGCTGAACGAGGTCTCCGCCCTGGTCAATCGGGTGGTCGAACTCGACACCGGCCGCGTGGTCCTCGATGACCGCGTGGCCGACGATGTCTCCCTCACTGGAATGCTTGCCTGCCGCATCTCCGTGAAGCGCGCCGAGGCGGCCCTGGCCAAGGCTCTCTCGAGCTGGAACTTCACCGATCTCGGTGGAGGTCTCGAATGGGCGGGCAGCGTCGCCGGCCCCGACCGTCTGCGCTTCCTCGGCATGACGTCGCGCTATGTGGCGCTGATCAGCGCCCTCAACTTGACGGAGGCGGACAACTGATGGATCGCCGCCGATTCCTGGCCGCCGGCTTCGCCCTCACGCCCCTCGCCGCTGCGCTCTCCGCGTGCGGCAAGGATGACGGTCGCTGGCCCGAGGGCATGCAGCCGATCAAGTGGGACCGTGACACCTGCGTGCGCTGCAGCATGGTCATCTCCGACCGCCGCTTCGCCGCCCAGATGCGTGGCGGGCCGAAGAACACCGTATTCAAATTCGACGACATCGGCTGCGCCGTCTTCTGGCTGCGCGACAAGGCGGCGGATCACCCCTGGATGGCCGATGCCGCGACCCGCATCTGGGTCGCCGACATTGCCAGCCGCCCCGACGACGTGAAATGGCTCGATGCGAAGAAGGCCCGCTATGTCGGCGGCAAGACTTCGCCGATGGGTTACAACTTCGGCGCCAGCGCCATGCCGCAGCCCGGCAGCCTCGGATTCGATGAAATGCGCGAGCACGTTCTGGCGAGTGGAGCGCGATGAAACAACTGTGGCTCACCGCGAAGCTCGACATCGTGGAATCCCTGCGCGCGCGCTGGTTCCAGATCTACACCCTCGTGTTCGGGGGCATCGTCGCGGCCCTGTTCCTGTTCGGTCTCACCGAATCGCGTGTGCTCGGCTTCATCGGCCTGTCGCGCCTGCTGGTCACCTACATCCAGCTCACCATGGCCATCCTGCCCATCTTCGTGCTGATCACCACGGTGCGCTCGGTGGCAGGCGACCGCGAGGCGGGCGTGTTCGAGTATCTGCTGTCCCTGCCCGTATCGCTCGCCGCCTGGTTCTGGGGCAAGATCGCGGGCCGCTATCTGGTCATCTTCACGCCGGTCTTCCTGGCCATGCTCGCGGCCGTACTGATCGCGCTGGTGCGCGAGATCGAGGTGCCGTGGGCCATGTTCGGCTACTACACGGCTCTGCTGGCGGCCATGGCGGCCTGCTTTCTCGGTTTCGGCATGCTGATCTCCGCCGTGGCGCGCACCACCGACATGGCGCAGGGCGCCGCCTTCCTGGTCTGGCTGACCCTGCTGCTGTTCCTCGACCTGATCCTGCTCGGCGTCATGATCCAGGGACAGGTGGCCCCGGAAGTCGCCGTGGGGATCGCGCTCGCCAACCCGCTGCAGGTGTTCCGCACCGCGGCCCTCGCCCTGTTCGATCCGCAACTGATCGTTCTCGGGCCCTCGGCCTTCGTGATCCTCGACAACTTCGGCCAGCGCGGCTACCTGGCTTTCGCGCTGGCCTATCCGACGCTGCTCGGCGCCGCCGCCGCCGCCCTCGGCTACTTAATCTTCCGGCGCGGAGACCTGCCGTGAGGACGCTGCTTGCGCTCGCCCTGGCGATCGCGTTGTCGTTAGGCGCGAGTGCGCAGGGTGCGCAGGACATCGACGCGCTGTGGGCGGCGACACTCCACGGTCTCGACGGCCGGCCGGTCGCCATGCAGCAGTTCCGCGGCCGGCCGCTGGTGGTCAATTTCTGGGCGCGCTGGTGCGGCCCCTGCCGCGACGAAATCCCCGCGCTGGTTCGCGAACGCGCGCGCTTCAGGGACCGGGGCGTCGAGGTTCTCGGCATCGCCATTGAGGACAAGGCCGAAGCCGTTCGCGAGTTCGCGAAGGCCTACGACATGGACTACCCGGTGTTGCTGGCCGGGGACAAGGCGGGCATCGCCCTGATGCAGGCGCTGGGAAACGCCGGGGCGGGCATTCCCTTCACCCTCGTCATCGACCGCCGCGGCGCGCTCATGAAGAAGAAGATCGGGCCGATGGACCAGGCCGGGATCGAGGAGGCGTTCCGGCAGGCGCTGCGCTGAGAGCGTTGCGCAGCCGTTTCGGCGCGGCCGGGCGTCGCTGCGACAGGCTCGGCGTTTCATCCGGGCGTCCGCCTCAGCGAGCGCCCGCATCACCGCCGCGGTGCGCGTCTCGATGCCGAGCTTGGTGAAGATGTGCTCGAGGTGTTTCTCGACGGTGCGCCTCGAAGCGCGAAGCCGCCGATTCATGGGTCGCGCCTGCGGCCCGGAGGCTATAATCCGGCCGGTTGCGATGTGTCGCGAACCGTTTCGGGTGTCCGAGGGTGCGCGGCGCGTGATTCCCTCCGCCGACCACACGACACCATGGATGCGATCGAGCCGCTGGCGCCGGATGCGCTGTACCGGCATTGCGAGGGCGAGCTGCCCGCCTTCGAGACGACGCAGGATCTGCCCGACCTGGGCGACTCGTTCGGCCAGGCGCGCGCGGCCGACGCGGTCCGGCTCGCGATCGACGTGCGCCATCCGGGCTACAACGTCTTCGTGATGGGCGAGCCGGGCAGCGGCCGCCACTCGCTGGTGCGCCGGCTGCTGGAGGGCAAGGCGGCAGAGCAGCCGCCGCCGCAGGACTGGTGCTACGTCAACAACTTCGAGGACGGCAACCGGCCGCGCCTGCTCGTGCTTCCGGGCGGGCGCGGCGCACCGCTCGCACGTGACATGCAGCAGTTCGTCGCCGAACTCGGCAAGACCATCTCCGCGACCTTCGAGAGCGACGACTACCGGCTGCGCATCGAATCCATCCAGGCCGAGTTCAAGAGCCGCGAGGAGGCCGCGCTGCAGGAACTGGGGCGCGAGTGCGGGGAAAAGGGCATCGGTCTGCTGCGCACGCCGCAGGGCTTCGCCTTCGCACCCGTGAAGGGCGAGGAGGCCATGGATCCGGAAGAGTTCGCCAAGCTTCCGGAGGAAGAGCGCACCCGCATCGGCGAGCTGATCGAGTCCTTTCACGAGCGCCTGCACAAGCTGCTGGCCCAGTTTCCGCGCTGGCGGCGCGAGATGCAGGCGCGCGTCAAGCAGGCCAACCGCGAGATGATCGGGCTGGCGGTCGGCCACATGATCGAGGACCTGCGGGAACGCTACGCGGATTGTCCGAACGTGCTCGATTTCCTGGAGCAGGTGCGAAGCGACGTGGTCGAGATCGGCGAGGAGTCTCGGGAGCAGAAGGTCGAGGGCGAAGGGTCGGTGCTGATGAGCGGTGTCCTCTCGCTGCAGCGCTATCAGGTAAATGTGCTGGTCGACAACGGTACGGCGCACGTGGCCCCGGTAGTGTTCGAGGACAACCCCACCTTCGTCAACCTGGTCGGGCGCTTCGATCACATCGCCCACATGGGCACCCTGGCAACCAACTTCACCCTGATCAAGGCCGGCGCGCTGCATCGGGCGAACGGCGGCTATCTGATGCTCGATGTGGCCAAGCTGGTCGCGCAGCCCTACGCGTGGGAGGGCCTCAAGCGCACGCTCAAGGCGGGAAGCATCCGCATCGAGTCGCTCGCCCAGGTGTTCGGCTGGATGAGCACGCTGCCGCTCGATCCCGAACCGGTTCCGCTCGACGTGAAGGTGGTGCTGTTCGGCGAGCGCATCTTCTACTACCTGCTGCGCGAATACGATCCCGAGTTCGATGAGCTGTTCAAGATCGCCGCGGACTTCGAGAACGACGTCGAACGCGACGGCGAGAACACGGCGCTCTACGCCCGGCTCGTCGCCACGCTGGCGCGCGCCCACGGCGTGCGTGCGCTCGATCGCGCCGCGGTGGCGCGCGTCGTCGAGTACGGCGCGCGGCTCGCCGGGGACGCGGGCAGGCTCTCCGCGCGTTTGCGGCGCATCAGCGACCTGCTCCAGGAGGCCGACCACGGTGCCGGCGTTGCCGGGCGCGACCGCATCCAGCGCCAGGACATCGAGCAGGCGCTCGCCGCGCGCATCCGCCGCGCCGACCGGCTGCGCGACGAGATCCGCGGCCACGTGCTGCGCGACACCGTGCTGATCGCTACCTCCGGCAGCCAGGTCGGGCAGGTGAACGGGCTGGCGGTGCTGGATCTGGGTGAGATCCTGATCGGCCATCCGGTGCGCATCACGGCCACGGCGCGCATCGGCGAGGGCGATGTCATCGACATCGAGCGCGAGGCGGAACTCGGTGGCGCGATCCACACCAAGGGCGTGATGATCCTCACCTCCTTTCTCGCCGCGCGCTATTCCCGGAACATGCCGCTGTCGCTCGCCGCGAGCCTGGTATTCGAGCAGTCCTATGGCCCGGTCGAGGGCGATTCCGCCTCGCTCGCCGAGCTGTGCGCGCTGCTCTCCGCGCTTGCCGCCGTGCCGATCCGGCAGTCGCTCGCGGTCACCGGATCGGTCAACCAGCACGGCGCGGTGCAGGCGATCGGCGGGGTGAACGAGAAGATCGAGGGCTTCTTCGACCTGTGCAGCGCGCGCGGGCTCGACGGAACGCACGCGGTCGTGATCCCACGCTCCAACGTGCGCCACCTCATGCTGCGCGAGGACGTGGTCGAGGCCGCCCGCAAGGGCAGCTTCCGCATCCACGCCGTGAGCGACGTCGACGAGGCGATCGAGCTGCTCACCGGAGTCCCGGCAGGTGTTCCCGACGAGAAGGGCATGGTCGGGCCGGGGACGATCAACTACCTGGTCGCCGCGCAGCTCGCCGAGATGTCCGAGCTGCGCCAGGCGTTCTCCGGCGGGCCGAAGGAGCGGCGCCGCCGCAAGGGCAAGCACGACTGAGCGGCGGATGCCGGGAGCGGAGGCACTGGCGATGGGCGCGAACGGCGGGGCGATTTCCGTGGCGAGCGGCGATGCGCTCGTCATCGTCGATGTGCAGAACGACTTTCTGCCCGGCGGTGCGCTCGCGGTGCCCGCAGGCGATGCGGTGATCGCGCCGCTGAACGCCTGGGTCGCGCGCTTCGCGGGCGCGCGCCTGCCGGTGTTCGCCACGCGCGACTGGCATCCCGCGGACCACTGCTCTTTCCGCGAACGCGGCGGGCCGTGGCCGCCGCACTGCATCGCGGGCAGCGCCGGCGCGCAGTTCGCCGCCGCACTCGTGCTGCCCGCGGACGTCCGGGTGATCTCCAAGGCCGAAGGGCGCGACGCCGACGCCTATTCGGGCTTCGCCGGGACCGACCTGGACACGCAGCTTCGGCGCCTTGGCGCGAAGCGGCTGTTCATCGGCGGGCTCGCCACCGACTACTGCGTGCTCAACACCGTGCGGGATGCGCGCGCGCTGGGCTACGCGGTCGCACTGCTCGCGGACGCGATCCGCGCGGTGGATGTCGCCGCCGGTGACGGCGAGCGCGCCATCGCGCAGATGCTCGCCCTCGGTGCCCGTGCCGTGCGACTCGAATCGCCTGGAGGCTGAGATGATCCGCCGCGACGGGGCGCTGCTCACCGACCTCTACCAGCTCACCATGCTGCAGGCCTATCATGACCGCGGCATGAACGGCGAGGCGGTGTTCGAGTTCTTCGTGCGCGCGTTGCCGGCGGGGCGCAACTTCCTGCTCGCCGCCGGCCTCGAACAGGTGGTGGAGTATCTCGAAGCGCTGGCCTTCACGCCGGAGGAACTCGAATGGCTCGCCGGATGCGGGCGCTTCGGCCGCGGCTTCGTCGAAGCGGCGGCCGGGCTACGCTTCACCGGCGAGGTCGATGCGATGCCGGAAGGCACGGTGTTCTTCGCCGACGAGCCGATCCTGCGCGTTCGTGCGCCGCTCATGGAGGCGCAGCTCGCCGAAACGCGCATCATCAACCTGCTCCAGTACCAGAGCCTGATCGCATCGAAGGCGGCGCGCTGCGTGCTGGCGGCGCCCGGCCGCCTGCTCGTCGACTTCGGGCTGCGCCGCGCGCACGGGGCCGAGGCCGGACTGCTGGCGGCGCGCGCCTCGTATCTGGCGGGCTTCGGCGGAACGTCGGCGGTGGCCGCGGGCGCGCTGTGGGGCATTCCGCTCTACGGCACGATGGCGCATTCCTTCGTGCAGGCGCACGAGACGGAGACCGCCGCGTTCGAGGATTTCGCCCGCTCGCAGCCGCGCAACTGCGTGCTGCTGATCGACACCTACGACACCGAGGCCGCGGCCGCACGCGTGGTCGCGCTGGCGCGGCGGCTGCGCGAGGACGGCATCGCGGTGGCCGCGGTGCGCATCGACAGCGGCGACCTGGCCGCGCACGCGAGGAAGGTGCGCGCCATCCTCGATGCGGGCGGCTTTCCCGGCATCCGCGTGTTCGCGAGCGGCAATCTGGACGAGTACCGGCTTCGCGAACTCGTCGCCGCCGGCGCTCCGATCGAGGGCTTCGGCGTGGGTACGCGCATGAACACCTCGGCCGACCATCCCTACCTGGACTGCGCCTACAAGCTCCAGGAATACCGCGGCCAGCCGCGCCGCAAGCGCTCGGAGGGCAAGGCCACCTGGCCCGGCGCGAAACAGGTCTATCGCGCCGTCGAAGGCGCAGGCTTCGCGGGCGACGTGCTCGCCTGCGCTGGCGAGGTGCGGGAGGGCGAGCCGCTGCTCGCCCCGGTGATGCGAGCGGGGCGGCGGATTTCTCCTTTGCCCATGCTGGAGCAGGCGCGCGAGCGCGCCGCGGATCAGCTCGCGCGACTGCCGGAGGCGCTGCGGCTGCTCGATCCCGCGCTGCCGTATCCGGTGCGCGTGTCCGAAGGCCTGCACGCGCTCGCCGCGCACGTCGACGAGCGCATCGCCCGCACCCGGGATTAGGCTGCGCATGTGCGCGGAACCGGCGCCTGCGGAAGAGGACGCGCGACAGCGCGAGCTGGTGCGCGCGCTGAGCGATCCCTCCGCATGGCCGCACCCGGTAGTCCGGCTTCGTCGCCTCGAGACCCACATCTCCCATGTCCTGCTCACCGGCGCTGTTGCCTACAAGATCAAGAAACCGGTCGATCTCGGCTTCCTCGATTTCACGACGCTGGACGCGCGCCGGCACTTCTGCGAGGAAGAGCTGCGGCTGAACCGGCGCCTTGCGCCCTCGCTCTACCTCGACGTGGTGGCGATCGCCGGCAGCCCGCAGGCGCCACGGGTGGGCGCGCCGGGTGTGCCGATCGAGTATGCCGTGAAGATGGTGGAGTTCCCCCAGGAAGCGCTCCTGGGCGCCATGGCGGCGGCAGGCACGCTCGCGGCCGGCCACATCGACGCCGTGGCCGCGCGGCTGGCGGCCTTCCACGAGACATGCGCACGCGCGGGAGCCGGCAGTCCCTATGGCACGCCGGAGGCGATCGAGGCGCCGATGCGGCAGAACTTCGCCCAGATCCGCGCCCTGCCCGCGGGTGCCGGGCAGGCGCAGGTGCTCGATCGCCTCGAGCGCTGGAGCGTGGAGGAGCACGGGCGCCTGGCCGCGCTCATGCGCAGGCGCCGCGACGAGGGCTTCGTGCGCGAGTGCCACGGCGACCTGCACCTGGGAAACATGGCCTGGGTCGACGGCGGCGTCCAGATCTTCGACTGCATCGAGTTCAACCCCGGGCTGCGCTGGATCGATGTCTTCAACGAGGTCGCCTTCCTGGTGATGGACCTCCAGTCCCGCGGCCTGCCCGGACTTGCCGCGCGCTTCCTCGATGCCTATCTCGAACGCACCGGCGACTACGGCGGGCTCGCGCTCGCGCGAAACTATGCGGTGTATCGCGCGATGGTGCGGGCCAAGGTCGCGGCGATGCGCGCGCATCAGACCGGTGCGACGGAAAGCGAACGCCTCGCTGCGGCCGGCGATTTCCGGGAGCACCTCGCGCTCGCCGGGCGCATCTCGCACGCACGCCGCCCGGCACTCGTTCTCACCCACGGCCTGGCGGGCTCCGGAAAGACGACTTACGGGCAGGCGATCGTGGAGCGCCTCGGTGCGATCCGGCTGCGCTCGGATGTGGAGCGAAAACGTCTGGCGAACCTCGACGCGTCCGCGCGCACCGGCCCGGCGCTCGCCGCCGGGCTCTACGCCGAGGAGGGGACGCGGCGCACCTACGAGCGGCTGGCCCGGCTCGCCGGCGCGGCGCTCGCCGCGGGATTCGTGACCCTCGTCGATGCCACCTTCCTCAAGCGCTGGCAGCGCGAGCTGCTGCGCGAGGTGGCGCATGTGCGTGGCGTGCCCTTGCGCATCCTGTCGCTCGCCGCGCCCGAGGAACTGCTGCGGCAGCGCATCGCCGCGCGCGGCCGCGCCGGCACCGATGCCTCGGAGGCGACCGCGGAGGTGCTGGCCTGGCAGATTCGCAGCCAGGAGCCGCTCGGCGAAGACGAACTCGCCTGCACGATCCGCCTCGATGCCGAACACGCGTCCGGGGAGGCGGCCGTGCGGCGGCTGATCGCGAGCCTTCCGGGTTTCCAATTCCGCTTCCCGGTTCCCTGGAAATCTCCCGGCGTGAATCGGTGATGGCGTTTGCGCTCGAGATACCGCTATGGAGTTTTTTGCCACGACCGCCCTTCCCGCCTCGGCGCAAGATCTGCAGCGCCGCCTGACGATCGGCGAGCTGCCGCGCTGGTGTGCTTCCATCGAAAAGGTGCTTAGCGATGAAAGGACGAGCGGCGAAATCTACTGCGTGTGGGGAACATTCCAGGTGCGCCGCGAGGATCTGTGTAATGGCGTACGCTTTTCTTTGCCCCACTGTCCCAATGCCCTGCAATGGACCGTGACCACCGGGCATCAACCGGAGCCGCGGCATACCGTCATCCATGCCACCATCAACCGCACCGAACAGGACCGAGACTTCATCGACTCGATCCGGCAGTTCGTGGATGACTGGAAGACCGGGCTGGAGCGGCATTGGTGATCGGGTGGCGGCTCACTGTGCGACCCGATCAGGGTTCAACGCGGGTGCAACCACCTGGGCAGAAGTTTGTAGGGGTCGATCCTGACTGCCGGGTCGATGGTGACGCCGTGTTCCCGCAGGCGGGTGTGCAGCCGGCCCGACTTCAGGCTGTCGAACACCTCGATGCAGCCGCCTTCGAACTCGCCGCCGATGAAGATCTGCGGCAGCGTGGCCGATCCGGTCCGGCGCTTGAGAACCTCGTAGATCCTGGCACCGAGATCGCCTTGGCGGCAGGCGACCGAATCGAGATCGATCGAAGCGCAGGCGATGCCGTACTCCGAGAGCGCCTTCCGCGCCGCGTTGCAGAATTCGCACCATTCGTAGGCGAACATCACGACCGGCCGGGCCGGGTCGCACAACATCGCATCGAGCTCGCGAACGGCGGCTTCGTCCAGGGCATCCGCCGCTTCCACCCTCGCCGGTTCCGGCGCCGGTGCGACATCGAAGCGGAATCCCGGCGTCGACCTCGACAGTTCGAGTTCCTCCTCGGTCATTTCGACGGCGACGTCCTCGAACAGCGGTGTGGAAAGGTAGCGTTCGCCGGTATCGGGCAGCATGCACAGGATGTTGGCGCCCCGCGGCGCGGCCTGGGCGACCTGCAGCGCACCCGAAAACGTGGCGCCCGCCGAGATGCCGACGAAGATGCCTTCCTGCCGCGCCAGTTCCCTGGCGCAACGCAGCGCTTCCCTGCCGTCGATCGCCACGAAGCCGTCAATGCGCCCGGCCGCGATGACCTGTTCCGCGAGCCGGGGAATAAAGTCTGGCGACCAGCCCTGCATCGGGTGCGGCCGGGACCGGGGATGGCTCGCGCCATGGGATCCGTCGCCGTTCCTGGCCTGCGCGATGCCGCTGGCCAGCATGGCCGAATTGTCCGGCTCGCAGACGATGATCCGCGTGTGCGGGCTCTTCTCCTTCAGCGCCCGCGACACGCCGTTCAGCGTGCCGCCGGTGCCGAAACCGGTGACCCAGCAGTCGAGCGGGATATCGGCGAAGTCCTCGAGGATCTCCACGGCGGTGGTTCGGGCGTGGATCTCCGCGTTGGCCGGGTTCTCGAACTGGCGCGGCTGCCACCAGCCATGCGCCCTGGCCAGTTCCTCGGCCTTCGCCACCATCCCCGAACCCTTCAGGCCGCCCGGCGTCAGAACGACCCTGGCGCCGAGAAATCGCATCAGGCGGCGCCGCTCGACGCTGAAGTTCTCGGCCATGATGACGACCAGCGGATAGCCCTTCTGTGCGCAGACCATGGCGAGGCCGATGCCGGTATTGCCGCTGGTGGCTTCGACGATCGTCTGTCCGGGCTTGAGTTCGCCGCGGCGCTCCGCGTCCTCGATCGCCCGCAGGGCCATGCGGTCCTTCACCGACCCCATCGGATTGAAGGACTCCACCTTGACGTAGAGGTTGACGCCCCTGGGCCCCAGCTTGTTGATGCGGACCACCGGCGTGTGGCCGATGGTGCCCAGAATGCTGTCGAATCGCCTGCCCATGGCCGTTCTCCTTGTTTCCTTCGGCATCGGGTTGGCGATGTTGCTCGATGGCCGGATTTGCCCGCGCCCAACTCCCGGCACCGGGTCAAGCCTTCACTTTCTCGATCATGTGGTCGATGACATGGCTGTGCTCGCGCTGCGGGCTGAACATGACGATCTCCGCGTCCGCATCGACCTTTACGTTGTGCCCGGGCGGCCAGTAAAACAGATCATTGGCGTTGACCGTCTCCCGCATGCCGTCCGCGTCGGTCGTGGTGAGCTGGCCGCGCAAAACGTAGCCCCAGTGGGGGCACTGGCACATATTGCCTTCCAGTCCCAGGAACAGCGGCGTGGTATCGACGCCCGCCGAGAGACTGAAGTATTCGCAACCGATCTTGCCTAAGCCGGTTGCATCGCCGAAATCCGTTCGCTGACGGATCACGGCGCCGGGTATCTCCATCCTGATGTCCACGTCATCCTTGGCTATCCGCATGCCCGTTTCTCCTATGTGTCAATGGATGCCTCATGTCGGGTAGTCCGTCCATCGCCGCATCCGTTTCGAGCAATAGACACCCGGCTTTGTTTCAAAGCTCCTCGCGCACCAGCCGGATGTCGACTTCCCGCTCGACATACGCCCACTCGGCCGTCGCACGCAATGCGGCAAGCAGCGTGTCGAACGCTGCTTCGTCGGCCGGCGCGAACTCGAACCAGGTGATGAAATCGAACGGCTCGTTCTCGGAGAGATCGCGGCAGTGGTGCAGCCTTCTCGCCAGCGCTGGAAAATGCCGAAGCCCGAGAGCGGCGTGCCCGGACTGCCGTTCGAAAACGTTCTGGCGTTGCTCTTGGGTGAGCGCCCACCAGGCGGCGTTCTTTCGGATGGTGATCAGTGCCCCGCAGCTTGCCTCCGGGCGCCCGAGGGCCGGTTGGCTGGCCACGAGCTGGCGCCTGTCCTCTTCGCGAACGACATAGCGCTCGTTGCTGGTCATTCCACGAAGAATCCAGCTCGCATGCGGATCGGATGGGAGCGCCGGGCCGGAAGCGATTGCCAGCCTTGCCGCCGCGGGCAGCGGCGCTCCGATGATCGCTTTCGTTTCGGCGATACGCCAGGGACCGGTGTCGCCGCCAGCGAACAAGAACGATCGCGCAGACATCTCGATGTTCCTCGGTGAGGCTTGTGTCATGCCGCTGATTGCCGTGTCGATGCAGGGATCCGGCTCGTCGCCGGGGCCTGGCGCGGGGTCAGGACGGCCAGTACGATCGCGACGGCGATCAAGGCCGCGGCGTCCCCCCACAGATGCCCGATGTGCTGGGGAGCGGCGAGGGACTGAGCCGCCATGATCACGCCGTGCACGATGCTCGACCAGACCGCGAACCAGATCAGGCTTCTGTGTGCGATCGGGTCGCGCGAGGCGATCATCAGGAACACGCCGAGCGTGGCATAGATGCCCAGGATCATTTCGAGATATTCCGATCGGCCTCCTTCATGCCACACCCAGCCCGAAGGCCAAACGATGCCCAGCGGCCAGATGCCGAATGTGAAGGTCAGCCCCACGAGCAGCAGGGCAATGCGCAGAACCTTGATGCGATCCGTTTCAGTCATCACTCTTCTCCTTCCGGTCACTCACATGAGTTGCATGCAACACATCGCGGTGCGCCTGCGGGGCGGTGCCCCGACTTCGGCGCGGGACCGCGAACCCCTGGCTCGGCAGCCGCATCCCGCTCATCTCTCGATGGGTCCGGGCGGCTGCCGCAGCCGCCTCGTTTCACATCCCCACCAACTGGGCCGTATAGCCCGCGGCGCGGGCTTTCTGCAACAGGACCGCCGTGCCGGTCGTGTCCGTGTCATAGGCGATCATGAGCAGATGCTCCTTGCCGGCGTTGAACCGTGGCGAGACGACCCCCTCGACCGCTCGCAGGGTGTTCTCGAGACACGAACGCGCCTCCGTGCTCAACGGCTCGTTGATGTGGATCATGACATCGCTGATATTCATTTCATGGCTCCTCGTGTGATGTTCGGGCGGTATCGGCGAACTACTTGCACGTGATGACGACTTCGAAGTACTCGCTCGGGGCCACCAGCGTGCCATCGCTCGCGCGATTGAACCGTTCGGCCAGGGCGATCAGGTCGGCCGCGAGCGATTCCTGCTGCACGGCGTCGAGCGCGTCGAACGCCTTGTGCATCGGACCGTAGAAGGTGCGGAAGACCTCCAGCCAATGGGCCGGGCTGCGGTAGCGGAACACGAAGTGCCTGCGCTCGATGGCGATCGTGTCGAGGCGTTCTGCGAACAGCTCGCGCAGCCGCGCCTCGGTGCCCCAGAGCGCGGGCGACTTCACGCCGGGGGCGGGCGCCACGTACCTGCCCATCGTCTTGAAGAGTTCGCCGACGAAACTCGCCGGCGTCCAGTTCGCCAGCCCGATCTGCCCGCCCGGCGTGCACACGCGAGCCATTTCGGCGGCTGCCTTGTCCTGGTCGGGCGTGAACATCACGCCGAAGGTCGACAGCACCACATCGAAGCTGTGGTCGGGATACGGGAGATTCTCGGCGTCCGCCTGCTCGAAGCGTACCGGCAGTCCTTCTGCGGCTGCGCGGGCGAGCCCGCGATCGAGAAGCGCCGCGACGTAGTCGCTCGAGACGACGTCGCACCAGCGCCGCGCGGCGGCCAGTGTCGCATTGCCGTTGCCTGCGGCGACATCGAGCACCCGTGCACCGGCACGCAGGTCGAGCGCCTCGCAAAGCGACTCGCCGACGAGCTGCAGCGTGGTGCCGACGACGGCGTAGTCGCCGGCCGACCAGGCCAGGTGCTGCTTGTTCTTCACGGCCGCAAGGTCGGCGACGGGCGGGGAAGTGGCAATGGCTATGGGCATGGCTGTGCTCCTCGGGTTGGTGATGGAAACCTGCCTTGCTGCGGCAGTCCCCTGTCTCGCCGTCGGATCCGGGTTCGGAGTTGCCGATCAACGTGCGGCCAATAGACTCCAGCGCGCAGCGCGCGGGGTCACGCAAAGCGGGACAAGAACCGGGACAGCGGACCAAGCTGGTAAACTCGAACGCGTCGGGTGCAGCGGAGGCTCGAACGGCGTGCACGACCGGACGGATTCGTTTGGCTACTGGTTGCGGCGGCGGCGCAAGGCGCTGGACCTCACCCAGGAGGCGCTCGGCCGGCGGGTCAGTTGCTCGGGTTTCACCATCAGAAAGATCGAGGCCGACGAGCGCCGCCCCTCGCGGCGGCTGGCCGAACGGCTCGCCGCAGCGCTCGCCGTGCCCGAGGACGAGCGGCGCGATTTCCTCGCCGCCGCACGCGCGCTGCACGGCGCGAACCGCCTGCAACTGGAACCCGTGCCGGCCGCGACCGATGCGCGCGCCGCCCGGCCCGGAGCATCGATCCGGTCCTCGCTCGCTCCGGACATCGGCGCCGCAGGCGATGCCACACCCTTCGTCGGCCGAAGCCGCGAGTACGGACTGCTCATCGGGCTCATCGCGCGGCTCACCGCCGGCACCGGCTATACCGTCCTGATCGAAGGCGAGCCGGGGATCGGCAAGAGTCGGCTGCTGCACGAGGTCGCGCGCTACGCCCACGCCCAGGATCTGCCGGTGCTCGCGACCAACTGCTACGAGATCGAACGCGCGATGCCCTACCAGCCCGTGATCGACCTGGTCACACGCACGCTCGACCGCGTGTCGGCCGCCGCGCTCTGCAATCTGGCGCCGGTCTCGCTCGCCGAGCTCGCCGCGCTGGTCCCGGAGGTCGGCGAGCGCTGCCCGGGCCTGCCGCAGTTGTCGAACGATTTCCCCGAGGCGCGGCAGGCGCGTTTGTCCCGCGCCGTGGACCAACTGCTCGACGCATCGAGAGGCGGCCGCCCGTTGGTTCTCATGGTGGACGACATCCAGTGGGCCGACGATGCCAGCGCGCAAGTGCTGCACACCCTTGCCCGCCACGCGGCCCAGCGCCCGATGCTCGTGATCTACGCCTATCGTGACGAGGAAGTCGACAGCGACGAGCGGCTCGCACAGCGGGTCGAGAGTCTGCGCCGCGACAGCGACGCGCGCCGCATGCCGCTCGCCCGACTGGATTATGCGGATACCGAACGCCTGGTCGCGGCGCTCGCCGGTGCGAACCTCGATGCGCCCGGCCTGGCCGAGCGGCTGCATCGCGAAACCGAAGGCAATCCGTTCTTCCTGATGTCGATCCTGCAATCCCTGAGCGAGGGCGAGACGCAACTGGAATCGCGCACGAGCGACGCAGCGGGACTGCTCCCGGACGCCTTGCGCGCGGCCGTGCGCGTGCGGCTCGCGCACGTGCCCAAGGCGATCCGGCCGACACTCGAAACCGCCGCGGTGCTCGGCCGCCGCTTCGACTTCGACACCCTGCTCGACGTGATCGGCGAGCCCGAGGCGCAGTTGGTCGACGCGGTGGATGCGCTCGTCAAGCGCCGCCTGCTGCGGGAGGAAGGCGAGGGCGGTGTCTACGACTTCAGCCACGACAAACTGCGCGAGGTGGTCTATCGCGACATCGGTGGAGCGCGGCGCAGGCTGCTGCACCGGTCGGTGGCGGAATCGCTGGAACGCTACTGCGACCGCGAGACGCGCGATTGTGACGCCCAGCTTGCGGAGCACTACGAACGCGCCCAGGTCTGGTCGAGGGCGCTCCATTTCCTGGTCCTCGCAGCGGAGCACTCGCAGGCGCTGTTCGCGATGCGCGACGCCCTGCACTGGTTCGATCGCGCGGTCGCATTGTGCGAGGCGCACCCGGAGTCGCTCGACGAGCGGCAACGCCTCGCGATCTACGAGCGGCGCGGGGAGGCGCGCGCACAGGCCGGACAGACGCAAGGGGCGGTCGCCGACATTCGCCTCGTGATCGCCGCGCTGCGCGCCGGCGGCGAACGCGAGAAGACGCGCGACGCGCTCATCCAGTTGGGTATGGCCTACCGGCGCGCGGACCAATACGAAGAGGCGACCGCATGCCTCACCGAAGCGCTGGCGGAGTCCCACGCGATGAACGACGAGCGCCACGCCGCCGACACCCTCTACCATCTCGGGACCGTCGCGTGGAGCACCGGGCGCAACGACCAGGCGATCCGGTTTCACCAGCAGGCGGTCGAGATCTGCAGCCGCACGGGTTGCACCGATCTCATCGCGGTGCAGGCCTGGCACGGCCGCGGCGAGGCGTACTTCGCGAATGCGGAGCCCGCGCCGGCGATCGAGTGCTACATGCGGTCACTCGAACTGGCCCGCGGCATCGGCGACAAGAGCTACGAGTCCGAGAACCTGATGATGGTCGGCCACGCCTGCCTCGGCACCAAGGGGCTCGGCGACTACCCGCGCGCCATGGCGAACTTCGAGGCGGCGCTCGACATCGCCCGAAGCGCGGACTTGCAGTGGCACTTCGGACCGACGCTGCTCGGACTCGACCATGCCCGGGCGTGCACCGGCCGCTACGGCGAGGCGTGGACCGGGATGCAGAAGACCCTGCATTGGCTCGAGAGTCTCAGGCAGGCGCGCTACCAGTTCATCGCCTACGATTTTCTGGGACATCTCCTGCTCGACCTCGGCCTGAACGAACTGGCGGTCGAACACCTGGAGCGCGGTTGCACGCTCGGGCGCGACACCGGTATCCCGTACTGGCGCGCGGCGATTCACGCCCACCTCGCGGTCGCGCGCTCGCGGCTCGGGCAGAAGGATGTCGCGCCGGCGCTGCAAGTCACGCTCGCACAGACGCGCCGCACCTCGGAGCGCTACATGATGGTCCGGTGTCTCGACGGGCTGGCGGAGATTGCGCTCGCGGCTGGCGACACCCGCCGCTGCCGCGCGTATGCGGACGACCTGTTCGCACTCGCCGAGGCGAACGGCCTGCGCGAACTCGATGCGGTCGCGCGGCGCTGGCGCGGCGAGGCTCTCCTCGCAGAAAACGAGCACGCGGCGGCGCAGGCAGAGCTCACTCGCGCCGCGGCGCTGGCGGAGGATATCGGCCGCGTGCGCCTGCAGATGGATGTGCAGCGCGCGCTGGCGCGCGTGTTGGAGGCGCAGGGCGACCGCGCCGCTGCGCAGCGCCGCGACGCCGCGGCGCGCGCGATCGCGCAGGCGATCGAGCAGAGCCTGAAATCCTCGGGGCTCGATGCACGCCTGCCCATCACCGGTGACTCGCGCTGACGAACGTCGCAGCGCGCAGCACGCCCCGCGAACCCGGAACCCGAAGTCATGCCGATCCACAACGCCGACATCGCCGCGATCCTGGAAGAGATCGCCGACCGGCTCGAAATTCAGGGCGCGAACCCGTTCCGCATCCGCGCCTACCGCAATGCAGCGCGCGTCGTGGGCGAGTACGGGCGCAGCCTGCGCGCGCTCATCGAGCGGGGCGAGGACCTGACCCGCCTGCCGGGCATCGGCGAGGATCTCGCCGGGCGCATCCGCGAGATCGCGGCGAGCGGCCGCTGCGCGCTGCTCGAGCGGCTGCGCCGGGAACTGCCCGCCGGCATCACCGATCTCCTGCACGTGCCCGGCCTCGGCCCGAAGCGGGTGCGCCTGCTCTACCACGATCTCGACGTGCAGACGCTGGAGCAGCTCTACAAGGCGGCACGCGACGGCCGCATCCGCACGCTGCCGGGTTTCGGGGAGAAGACCGAACTGAACATCCTGCGCGCGGTGGAGGCGCATCTGGGCAGCACGCACCGCTTCAAGCTCGCGACCGCGGCCCAGTATGCCGAGAGCCTGGTCGAGCATCTCGAACACGCGCGGGGCGTGAAGCGGGTGGAGGTCGCCGGAAGTTTCCGCCGCATGCGCGAGACCGTGGGCGACCTGGACATCCTGGTGACCGCCGGGGCGGGCTCGGACGCGATGGAACGCTTCACCGGCTACGATGAGATCGAAAGGGTGATTTCCGCCGGAAGCACGCGCTCCAGCGTGGTGCTCCGATGCGGGCTGCAGGTGGATCTGCGCGTGGTCGCCGAAGATGCCTATGGCGCCGCGCTTGTCTACTTCACCGGCTCGAAGGCGCACAACATCGCGCTGCGCAGCCTCGCCGTGGCGAAGGGGCTGAAGGTCAACGAATACGGCGTGTTCGAGGGCGCGCGGCGCATCGCGGGGGCGACCGAGGAGTCGGTCTACGCGGCCGCCGGGCTCGCCTGGATCCCGCCCGAGCTGCGCGAGGATCGCGGCGAGATCGAGGCGGCGCGCGCGGGCACGCTGCCGCATCTGGTGGAACTCGCCGACCTGCGCGGCGATCTGCACGCGCACAGCCGGGCCAGCGACGGCCACGACAGCCTGCGCGAGATGGCGGCGGCCGCGAAGGCGCGCGGCTTCGAGTACCTCGCGATCACCGAGCATTCGCGCCGGCTCGCGATGGCGCACGGGCTCGATGCGCGCCGGCTGGCACAGCAGTGCGAGGAGATCGAGGCCCTGAACGCCGAGCTGCAAGGCATCACGCTGCTCAAGGGCATCGAGGTCGACATCCTCGAGGACGGCAGCCTCGATCTGCCCGATTCGGCATTGGAGCGGCTCGACCTGGTGGTGGGCGCGGTGCACAGCCGCTTCGACCTGACGCGCGCGAAACAGACCGCGCGCATCCTGCGCGCGATGGAGCATCCGCGTTTCGACATCCTGGCGCATCCGACCGGGCGTCTACTCGATACGCGCGAACCCTACGACGTCGACATGAACGCGATCATCCGCCAGGCCGCCCGTCGCGGCTGCGCGCTGGAGCTGAACGCGCATCCGGAGCGCCTCGACCTGCTCGATTCGTACTGCCGGATGGCGAAGGACGAGGGCGTGATGGTCGCGATCGACTCGGACGCGCATTCGGTGGCGGATTTCGACAATTTGCGCTTCGGGATCGGCCAGGCGCGCCGCGGCTGGCTCTCGGGCGCGGACGTGCTCAACACCCGATCGCTCGCACAACTGCGTAAGCTTCTCGGTCGAAGCGGCCGTTGACAACGCAGGCGCCGCGCTGCCCGCGGCACACCGGGCGGAAGGAGCAGGAGGCAATGAAACACACCCTCGCATTCGTCATCGCACTCGCAGCCGCTCTCGCCGCGCTCGCGCAGGAGAAGATGGAGATCCTGGTGCTCAGGCACCGCCAGCCCGAACAGGTGATCCCCGCGCTCACGCCGCTGCTCGAGAAGGGCGGCAGCCTCTCGGGCATGAGCAACCGCATCATCGTGCGCAGCTCGGCGCGCAACGTGGAGGAGATCCGCCGCGCGCTCGCGGCGATCGACACGCCGCTGCGCCGGCTGATGATCAGCGTGAAGCAGGAGGAGGCGGCCGAAGCCGACCGGAGCGCAGCCGAGGTCTCGGGCAGCATCGGCACCGGTGCGGCGCGGATCGCGACACCCGCGCCGCGCGTCCCTGGCGCGCCCGGCATCGAAGTGCGGCGCGGCGAGAACGCCGCCCGCGCCCGCGTCTACAGCAGCCGGGGACGCTCCGACGAGCGCATGATCCAGCAGGTCCAGACCGTGGAGGGCGCGGCCGCCTTCATCGAGCTCGGCCAGTCCTTTCCGGTGCCGCTGCGGCAGACCGTCATCGGGCCGCTGGGGGCCATCGTCTCGGAGTCCGTCGTCTATCGCGATCTCGGCAGCGGCTTCCGTGCGCGCCCCAGCGTGATCGGCGACCGCGTCACCATCGAGATCGCGCCCCGGCAGGAGTCGCTCTCGGCTGTCGTTCCCGGCGCGGTGCGCTCGCATCGGCTCTCCACCACGGTGAGCGGCCGCCTGGGCGAGTGGATCGCGCTGGGCGGCGGAAGCGGCGCGACCGCGGCCGAGGGCTCGGGCGTGACGAGCTACTCCACGCGCGGCAGCCTGGAGAGCCGGCGGGTGCTGCTCAAGGTCGAGGAAATTCCCGACTGAGCCACTATCGCCGCTGCCTGAAGTGCCGCCATCCGGCAATCGCGTAGCCGGAAAGCGCGTAGCACAGGAACAGCGCGAACAGCACTCCGGGCGGGTAGCTGGAAACGAGCACGAAGCCCATCACGAGCGCGAGCACCACGAAGAACGGCACGCTGCGCCGCAGGTTGATGTCCTTGAAGCTGTGGAAGGGCACATTGCTGACCATGCTCAGGCCGGCGAAGATCGTGATCACGCAGGCGAACCAGCGCACCTGCGTCCCGGTGTAGCCGTTGTCGATCGTCACCCACACGAGGCCCGCGACCAGCGCCGCCGCGGCCGGGCTCGGCAGGCCCTGGAAGAAGCGCTTGTCGATGATGCCCAGGTTGGTGTTGAAACGCGCCAGGCGCAGTGCCGCGCCCACGCAGTAGATGAAGGCGGCGATCCAGCCCAGCTTGCCCATGCCCTTGAGCGCCCATTCATAGACCACCAGCGCAGGCGCGGCGCCGAAGCTGATCATGTCGGAGAGGCTGTCGTATTCGGCGCCGAACGCACTCTGGGTATGGGTGAGGCGGGCGACGCGTCCGTCGAGGCCGTCGAACACCATGGCGATGAAGATGGCCACCGCGGCGGCCTCGAAGCGGCCGTTCATCGCCTGCACGATGGCATAGAAGCCGGCGAACAGCGCCCCGGTCGTGAACAGGTTCGGCAGCAGGTAGATGCCGCGGCGCCGCAGCTCGGGATTGACGATGGGTCTGTGTGCGCGAAATTCCGGCATTCGCGGCGATTGCGCCCGGCGAGGGGGCTGCGGTGAAAGGCGCGCCATTGTAGCCGATGGCCGGGAACCGGTCGCCGGGCGCGCTAACGCCGCATTGGACAGCCCCGCGCGAGCCGCCCTATAATCGTTTCATGGTTGAAGAGTTTCCCGGTCCTCTGGATTCTGCGGCGCTGACCGCGCTGCTGCGCAGGCATGACATCGGCGTCACGCGGCAGCGTATCGCGGTGGCGCAGGTGCTGTTCGAGCGCCGCCAGCATCTGTGCGCCGAGGCGGTGCTCGCCCGTGCCCGCGCGCGCAACGCCCGCGTGTCGCGCGCGACGGTCTACAACACGCTCAAACTCTTCGTCGATCACGGACTGCTGTCCGAAGTGATCGTCGATCCGTCGCGGATATTCTTCGATACCGAGATTCGTCCCCACTACCACGTCTTCGATGCCTCCACCGGGAAGCTCGCCGACATTCCCGCCGAAGGCATCGAGGTGAAGGGCCTGCCCCCGCTGCCGGCCGGGACGCTGATCGATCGTGTGGACATCGTCATCCGCACCCGCCCGGCGCCGCGCGAAGCCGGGCCCGGAGCCGTCGCGGGCGCCTGACGAAGTACGCCCGGAAACCCGGTTTCTCCGCACGAGCGGCTGGCGCGGGTGAGAGCGCGGAAGGCCGATCCGAATCAGCCACGGAGAATCCGCGCGCAGCACCTTGCCGAAGAAGAACGCAAGCGTCTGCCGGTGCGTGGACACCGCCACCTGCCGATCGACCGCCAGCCAGGACAGGAACGCCCCGACCTCGGCCGCGCCCATCCCGCGCGCATCGCGCAGGCCGTGGTGGCGCGCGAAGGCTCGCACCCGGTGGACATCGGCCTGTTGAACTAAACCGCTATCGCGGTGGCGCTCCGAACCCACCGCTTCCTCTCGAATCTCCCACTTCACCTTGCTGCACATGACGTAGAAATCTCCGATCCTTGATCGCGGGGGATGTCCCCGACCAGATCAAGGAGACGGAGATGAAGTCGTTACGTGAGCAGATGAACGATGCAATGATCCTGCGCGGGTTTGCGGCGCGCGCGCAGGAATCTTACCTGGCTGCGGTGAGATCGCTCGCGAAGTATTACCGCCGCTCGCCGGATTCGCTGACGGCGGAAGAGGTGGAGGCCTACCACCTGCATCTGATTGTTGAGCGCAAGCTCGCCTACTCCAGCGTGAACCGGTCGGCCAGCGCCTGCCGTTTCCTGTTCGACAAGGTACTGAAGCGACCGCAAGCACGGTTCGACATCCCGATGGCGAAGGTGCCCAAGTCGCTCCCGTGTGTGTTGTCGCGGGACGAAGTTGGCCGCCTGCTCGCGGCGGCCCCCAATCCGCGCGCCCGCGCCTTGCTGATGGCGACCTATGCCGCCGGGCTGCGCGTCACCGAGGTGTGTTCGCTGCAACTGGCGGATATCGAGAGCGCCCCGGACCGGATGTGCCTCAAGGTGCGCGGCGGCAAAGGCGGCAAGGATCGCTACACGATGCTGTCTCCCGCCTTGCTGCAAACCCTGCGCGATTACTGGCGCCAGTATCGCCCTCGCACCTGGCTGTTCCCGAACCGGTCCGGCACGGGGCCGATATGCGACACCCTGGCGCAACGCATGTATTACGCCGCGCGCGACCGCGCCAAGCTCGGGCGCCATGGCGGCATCCACGCCCTGCGCCACTGGTTCGCCACGCACCTGCTGGAATCCGGCGCGGATCTCCATACCATCCAGCGCTTGATGGGGCACGGCCATGTCTCGACCACCATGCGCTATTTCCATCTGGCGCAAACCAAGCTGACCGGGACTACGTCGCCACTGGAGTTGCTCGACACCGTACTGCGTTAGTCGCGCCGTCATCGTGGCTCACGCTACGGGCCTGGCCGAGATTCTGCGCGATCACGGTCAGCCCTATCTCGATACGCACGCTCTGTCCGTCGTCCAGGACAAGGCGTGGCGGGCAATTGTCGCCTGCCGCACCCCGGCGTTGGGCGGGCATGTCGAGTGCTGCGACCATTGCGGCGTGCTGCGCTACCGCTACCATTCCTGCCGCAACCGCCACTGCCCGCAGTGCCAGACGCGCGCCAAGGAAGCCTGGCTCGCGGCGCGGCGGCGGGAGCTGTTGCCGGTGCCGTACTTCCATCTGGTGTTCACCTTGCCACACGCCATCAACGGGCTGGCGGGATGCGATGGGCGCGCGCTCTACAAACTGCTGTTCGGCGCGGTGGCGGACACGCTGAATTCGCTCGCCGCCAACCCGCGCTGGCTGGGCGGGACACCGAGCTTCACGCTGGTGTTGCATACCTGGAAGCAAGACCTCGGGCGGCATGTCCATGTCCACGCGCTGGTAGCGGGCGGTGCGCTGACGGCGGGCGGCAAGTGGGTGAACGCCAAGCGCGGTTTCCTGTTTCCGGTGAAGGCGCTGTCGGGGGTGTATCGGGGCAAGTTCATGGCGGCGCTCGATGCTGCGCGCAAGGCGGGCGTGCTGCGCCATGCTGCGGCGCAGAGCGACGCGTCATGGCGGAATCTCGTCGCAGATTTGCGCCGCCGCGACTGGGTGGTTTATGCCAAACAGCCGCTGGGCGGGCCGGCGCAGGTGCTGGAGTATCTCGGGCGTTACACGCACCGGGTGGCGATATCCAACGAGCGCATTCTCGGCATGGAGGGAAGCCGTGTGCGCTTTCGGGTGCGCGACTCGGCCAACGGCAACCGCAAGAAGGTGATGCGCCTGGAAGCGGGCGAGTTCATCGGGCGTTTCATGCGGCATGTGTTGCCAGGCGGGTTCAAGCGTATCCGCCATTATGGTTTGCTGGGGCCGGCGCACAAAACGGCCAATCTTGCCGCAGCGCGCGAAGCGCTGGAAGCGCCCGCGCCCGACCCGGTCGTGTTGGAGTCGGTGGAAGCGTTCATGCGGCGGGTGGCGGGCATCGAGTGGTTGAACTGTCCGCACTGCGGCGAAGGACGATTCCATGTGGTGCAGGCGATTCTTCCTCACCTGCCGCGCGCGCCACCTCGTGAGCAGCCATGAAGTCTCTCTGCTTTCTGTTACACCTCACCCGGCAGTTGAGCGTTCGCAACAACTGTG
>MNXU01000095.1 GCA_001872285.1 Betaproteobacteria bacterium CG2_30_68_42
CTCCAGTCACCCTACGGGCTCCTTCCGGCGAACCCTGCGCAACCCCTTCCACCTTCGATTCTTTCAGCATTCTCCAGCTCCTTTTTCAGACACGATTCAACCCCAAATTCGTGTCCAGAAAAATCGGGGGCGGCTCACGCTGAAAGACGCCGAATCATTCCCACTCGATCGTCGCGGGTGGTTTGCCGGAGATGTCGTAGACGATGCGGTTGATGCCGCGCACTTCGTTGATGATGCGGTTGGAGATGCGGGCGAGCAGCGCGTGCGGCAGCTCCGCCCAGTGCGCGGTCATGAAGTCCTGGGTCTGCACCGCGCGCAACGCGACCACGTGTTCGTAGGTGCGCGCATCGCCCATCACGCCGACCGAGCGCACCGGAAGGAAGACCGCGAAGGCCTGCGAGACGCGCTCGTACCAGTCCGCGGCGCGCAGCTCGTCGATGAAGATCGCGTCCGCGCGGCGCAGCAGTTCTGCATATTCGGCCCGGACCTCCCCCAGGATGCGAACGCCCAGCCCCGGCCCGGGAAACGGATGGCGGTAGACCATGTCATGCGGCAGACCGAGCGCGACCCCGAGTTCCCGCACCTCGTCCTTGAACAGCTCGCGCAGCGGCTCCAGAAGCTGGAGCCTGAGCGTCTCGGGCAGTCCGCCGACGTTGTGATGGGACTTGATCGCGTGTGCCTTGCCGGTCTTGGCGCCCGCGGATTCGATGACATCCGGATAGATCGTGCCCTGTGCAAGCCAGCGCGCCTGCGGCAACCTGGCCGCCTCGCGCTGGAACGCCTCGACGAACTCGCGGCCGATGATGCGCCGCTTCTGCTCCGGATCGGTCACGCCGGCGAGCGCGCCGAGGAAGCGCGCCGCACAATCCGCCTGGATCACGCGCACGCCGAGGTTGCGCGCGAACGCTTCCATGACCTGCTCGGCCTCGTTCAGGCGCAGCAGCCCGTTGTCGACGAACACGCAGGTGAGCTGGTCGCCGATCGCGCGATGGATGAGCGCTGCCGCCACCGACGAATCCACGCCGCCGGAAAGACCGAGGATCACTTCCTCGTCGCCGACCTGCCCGCGGATGCGCTCGATCGCCTCCGGGATATGGTCTGGCATGTTCCAGTCATGGCCGCAGCCGCAGATCTCATGCACGAAGCGCGAGAGGATCTGCCGGCCCTTGAGGGTGTGCGTGACCTCGGGGTGAAACTGGAGGCCGTAATAGCGGCGCGACTCGTCGGCGATGCCCGCGATCGGCGTCGCCGCATTGCTCGCGATGACCTTGAAACCCGGCGGCAGGCGGGTGACGCTGTCGCCGTGGCTCATCCAGACATCGAGCAGCCCGTGGCCCGCCTCGTCGACGCGATCCTCGATACCCGCGAGCAACGCCGAATGGCCGCGCGCGCGCAGCTCGGCATGGCCGAATTCGCGCACCCTCGCCGTCTCGACCTCGCCGCCGAGCTGGGCCGCCATCGTCTGCATCCCATAGCAGACGCCCAGCACGGGCACGCCGAGCGCGAAGACGCACGCCGGTGCGCGTGGGGTCTCGTCCTCGTGTACTGAAGCCGGACCTCCGGATAGGATGATGCCGGCGGGACTGAAGGCACGGATCGACGCCTCGTCCAGGTCGAAGGGATGCAGTTCGCAATACACCTGCTGCTCCCGCACCCGGCGGGCGATGAGCTGGGTGTACTGCGATCCGAAGTCGAGGATCAGGATTTTCCGGTGCATGGGATCGCCGGTGACGAAGGGTGCGAGGCTTCCGCCGGGGGCGGCCGCTCATTCGACCCGGTAGTTGGGCGCTTCCTTGACGATCTGGACGTCATGGACGTGGGATTCGCGCACGCCCGCGTTGGTGATCGGGACGAACTCGGCGTTGCGGTGGATCTCCTCGATCGAGGCGCAGCCCAGATAGCCCATGCTCGAACGCAGCCCGCCCATGAGCTGGTTGATGACATTGACCGCCGGTCCCTTGTACGGCACCCGGCCCTCGACGCCCTCGGGAACCAGCTTGTCCGAGCTCAGGTCGGAATCCTGGAAATAGCGGTCGGCGGCCCCCTGCTGCATCGCGCCCAGGCTGCCCATGCCCCGGTAGGACTTGTAGGAGCGCCCCTGGTAGAGCTCGATTTCGCCGGGCGCCTCGTCGGTTCCCGCGAACAGCCCGCCCAGCATCACCACGTGGGCACCGGCCGCGATCGCCTTGGCGAGATCGCCGGAATAGCGGATGCCGCCGTCGGCGATGATCGGAACGTCGGTCGAGGACAGCGCGGTGGCCACGTTGTCGATCGCGCTCATCTGCGGAACGCCCACGCCGGCCACAATCCGCGTGGTGCAGATCGATCCCGGTCCGATGCCGACCTTGACCCCGTCGGCCCCGTGATCCACCAGCGCGGTGGCCGCGGCGGCCGTCGCGATGTTGCCGCCGATCACATCGACCTGCGGAAAATGGCTCTTGATCCAGGCCACGCGGTCGAGCACGCTCTGGGCGTGGCCGTGGGCAGTATCGACCACGAGCACGTCGGCGCCGGCTTCCACCAGCGCCTCGATGCGTTCCTCGGTGCCGGCCCCGACGCCGACGGCCGCGCCGACCCGCAGCCGGCCCAACCCGTCCTTGCACGCCAGCGGATGCTCGTGGGATTTCAGGATGTCCTTGACCGTGACCAGTCCGCGCAGCTCGAAGTCCCGGCCGATCACCAGCACGCGCTCGATGCGGTGCTTGTGCATCAGCGCCTTCGCCTCTTCCGTGCTGGCACCCTCGCGCACCGTCACCAGCCGCTCGCGTGGCGTCATGATCGCCGACACCGGCTGGTCGAGGTTGGTCTCGAAGCGCAGGTCCCGGTTGGTGACGATGCCGACGACCTTGTCGCCATCGAGCACCGGCAATCCCGAAATCTTGTGGTGCCGCGTGAGCGCCGCCACCTCGCGCACGCTCATGCCGGGCGGAACCGTGATCGGATCCTTCAGCACGCCGGCCTCGAAGCGTTTGACCCGGGCCACTTCTGCGGCCTGCTTCTTCGGCGAGAGATTCTTGTGGATGATGCCGATGCCGCCTTCCTGGGCGAGCGCGATCGCGAGCGTCGACTCCGTCACCGTGTCCATGGCCGCGGACACCACGGGAATGTTGAGACGGATGCGCCGGGTCAGGTGCGTCTGCAGCGACGCTTCGCGCGGAAGGATCGATGAGTGGGCGGGCACGAGCAGGACATCGTCGAAAGTCAGCGCCGGATGGAGCACTCGCATGACTATGATCCTTTCTGCGAAATTCGTATTATACGGGGGCCCGCCAAATCGAGGAAACCGCCATGCGTCTCGCCACCGCCCTTCTGCTCGCCCTGCTCGCCCAGACCGCTCTGGCCGCAGACATCTACAGCTGGCGCGACAAGGACGGCCGCGTCCATTACTCGGACGTGCCGCCGCCTGCCCCGGTCCAGCCCCGCTCCATCGGGAGTGCCGGGCCCGCGCCCGCTCCGGCCGCTGCGCCGCCCGCCCGTCCGGCCAATCAGGAGCTCGAGTTCCGCAAGCGGCGCGCACAGGCCGCCGAAGCGGAGGCGAAGCTCGCCAAGGAGAAAGCAGACGCCGAAAACGCCCGCGCCCAGTGCGACCAGGCGCGCGGCCAGCTCGCGACGCTCGAGTCGGGCCGGCGCATCGCACAATACAACAGCGCCGGAGAGCTGGAAGTGCTCGACGATGCCCAGCGCGCCGCGAACATCGAGCGGGCGCGCGCGGCGGTCGCCTCGTGGTGCAGGTAGCGCCCTACTGCGCGCCGCGGACCGGCTTGCGCGGCGGCTTGCCTTGTTCGGCACGCTTGCGCCGCGCCTGCTTGGGATCGGCGATCAGGGGACGGTAGATCTCTACACGATCATGGTCCGCAAGGACGGCGTCCGCGGCGGCAAGCTTGCCGTAGATGCCGATCCGGTTGCGATCCAGGTCGATCTCCGGATAGCGGTCGAGCAGCCCGGACGCGACGATTGCCTGCCCGGCGGTGCTGCCTGCCATCACGCTCAGTCGGACGATCTCCTGCTTCTCGGGCAGGGCATAGACGACCTCGACCGAAATCGATTCCGTCATCCTCAAAGTCCGAGCCGGTTGGCGCGCTCGACGAAGGAATCCATCAGCGTGTTCGCGATGTGGCCGAACACGGGCCCGAGCGCGCGTTCGAGCACCTTGTTCGAGAATGCCCAGCTCAGGCTGAACTCGATCTTGCAGGCGGTCTCGCCCAGAGGTGTGAAGTGCCAGCTCCCGAGCAGGTGGTGGAAGGGGCCGTCGACCAGCCGGATGCGCATGTGCCGCGGCGGTTCCTTGTCGTTCTCGGTCGAGAACTGCGTCCGGATCCCGCGGTAGCTCACGTGCAGCGTCGCCGCGGTGATCGCCTCGGTACGCTGAATCAGGCGGGTCGAGATGCACCACGGCAGGAACAGCGGATAGTCCTCGACGCGATCCACCAGCTCGAACATCCGCTCCGCCGGGTGTTCGATCAGGACCAGCTTCTGTACCGCTGCCATCTTGCGGAATGTCGTTAGAATATCGAAATTGTAACGCGGCCCGCCCGATGACCCTCGTCGACAACAGGAAGGCGCTGCACGACTACTTCATCGAGGAGCGCTTCGAGGCCGGCCTCGTGCTCGAAGGCTGGGAAGTCAAGTCGGTGCGCGCCGGCCGCGCCCAGATCAAGGAAGCCTACATCCTGGTGCGCAATGCCGAACTGTACCTCATCGGCGCCCATATCAGCCCGCTCCCGGCCGCCTCCACCCACGTCAGCCCCGATCCGACCCGCACCCGCAAGCTGCTGATGCATGCCGATCAGATCCGCAGCCTGATCGGCAAGGTCGAGCGCGCGGGCTACGCATTGGTGCCCCTGGACCTGCATTACACCAAGGGCCGCATCAAGCTCACGATCGGACTCGCAAAGGGCAAGAAGCAATATGACAAGCGCGAAGCCGACAAGGACCGCGACTGGCAAAGGCAGAAGCAGCGGCTGATGCGAAAGACGATGGCGCGACGGTGACACATCGCCCCGTTGCGCGGGGTCATCGAGAATTGCGCAAATTTCTGACATGCCCCTCACCACCGAGTTCGTGCGTATCGTCGAGCGAATCGCGGCAGCACTGCCCGTGCCCCGGCTGCGCGCCCTGCTGCTGCCCCCGCCGCGAGAGCCGGAAACGCGGGACGCGGAATTCTGCGCGATCGAGCTCGAGGACGAATCGTTCGGCTTCAGCTACGTCTGGCTGGGGGACACCCTCGCCGGCCTGCGCGAAGCCGCGCCGGGCCCGTCGCCGCTCGCGGGCAGACCGGCAGAGGAAGTTGCGCGCTGGATTCTAGATCGCGACCCGGCGCGCCGTGCGCTCGGCTTCGCCGCGCTCAACGCCCTCTCCCAGAGCCTGTTCCGGCGCGCGGGTTACGCACCGCCTGCCGCGGCCGACTCGATCGGGTTGCTGCTGCCGTGCGCCGCCGATCACATCGGCATGGTCGGCCTGTTCCCGCCGCTCATCGATCGCATCCTCGCGAGCGGCGCGCGGCTCACGGTCATCGAGCTGCGGCCCGAACTGGCCGGCGATCACGGCCGCTACCGCGTCAGCCTCGATCCCGCCGAGCTCGCCCCCTGCAACAAGGTGCTCTCGACCAGCACGGTGCTGCTCAACGACACGCTCGACGCGGTGCTCGACGCCTGCCGCAACGCCACCTTCCTGTCGATCATCGGGCCGACCGCCGGTTGCGTGCCCGACCCCCTGTTCGCACGCGGCGCGGACGCGATCGGCGGCACCTGCGTCGCCGATCCCGCCGGATTCCGCGCAGCGATGCGCCGCGGGGAGCCCTGGGGTGCGTGCGCGAGCAAGTACTGCATCCGGCCGGCGGATTATCCCGGTCTCGACGCGCTCATCGAACGCGCCCGCTGAGCTTCAGGCGCCGGAGCCTCCTAGCCGCAGCCAGGTCTCGAGCACGGTATCCGGGTTGAGCGAGATGCTCTGGATGCCCTGTTCCATCAGCCACTGGGCGAGATCGAGGTGGTCCGAAGGCCCCTGCCCGCAGATGCCGACGTATTTCCCGAGGCGATTGCAGCTCGAGATCGCCATCGCGAGCAGGCGCTTCACCGCAGGGTCGCGTTCGTCGAACGCCTCGGCCACCAGGCCGGAATCGCGGTCGAGTCCGAGCGTGAGCTGGGTGAGATCGTTCGATCCGATCGAAAAGCCGTCGAAATGCTCCAGGAACTCCTCGGCCAGCAAGGCATTGCTCGGGATCTCGCACATCATGATCAGGCGCAATCCGTTCCGGCCCCGTTCCAGGCCGTTCTCGGCGAGCAGATCGACGACCGCTCTTGCCTCGCCGACCGTGCGCACGAACGGCACCATGATCTCGGCATTGACCAGCCCGATCTCGTCGCGCACCTTCTTCATCGCGCGGCACTCCAGCTCGAAGCAGTCGCGGAACGCCGGCGCGACATAGCGCGAAGCACCGCGGAATCCGAGCATCGGGTTCTCCTCCTCCGGCTCGTAGATCTCGCCCCCGAGCAGCTTGCGGTACTCGTTCGACTTGAAGTCCGACAGCCGCACGATCACCGGTTTGGGCCAGAACGCCGCCGCGATCGTCGCAACCCCCTCCGCGAGCTTCTCCACGAAGAAGGTGGTCGGATCGGCGTAGCCGCGCGCCCGGCGCAGGATCTCCTCGCGCAGGCTGTCCTTGACCTTGTCGATCTCCAGAATCGCCTTCGGGTGAATGCCGATGGTGTTGTTGATGACGAATTCGAGGCGCGCCAGGCCGACGCCGGCGTTGGGGATGCTCTGGAATTCGAAGGCAAGTTCCGGATTGCCGACGTTCATCATGATCTTGAGCGGCAGCTCGGGCAGCTTGCCGGAATCCTGGCGATTGACCTCGAATTCGAGCTCGCCGCGATAGACGTAGCCGGTGTCGCCTTCGGCGCACGAGACCGTGACCGGCTCGCCCTCGGCGATCAGCTCGGTGGCGTCGCCGCAGCCGACCACCGCCGGTATGCCCAGTTCGCGGGCGATGATCGCCGCATGGCAGGTGCGCCCCCCCCGATTGGTGACGATCGCGGCCGCGCGCTTCATCACCGGCTCCCAGTTCGGATCGGTCATGTCGGTGACGAGGATGTCACCGGCATGGACCTTGTCCATCTCGCGGGCGGAGGCGACCACCCGCGCCGGCCCCACGCCGATCTTCTGCCCGATCGCGCGCCCGGAGGCGAGCACCTTGCCGTGCTGCTTGAGCCGGTAGCGCTCGACCGCGTCGTGATGCGCGGCCGCCTTCACCGTTTCGGGACGCGCCTGGAGAATGAAGAGCTTGCCATCGACGCCGTCCTTGCCCCACTCGATGTCCATCGGGCGCTGGTAGTGGTCCTCGATCGCCACCGCATAGCGGGCAAGCTCCAGCACGTCGGCATCCGAGAGCGCGAACCGGTTGCGCTCGGCTTCGGGCACCTCCACGGTCTCGGTCGAGTGCCCCGCCTTGCGCGAATCGGTGAATACCATCTTGATCATCTTGGAGCCCATGTTGCGCCGGATCACCGCAGGACGGCCCTGGGCGAGCATGGGCTTATGCACATAGAATTCGTCCGGATTGACCGCGCCCTGCACCACGGTCTCGCCGAGCCCGAACGACGCGGTGATGAACACGACGTCGCGGAACCCCGACTCGGTATCGAGCGTGAACATCACCCCTGAGGAACCCCGGTCCGAGCGAACCATCCGCTGCACGCCCGCCGAAAGGGCGACGTCGGCATGGCGGAAGCCCTTGTGCACGCGGTAGGCGATCGCCCGGTCGTTGTAGAGCGACGCGAACACCTCCTTCACCGCCTCCAGCACATTATCGAGCCCGTGGATGTTGAGGAAGGTTTCCTGCTGGCCGGCGAACGAGGCGTCGGGCAGATCCTCCGCCGTCGCCGAGGAGCGCACCGCGAACGAGGCGCCGTCGGCTCCGCTCGCGGCGAGGCGCCGGTAGTGCTCTTCGATCTCGCCCCGAAGCCGCTCGGGAAAACGCTGTGCGAGGATCCAGCCGCGGATCCGCTCGCCGGTTTGCGCGAGCGCCAGGACATCCTCGACATCCAGGGCGTCGAGGGTATCGCGGATGCGCTGCGCCAGTCCGCCCGCCTCGAGGAAGTCCCGGAACGCGTGTGCGGTGGTCGCAAATCCGCCGGGCACCTGGATGCCCAGATGCGAGAGCTGGCCGATCATTTCCCCGAGCGAGGCGTTCTTTCCGCCGACCTGTTCGATGTCGCCGATACCGAGATCCTCGAAGCCGATGACGTAGCGGTCCATGACGGTTGATCCGTGATTGAAGGACGGTTGGAAAGCCACTATTGTATCGACTTCCTTCCCCCCCGCATCGTTGAATACGACATGGCCGCAGCCCACTCGCGCACCGTCTTCTACGTCTCCGACGGCACCGGCATCACCGCGGAAATGCTCGGCCACAGCCTGATCGCGCAGTTCGAATCGATCCGCTTCCGCCAGGTGCGCATCCCGTTCGTCAATTCGCCCGCGAAGGCGCGCGATTGCCTCAGGCAGTTCAAGGCCGCGCACGAAACCGACGGCGCACGCCCGATCGTGATGACCACGGTCATCTCCGACAAGATCCTCGAGATCCTGCGTCCGGCCGACACCCTGTTCTTCGATCTGTTCGAGCACTTCCTCGGGCCGCTCGAGGCCGAGCTCGGGGCCGCCTCGACCCACAGCGTCGGCCGCGGCCACGGGATCACCAGCACCAGCGACTACATGCGGCGCATCGACGCGGTCAACTTCGCGCTCGCGCACGACGACGGGGTTTCCGACGAAGACCTCGCCAACGCCGACGTGATTCTGGTCGGAGTCTCGCGCAGCGGAAAGACGCCCACCAGCCTGTACCTCGCGATGCAGTTCGGCATCAAGGTCGCCAACTATCCGCTCATCCCCGAGGACTTCGAACGCATGGCCCTGCCCCAGGCGCTCAAGCGCTTCCGCCACAAGCTGTTCGGCCTGACCATCGGGATCGAGCGCCTGCACCAGATCCGCAGCGAACGGCGCCGCGGCAGCCGTTACGCATCGATCGAGAACTGCCGCTACGAGATCGAGGAGGCGCTGCGCCTGATGCGCCGCGAGGGCATCCATGCGCTCGACTCGACGCGCAAGTCGATCGAAGAGATCGCCGCGACCATCCTCCAGGACGCGCACCTGGAGCGGTCCACCTTCTGAGGCTCGCGCGGCTAGCGGGAGCGCTGGCGGTGCTGCTCGAACAGGCAGACGGCGGCGGCCGCGGCGACGTTGAGCGACTCGACCCCGTTTGCCATGGGAATGAACATTCGCTCGTGCGCGGCGGCGAGCAGCGCGGGCGAGATGCCGCAACCCTCGGCCCCGAAGATCCAGGCGGTCTCGCCGGTGAGATCGCAGGCGAACAGCGACCTGCCCTCTGCCGCGGCGGTCGCGAGGATGCGCCCCGGATAGGCGGCGAGCAGCGCCGGAACGTCGGCGTTCTCGATCACCGACAGCACGAAGTGCGCCCCCATGCCCGCGCGCAGGACCCGCGGCGACCAGGCTTGCGCGCAGCCGGCCGCGAGCACGGCCGTGTCGACACCGGCCGCAGCGGCGCAGCGCAGGATCGCACCGGCGTTTCCCGGATCCTGGATGCCGTCGAGCACGACGCAGGTGCCCCGCAACGCGGCCGGCGCCCCTCGGGGGATGGACACCCGCGCGAGGATTCCGCTCGCCGTCTCCACCGGACTCACCTCCGCGAGGAGGGCATCGCTCAGCACGACGACGGCATGATTCACGCGTGCCGCGAGGCGCGCGATCTCGGGCTTTTCCAAGGCGCCCTCGCCCACGGCGACGAGTTCCGGAACGCCGCCGCTCGCGAGCCAGGATTCGATCAGGTGCACACCGTCGAGGATCGTCTGCCCCGTCCGTCGCCGTTCGCGCCCCGAATGCGCAAGCGCCTTCAGGGCGCCGAACGTCGGGTTCTTGCGCGAGGAGATCCGCTTCAGCGTTCGCATGAAAGCCGGCCCCGGTCGAGAACCGCCCTCACCGGAGCGAAGCTGCGCCGGTGCTGCTCGCAGGCCCCGTACTCCCGCAGCGCCGCCACATGCGCCGGCGTCGGATATCCCTTGTGGCGGTCGAAGCCATAGCGCGGGTGGAGTGCGTGCAGGCGCACCATCTCGGCATCCCGGTCGGTCTTGGCGAGGATGGATGCGGCGGCGATCTGCGCGATGCTCGCATCGCCGCGCACGACCGCCTGCGCAGGACAGGGCAGCAGCGGACAGTGCAGGCCATCCACCAGCGCCCGTTCAGGGCGAATGCCGAGGGCATGGAACGCGCGCTGCATGGCGAGCAAGCTCGCCTGAAGGATGTTAAGTGCATCGATCTCCGCGACGCTGGCACTGGCTACGGCCCAGGTGAGCGCGCGCTCCCGGATCTCGCGCGCGAGACGGTTGCGCCGTAACACGCCGATCGTCTTCGAGTCCGCGAGCCCTTCGATCGGGCGCTTCGGATCGAGGACGACGGCGGCCGCGAACACGGGCCCGGCGAGGGGGCCGCGGCCGGCCTCGTCGAGCCCGCAGATCAGCCCGGCCGGCGTCGCGATCGCGTTCATTTGGACCGGCCTCCGATGCACGAAAGGATGGTGTGTGCCGCGTGTTGCGCGCTGTCGCGGCGCAGTTCGCCGTGGATGCGATCGAAGAGCCGGGCCAGCCGCGTGCAGCTCACGCGGTCGCTCACCCAGTTGCCGAGCGCCTGCGCGAGGTTCTCGGGAACGGCCTGATCCTGGATGAACTCGGGCACGACGAAGCGCCCGGCGAGGATGTTCGGCAGGCCGAACCAAGGCTGGTAGGCCATCCTGCGCATCAGCCGGTAGGACCACGGCGAGGTGCGATAGACGATGACCATCGGCTTGCCGAGCAGCGCCGCCTCCAGCGTCGCCGTTCCGCTGGCCACCAGCGCGCCGTCGCAGGCGGCCAGGGCGTCCTGTGCGTGCCCGAACAGCAGTTTCAGCGGCAGGTCCCGGGCATCGCGGCGCCAGAGTTCCAGCTCAAACCGGCTGCGCGTCTCGCGGCTCACGAGCGGAACCAGAAAGCGCGCGCCGGGGAAGTCGCGCGCGAGCAACCGAGCGGTGTCGATGAAGATCGCCGCCATCCGGTCGACCTCGGCCTGGCGGCTGCCCGGCAGCAGCGCGAACACCGCCGCGTCGCCGGTGAGCCCCAAGCGCTTTCTCACCGCTGCCGTGTCGACGTGCGGCGCGATCGAATCGGCGAGCGGATGGCCCACGTAGGTCACCTGAACGCCGCTTGCCGCATAAAACGCGGGTTCGAACGGGAACAGCGCGAGCAGGTGGGTGACCGAGCGCGCGATGCGGCGAACGCGACCCGCGCGCCAGGCCCACACCGAGGGGCTGACGTAATGGATCGCAGGGATGCCGTTGCGCTTGAGCCGGCGCTCGATGCCGAGATTGAAGTCCGGCGCATCGACACCGACGAAGGCATCCGGCGGATCGCGCAGCAGCCTCGTCGCCAGCGCGCGCCTGATCGCCGAGATCTCGCGGACATGGCGCAGCGCGTCGGCATAACCATGCACGGCGAGCTTCTCGGCCGGAACCCAGACATCGAGACCGGCCGCCGCCATCATCGGCCCGCCGATTCCGCAGAACGCGGCATCCGGACGCAGTGCTCGCAGCGCCCGGATGAGGTGCGAGCCCAGCAGATCCCCGGAGGCTTCTCCGGCGACCATCGCGATGCGGACCGGCGCGCCTATCGCACGATCCCCCGCCCCGGAACGGAAAGGAAGTCGACCAGCAACCCGAGCGCCGGCTCGGTGCGGGCGGCCTCCGCGATCTGCGCGCGCGCCTCCTCGATGCTCGCCCTGGAGCGGTACAGCACGCGGTAGGCGCGCCTGAGCGCGGCGATCGTCTCGGGCGCGAAGCCGCGCCGCTTCAGCCCCTCGACGTTGATGCCGTAGGGTTTGGCGGTATTTCCCATCGCCATGACATAGGGCGGCAGATCCTTCAGCAAAACGCTGGCGATCCCGGTGATGCTGTGTGCGCCCAACCGCGCGAACTGGTGCACGAGGGTGAAGCCGCCGAGGATCGCCCAGTCGCCGACCCGGACGTGGCCGGCCAGGCTCGCGTTGTTGGCGAAAATCGTGTGGTCGCCCACCTGGCAATCGTGGGCGACATGGACGTAGGCCATGATCCAGTTGTCGCTGCCCAGCCGGGTGACACCGGCGTCCTGTGCCGTGCCGACATTGAAGGTGCAGAACTCGCGGATCGTGTTGCGATCGCCGATCTCCAGGCGCGTGGGCTCTCCCGCATACTTCATGTCCTGGGGCGCCTCGCCGATCGAGCAGAACTGGTAGATGCGGTTCGCGCGCCCGATGCGGGTGCGGCCGGTCACGATCGCGTGCGGCCCGATCCAGGTGTCGTCGCCGATCTCGACCCCGGGGCCGAGGATCGAATAGGCCCCTACGCTGACACGCTCGCCGAGCTTCGCACCGGGGTCGATGAGGGCCGTGGGGTGGATCATCGCACCGCGCGTTTGGCGCACATCAGGTCGGCTTCCGCCGCCACGGCGTCATCGACGCGGGCCTCCGCCCGGTACTTCCAGATCCCCCGCACCTGGCGCGCGATGCTCACGTGCAGGTGGAGCTGGTCGCCGGGCATCACCGGCTTCTTGAAGCGCGCGTTGTCGATTCCCACGAAGTAGAACACCGAGTCGTCGTCGGGCCGCTCCCCCGTGGTCACGAACGAGAGAATGCCGGCCGCCTGCGCCAGCGCCTCCATGATCAGCACGCCCGGCATCACCGGATGATGCGGGAAGTGGCCGGCGAAGAACGGCTCGTTGATGCTGACGTTCTTGACGGCGTGGATGCGCGCACCGGCCTCCAGGCTCAGCACGCGATCGACCAGCAGCATCGGGAAGCGGTGCGGCAGATGTTCCAGAATCGCCTTGATGTCCATCGAAGTCACGATTTTCCCTCCAGGCGTGCCAGCGTCCGTTCCAGGGCGCGTATTCTATCCGCCATCTCGTCCAGGCTGCGCAGGCGGGAAAAACTGCGGCGCCATCTCGTGTGTTCCAGGAACGGGACACTGCCCGTGTATTCTCCGGGGGCGCCGACCGACTTCCCGATCAGGGTGCCGGCGGAAATGATCACGTCGTCGGCGATGCTCAGGTGGCCGAGGATCATGGCGGCGCCGCCGATCATGCAGCGCCTGCCGATGCGCGCGCTGCCCGCGATGCCCACGCAGCCTGCGATTGCCGTTCGATCGCCGATGTGCACGTTGTGGCCGATCTGCACCTGGTTGTCGATCTTGACCCCGTCGCCGATTACCGTGTCGTCGATCGCGCCGCGGTCGATCGTCGTTCCCGCGCCGATCTCCACGTCGTCGCCCACGAGTACGCGCCCGGTCTGGGGGATCTTCAGCCACGAGCCGTCCTCTTCGCGCGCGAAGCCGAACCCGTCGGAACCGACGACCGCCCCGGCATGCACGATCGCGCGCGCGCCGATCCGGCACCCCGGATAGATCACGACGTTGGAATGGAGCGTCGAGTCCTCACCGATCCGGCATCCGGCACCCACGACCGCGCCCGGATGAAGGCGCACGCGCTCGCCGAGTTCCGCGCCGGGGCCGACATGGCATCCCGCGCCGATCGATGCGCTCGCCGGCACCTGCGCCTCGACGCTGGCGCCGGGATGCACGCCCGGCGCGGCAGCCTCGGGCGGGTTGAGCAGGCGGGCCACCCGTGCGAAATACAGATAGGGATTCGCGGCGAGGATGCGGTTTCCGGTCCACGCGTGCCTGAACTCCGGAGCGAGGATCAGCGCATCCGCGCGAGTGCCGGAGAGCCGCGCACGGTATTTCGCGTTGGCGAGAAACGAGATCTCGCCGGCAGCGGCCGACTCCAGCGTGGCGACCCGGAAGACCCGGCAGTTTCCATCGCCGACGAGTTCGCCGCCGAGCCGCGCGACGAGTTCGGCCAGCGAAACGCCGCCCGAAGCCATCGAGCGCTACTTCGCCGGCGGTTCGGCCAGCGCCTTGATGACCTTCTCGGTGACGTCGATGCGCGGACTGAAGTAGACCGCATCCTGGAAGATGATGTCGTACTTCTCCGCCTCGGCGATCTGCCGGATCACCTTGTTCGCCCGCTCCAGCACGGCCGCGAGTTCCTCGTTCCGGCGCTGATTGAGGTCCTCGCGCACCACGCGCTGCTTGCGCTGGAAGTCGCGATTCAGGTCGGCGAACTCGCGCTCCTTCTTCGCGCGCTCGCTTTCCGCCATGGTCATGCCGTTCTTGTCGAGATTCTCACGCATCGTCTGGAGCTGCTTTCCCAGCCGCTGCAACTCCTGGTCGCGTTTCTCGAATTCCTTCTCGAGCTTCTTCTGGGCGCGCACCGCCGGCTCCGACTCACGGAAGATCCGCTCGGTATTCACGAAACCGATCCTGACCTGAGCTGCCGCGGGAGCCGCGGCCGAGAACAGCGCCACGACCGCCAGCAGCACAATCGAACCTTTCCATCCTCTATTCATCATTCCACCACAGGTTCAAAAGGTCGTGCCTAGCTGGAACTGGAAGCGTTGCACCCGGTCGCCCTCCTTCTCGTTGATCGGCTGGGCAATGCTCAGCTTGAGCGGCCCGACCGGCGAACTCCACGCCAGCGACAGGCCCGCGGCGTAGCGCAGGTCGCCGAAGCTCGCCTTCTGGCCCTGAGCCCACACCTGCCCCGCGTCGACGAACGCCCCAAGCCGCAGCGAGCGGTCCTTGCCGGATCCCGGAAACGGAAACAGGAATTCGCCGTTCAGCACGACCTTCCGGTTGCCCCCGAGCGCATCCTCCGAAATCCCGCCTCCGGCCAGCACGTCGCGCGGCCCCAGCGATGCCGTGTCGAAGCCGCGCACCGACCCGATGCCTCCGGCAAAATAGTTCTTGAAGAACGGGAGCGGCTTGCCATTGTATCCGTTGCCGATGCCAACTTCGCCATTCAGCATCAGGGCGTAGTCGCGACCGATCGGGAAGAAGCGCTGATGCTGATACGAGGCGCGATAGAAGCGCAGCTCTCCGCCCGGCAGGGACAGTTCCCCGGACAGGCGCTGGAGACTCCCGCTGGTCGGATAGATCAGGCTGTCGCGCTTGTCGCGCGACCATCCTGCGGTCGAGAGCAGCGTAGTCGTCGAGCCACCGAAGGTGCCGACGAAATCCTTGTAGCGCTGCGGGCTGTCGTCGAACACCTTGATCGTGGTGCGATCGGCCGACAGGCCGACGTTGACGAAGTCGTCGTCGCTCACCGGAAGGCCGAGCCGGATCCCGCCGCCGTCGGAGGAGGTGTTGAAACGCCCCACGGTCAGACTGGTCGGATCGACGTTGCGGTGGTAGATGTCATAGCCCAGCGCGACGCCGTCGAGCGTGTAGTACGGTTCGGTGAAGGAAAGCGAATACACCTGATTGATCTTGCCGCCACTGAGCTGCGCGGTCAGCGATTTCCCGGTGCCGAAGATGTTGTTCTGCGAGATCGATCCCGAGAGTACCAGCTTCTCCGAGCTGGACAGTCCGGCTCCCAGCATCAGGTTTCCGGTCGCCTTCTCCTTGACGGCGACGTTCAGATCCACCTGGTCGGTCGTCTGCGGAACCGGCGGCGTCTCGACCGTCACCTCGTCGAAATAGCCGAGCCGATCGATGCGCGTGCGCGACTTGTTGATCAGCGCGCCGTCATACCAGGCCCCTTCCATCTGGCGCATCTCGCGGCGGATCACCTCGTCGCGCGTACGCGAGTTTCCGGCGACATTCACCCGCCGCACATAGACCCGGCGGCCCGGATCCAGCAGGATGGTGAAGGCGACCTGACGTTTCTCCTTGTCGATCTCGGGCTGCGCGTTGACGTTCGCGAAGGCGTAGCCGTCGTTGCCGAGCCGTTCGCTGATCGCCTTGGTGGTCTCGGTGAGTGTGCGGCGCGAGAAGACATCGCCCGGCTTCATCTTCACCAGCGCCTTCAACTCGTCTTCGGCAAGCAGCAGCTCGCCGCCCAGACGCACCGAGGAGACCGTGTATTTCTCGCCCTCCGTCACGTTGATGGTGATGTAGATGTCGCGCTTGTCGGGCGTGATCGAGACCTGGGTGGAATCGATGTTGAACTCGAGGTAACCGCGGTCGAGATAGTGGGAACGCAGACTCTCCAGGTCCCCGGAGAGCTTCTGCCGCGAATACTGGTCGTTCTTCGTGTACCAGGTCAGCCAGCCGGGCGTCGTGAGGCTAAACAGCCCGAGCAGGTCCTTCTCCTTGAACGCCCTTGCGCCGACGATGTTGATTTCCCGGATCTTCGCGACCTCGCCCTCGTCGACCGTGAAGTTGAGCGAAACCCGGTTGCGCTCCAGCGGGGTCACCGTGGTCGTGACATTCACCGCATAACGGCCGCGGCTGAGATACTGGCGCTTGAGCTCCTGTTCCGCCTTGTCGAGGAGCGACCGGTCGAAGATGCGGGCCTCCGCCAGCCCGACCTCCTTCAACCCCTTCTTCAGCGCATCCTTGTCGAACTCCTTCACGCCGACGAAATCGATCTGGGCGATCGCCGGCCGCTCCGCCACAATGACGACCAGCACACCGCCTTCGATCTCGATGCGCACATCCTTGAAAAAGCCGGTCGCGAACAGAGCCTTGATTGCCTGCGCGGCCTTCTCGTCGTTCATCGTCTCGCCCACCCGCACCGGCAGGTAGTTGAAGACGGTTCCGGCTTCGGTGCGCTGGATACCCTCGACGCGGATGTCCTTGACGACGAACGGTTCGAACGCCGCCGCGCCGGGCGCGATCAGTGCGAAGAGGAGCGCCGCACTCAGCTTTCTTCTCATTTTTCTAGCCGGAGACGAGGCGGTTGATGTCGTTATAGAACGCGAAAACCATCAGCATGAGGAGAAAGGCGAGTCCGACCTGCTGTCCGATCTCCATCGCCCGCTCGGAGACCGGACCGCCCTTGATCAGCTCGACGATATAATACATCAGGTGTCCGCCGTCCAAGATCGGAATCGGCAGCAGGTTGAGCACACCCAGGCTGATGCTGATCAGCGCCAGGAACTTGAGGTAGCTGTCCAGCCCCAGGCGGGCGGAGCGTCCGGCATAGTCGGCGATGGTCACCGGCCCGCTCAGGTTCTTCCACGAAACTTCCCCGGTCACCATCCTGCCCAGCACCGAAACGCTGAAGGCGATCGTATCCCAGGTCTGCCGGGTCGCTCTTCCGAGCGCGCGCACGGGATCGTAGGCGACGACGGTGGTGAGTTCCGGATGGCGTGTCGCGTCCTCGCGCACCGTGATGCCGATGCGTCCGATCCGCCGCCCGCCCTCCTCGACCTCCTCGACCTTCACCGGCAGGCGCAGCGACGCGTCCCCCCGATCGAGGCTCACCTCGAGTGTGCGGCCGCCGGCCGGCCGAATCGTCGCCACCAGATCGGCCCAGGACTCGATGCGCTTGCCGTCGATCTGCACGATGCGGTCGCCTGGGCGCAGGCCGGCACGCGCAGCGCTCCCGCCCTCGGCCACCTTCCCGACCACCGCCGGCAGGCGCGGACGATAGAGTCGAAAACCGAGGCGCTGGAGCGGATCGGCCTCGAGGTCGTCGCCGGCCGCAGAGGACACATCGAGCCGGCGCAACGAATGCTCCCCGGCGGCATCGGCCACCTCGATGGCTGCGGGTCCGTGCTTCAGGCTGCGCCGCAGCAGCTCCCAGCGAAACTCCTGCCAGGTCGCGACCGCAGTGTCGTCTACCCCCACGGCGACCTCGCCCTCCCGGAATCCGGCCTTCGCCGCCGGCGACCCGACCACCGGGGTGCCGAGCACCGGCCGCATCTCTTCGATGCCGTGGACATAAAGCGCCCAATAGCAGAGCACTGCCAGCAGAAAGTTCGCCACCGGCCCGGCGGCGACGATCAGCATCCGCTTCCAGACACTCTGCCGATTGAAGGCGCGGTGGGCTTCCGCGGGGGCCACCGGCGCTTCGCGCTCGTCCAGCATCTTCACGTATCCACCGAGCGGAACGAGTGCGATCGCCCATTCGGTACGGTCCGGGCCGAACGGCCGCATCCAGAGTGGCCGACCGAAGCCGACGGAAAAGCGAAGGATCCTGACCCCGCATGCGCGCGCGACCAGATAGTGTCCGAACTCATGGACGACAACCAGCAGCCCGAGCGCGATGAGGAACGGGACGATGTAGTGCAAAAGGTTCACCTGCCGCCCCCGACGAAGGCCCTCGCGAGTTCACGCGCCTCGCCGTCGGCGGCGAAGATCTCCTCGATCGTGTCCGCCGGGCCGCGACCGCTGCGCTCCATCACCGCGGCGATCACGCGGGGGATCCGGTCGAAGGCCAGCCGGCCCTCCAGGAACGCAGCGACCGCCACTTCGTTCGCTGCATTCAGACTCGCCGGCGCGCTTCCCCCCTCCCGCAGCGCCTCGTAGGCGAGCGGCAGGCAGGGAAACCGCCCGGGGTCGGGCCGCTCGAAGGTCAGCCGGGCCACCGCGCACAGGTCGAGCGGCGCAACGCCCGCCTCGATGCGATCGGGATAAGCCAGGGCGTGGGCGATCGGGGTGCGCATGTCGGGGTTGCCCAACTGGGCGATGACCGAGCCATCGACATACTCCACCAGCGAATGCACCACGCTCTGCGGATGGATGACCACATCGATGCATTCCGGAGCCGCGTTGAATAGCCAGTGGGCCTCGATCACCTCGAGACCCTTGTTCATCATCGTCGCCGAATCCACCGAAATCTTGCGCCCCATCACCCAGTTGGGGTGAGCGCAGGCCTGATCGGGCGTGACGTCGCGGAGGCGGTCCGGCGGGGTGTCCCGGAACGGGCCGCCGGAGGCGGTCAGGATGATCCGGCGCACGCCCTGTTTCGAGAAATCACCTGAATAATCATACGGAAGTGACTGATATACAGCATTATGTTCGCTATCGATCGGAAGCAGGACCGCGCCGGATCGACGCACCTCGGCCATGAACAGGGCGCCGGCCATCACCAGCGATTCCTTGTTCGCGAGCAAGACCGTCTTGCCCGCTCGTGCCGCAGCCAGGGTCGCACGCAACCCGGCGGCGCCCACGATCGCAGCCATCACGGTATCGACCTCGGGCCGGCTGGCGATCGCCTCCAGCGAGGCTTCACCGCTGAGGACCTCGACCGGACAGCCTGCGGCGCGCAGCCGTGAATCCAGCAGCGCCGCGCCATCGGCGTCGGGAACCGCGGCCCAGCGGGGCCGGAAGGCGAGGCACTGTTCGAAGAGCCGTTCAATCTGCCGGTTCGCGCTCAGTCCGAGCACCTCGAAGCGCTCCGGATGGCGGCTGACCACATCGAGGGTATTGACCCCGATGGAGCCAGTCGCGCCGAGTATGGTGAGCCCCTTGCGGGCGTTCATTTGGCGATCCAGATCGCGGCCAGCCCGGCGAAAGGCAGCGTCGCCACGAGGCTGTCGATGCGGTCGAGCAAGCCACCGTGCCCCGGCAGCAGATGGCTGCTGTCCTTGACCCCGGCCTGCCGCTTGAGCAACGATTCGAACAGATCGCCGGCGATCCCGACCGCGGTCACCGGAATCAGGCCCAGCACGAACCACGGCGCCAGACCGGGAGCGATCGAACTCTCGGGCAGAGCGGCAAGAACCGCCAGCCCAGCGACCAGCACGGCTGCGATCGCGCCCCACGCCCCTTCCCAGGTCTTGCCCGGACTGATGAGGGGCGCGAGTTTTCTCCGGCCGAACGCGCGGCCGGAAAAATAGGCGGCGGTGTCCGCGACCCAGACGATGGCCATGGCAGCAACCAGCAGCCACGGACCGAGCGCGCGAAGCTGAACGAGCGCACATGCACTGGGCAGCAGCACAAGCCATCCGATCAGCGCGGCCGGAGCGCCGCCGCGCAACGGCCATTTCCTGATCAGCCACCAGGGCACGACGATCAGCCAGAACGCGACCGCCAGCGTGTAGATCGCGATCAGAAGCGTCACCCACGGCCCGCCTGCTTGCGCAGCCGCGCCGCAGAACCATGCGGCGACCCCGGTCGCGATGACGTACGGAGTGCGACCGGCGCTCGCGGCGCCCGCCAGGGCGCTCCATTCCCAGGCCGCCACCGCAGTCAGCAGGCCGATCACGATCCGCCATGCGTGCGCAGGAAGGCCGAACACGGCAACCAGGAATCCCGCCAGAAGGACGAGCGCGGTCGCGACCCGCGCGCCGAGCATCTACGGTACCGCTTTCTCGGCGACCGCACGAGGCTCGGGAGCATCGACCCGTTTCGTTTCCCGCGCGCCGCGCAGCTGCTCGCTGGTGCGACCGAAACGGCGCTCGCGCAGCCGGTACGACTCGATGGCTCGATCGAGCGCGGCCGCGTCGAACTCCGGCCACAAGGTATCGGTGAAGTACAGCTCGGCATAGGCAAGCTGCCAGAGCAGGAAATTGCTGATGCGCTGCTCGCCGCCGGTACGGATGAACAGATCGGGCTCGGGAACGTCGGTAAGCGCCAGATGCGGGGCGAGATCGTCCTCCGAGAATCCGCTGCGCCTTTCGGGATGAGCGGCCAGCATGCGCTCGATCGCCCGCAGGATGTCCCAGCGCCCGCCGTAATTGGCGGCGACCGTGAGCGTCAGTCTGCGGTTCGCCGCGGTCACCGTCTCGGCGCGGCGAATCAGCTCGATGAGACGCGGCTCGAAGGCCTCGATGTCGCCGATCGCGCGAAATCGGATCCTGCTTTCGTGCAGCCGGCTGATCTCCTGCTCCAGCGAATTCACGAAGAGCTGCATCAGGAAGGAGACTTCCTCGGGCGGCCGCCGCCAGTTCTCCGAGGAGAATGCGAACAGGGTGAGGTGGGAGATGCCGCGTTCGATGCAGGCACTGATGACCGCGCGCACCGCCTCCACGCCCCGCTTGTGTCCGGCCACCCGCGGCAGGAAACGCCTGCGGGCCCAGCGGCCGTTGCCATCCATGATGATCGCAACATGTCGCGGCATGTCCGAGACCTCCGGGATTCCCTTGGTCGAGCTCACGTAGTGCGTCATCGCTCCCTCCGGGTACGGGCGTCGTGCGCTGCCTATACGGCCATCAGGTCGGCTTCTTTAGCGGCGAGGATGCCGTCGATCTCCGCGATATTGCGATCGGTCAGTTTCTGGATTTCCTCCACCGCCCGCCTTTCGTCATCCTCCGAAATGGTCTTGTTCTTCACCGCCTCCTTGAGAGCGTGATTGGCGTCCCGGCGCAGGTTGCGCACCGCGACGCGCACCGCTTCCGCTTCCTTGTGCACGACCTTGATCAGGTCCCTGCGGCGCTCCTCGGTCAGGGCGGGCATCGGCACGCGCACGGTCTCTCCGAACGTCGATGGATTCAAGCCGAGATCGCTGTCGCGGATGGCCTTCTCGACCACCGGCAGCATCTTCTTGTCCCAGGGCGTCACGCCGATCGTGCGCGCATCCAGCAGACTCACGCCCGCCACCTGCGGGATCGGCATCTGCGAGCCATAGTAATCGACCGTGATGTGATCGAGCAGTCCGGTGTGCGCGCGCCCGGTCCGCACCTTGGCGAACTCGTGCTTGAGCGCCTCGATCGACTTGTGCATCTTCTGTTCCGTGCCGGCCTTCAGTTCCGCGATCATGCCCAGCCTCCGCAGCAGTCAAGAGAGGTCACGGCGGGACGGCGACCCGTCCCGAATCCGCAAACACCTAGCAATGTACCAGCGTACCCTCGTCCTGTCCCAGGACGACGCGCTTGAACGCCCCCGGCTTGAAGATGCTGAACACGTTGATCGGCAGCTTCCGGTCCCGGCAAAGCGCGAGCGCCGTGGCATCCATCACCTTCAGGTTCTTTCCGATCGCCTCGTCGAAGGAAACCCTGGCATAGCGCCGTGCCCGCGGGTCCTTCATGGGGTCCGCCGTATACACGCCATCGACCTTGGTCGCCTTCAGCACGATCTCTGCGCCGATCTCGGCGCCACGGAGCGCGGCCGCGGTATCGGTGGTGAAGAAGGGATTCCCGGTTCCGGCCCCGAACACGACGATCTTGCCCTCTTCGAGGTAGCGGACCGCCTTGCCGCGGATGTAGGGCTCGCACACCTGCTCGATGTTGAGCGCCGACTGCACCCGGCACGAGAGCCCCGAGCGCCGCATCTCGTCCTGGAGCGCGAGTGCGTTCATCACCGTCGCCAGCATGCCCATGTAATCCGCGGCGACACGATCCATGCCGGCGGCGCCGGCGGCCACGCCACGGAAGATGTTGCCGCCCCCGATCACCACCGCGATCTCGACACCCAGGGCGGCCACGCCGGCGATCTCGGCGACGATCGCCTGAAGCATGGCGCGGTTGATCCCATAGGCGTCATCGCCCATGAGTGCCTCGCCGGAGAGCTTGAGCAGCACCCGGCGGAAAGCCGGCACTTCGGCCATGCTAGCCGCGACCCGCTCCGGCGGCGGCTGCGACCTCTGCGGCGAAGTCCGACTTCTTTCTTTCGATCCCTTCGCCGACCACGTAGAGCGTGAAGGCGGCGACCGAAGCACCACGCGAGGCGAGCAGTTGCCCGACGCTCAGTTTGTCGTCCTTCACGAATGCCTGGCCGAGCAGGGTGGACTCCTTCAGGAACTTCTGCACCGAGCCTTCGACCATCTTCTCGACGATGTTGGCGGGTTTGCCCGATTCCGCCGCCTTTTGCGACGCGATCGAACGCTCGCGTTCCACCACACCGGCCGGCACCTGTTCGCGCGACAGCGCGAGCGGCCTGGATGCCGCGACGTGCATCGCGATGTCCCGCCCAAGCGTCTCGTCGCCTCCGACCAGATCGACCAGCACGCCGATCTTCGCGCCGCCATGAACGTACTGGGCGATCGCGCCGCGCGCCTCGAGGAGGGAGAAACGCCGGATCGACAGGTTCTCGCCGATCCTGCCGATCATCGCCTTTCGAACGTCCTCGACACTGCCTGCGGCGAGCGGCAGGGCGGCCAGCGCCTCGACGCTCTCCGGCCGCTTCGTCGCGACCAGTTCCGCCAGCGATTTCGCGAACGAAACGAACTCCGGGTTCCTGGCGACGAAGTCGGTCTCGCAATTCACCTCGACGATCGCCGCCAGCCTGCGATCGGGCGAAACGTGGGTGCCGACGACTCCTTCCGCGGTCACCCGGCTCGCCGCCTTGGCCGCCTTGTTGCCGAGCTTGACCCGCAGGATTTCCTCGGCGCGGACAATCTCGCCACCGGCCTCGACCAGCGCCTTCTTGCATTCCATCATCGGCGCGTCGGTACGCTCGCGCAGTTCCTTCACCAATGCTGCGGTAATTTCCGCCATTGCCGCTCCTGAACGTTTGATCGGTCCCGCACCTGCGCCTCAGAGGTCGGCGCCGGGCTTCTGTTCCTCATCAACCTCGACGAACTCGTCGCTCGCGGCCTCGGCGATCTCCTGAACGACCTGCGAGCGGCCTTCGAGGATGGCATCGGCCGCACCGCGCGCATACAGCCGGATCGCGCGGCTCGAGTCGTCGTTGCCCGGAATGACGTAGGCGATGCCTTGCGGCGAGTGATTGGTATCGACCACTCCGACGATCGGAATTCCGAGCTTCTTCGCCTCGGTGACCGCGATCTTGTGGTAGCCCACATCGATGACGAACAGCGCGTCGGGCAGCCCGTTCATGTCCTTGATGCCGCCCAGGCTCTTCTGCAGCTTCGCCAGATCCCTCTGAAGCTGCAGGGCTTCCTTCTTCGACATCCGCTCGAACGATCCGTCGCCAGCCATCTGCTCCATGTCCTTGAGCCGCTTGATCGACAGTTTGACGGTCTTGAAATTGGTCAGCATGCCGCCGAGCCAGCGTTCATCGACCCAGGGCATGCCGCAGCGCTGCGCTTCCTCGCGGATGGTCTCGCGCGACTGCCGCTTGGTGCCGACGAACAGGACCACCCCCTTGTTCGACGACATCCGGCGCACGTACTGCATCGCCTCCTGGTACTTCACCAGGGTCTTTTCGAGGTTGATGATGTGGATCTTGTTCCGGTAGCCGAAGATATAGGGCGCCATCTTCGGGTTCCAGAATCGGGTCTGGTGGCCGAAATGCACGCCGGCCTCCAGCATTTGACGCATGGTCATTGCAGTCATGATCGCTCCGGAAAGGGTTGTTCATCCGCCCGGCGAGCCGCCGGCTTCCATCGATCGAAGCCGCACCCGTTCCATGCCGGACGTGCAGATTTTGCCCGCCGATCGGGCAAGCGCGGCATTATAACGGTTTCGGGGGTGGCCCCTCAAGCAAAGGCGGTCTCCGCGCACCGGCCCCCGGGCGGGCGGTGAAATTGCGCCGCGGGTTGCCTTCCGATACCCTTCGTCCTTTTCCGGCCGCGCAACCATGAGCATCACCATCAAGACCGCCAAGGAGATCGAGAAGATGCGCGTCGCCGGGCGCCTGACCGGCGAAGTGCTCGACTACATCGAACCGTACGTCCTGCCGGGCGTGACGACCGCCGAACTCGACCGGCTGTGCCACGACTACATGGTCGACGTTCAGGGCACCATTCCGGCTCCACTGCACTACGCGCCTCCCGGCTACCCGCCCTACCCGAAGTCGATCTGCGCCTCGATCAACCACCAGGTCTGCCACGGCGTCCCGAACGAGCGCGCGCTCAGGAAGGGCGACATCGTCAATCTCGACATCACGGTCATCAAGGACGACTACCACGGCGACAGCAGCCGCATGTTCATCGTCGGGGCCAAGACCTCGATTCTGGCCAGACGCCTGTGCGCGGTGAGCTATGAGTGCATGTGGCACGGGATCGCCGCGGTCGGCCCGCACAGAAGGCTGGGTGACATCGGCCACGCCATCCAGCGCCACGCGGAAGGCAACGGATTCTCGGTGGTTCGCGAGTTCTGCGGCCATGGAATCGGGCTCGGGTTTCATGAGGAACCCCAGGTGCTGCATTACGGCGAGCCCGGCACGGGCATCGAACTGCTCCCCGGAATGACCTTCACCATCGAGCCGATGATCAACGCCGGCCGCGCGGCCGTCTCCGAACTGGGCGACGGATGGACGATCGTGACCAGGGATCGCAGCCTCTCCGCGCAGTGGGAGCACACCGTGCTGGTCACCGAGCGCGGCTACGAGGTCCTGACGCTTTCGGCCGGCGCGCCACCGGCCCCGCCCTTCATCGTCTGAACGCTCCGGGCGGTGGCCGGACGGCGCGGGTGCGATGGAATGATGCAGGAGGCGGACCTGCGCGCGCTCGTGGCCGGAATCCGGGTCCGTCTCACCGGGGCGCAGGAACGGCTGCAGCGGGAGTACGAAACCTGCCCGCGCGCGGCGGCCCTGCTGCGCGGCCGCGCGCGGGAGGTCGACGGCATCCTGCGCGAGGTCTGGAGGCAGTGCGCCCTGCCCTCCGAAGCCTGCCTGGTCGCAGTGGGCGGCTACGGCCGCGCCGAGCTCTTTCCCGATTCGGATGTCGACCTGCTCGTGCTCGTCCCAGACGCGCTGGATGCGGCGGTCTCCGCGAGCGTCGAGCGGCTGGTCGGACTCGCCTGGGACGTCGGGCTCGAGATCGGCCATGCGGTGCGCACGCTCGATGAATGCGTCGAGGCCGCGCGGCGCGACATCACGGTCCAGACGAATCTGCTCGAGGCGCGCAGGCTCGCCGGCAGCCCGCGGCTCTATGCCACGTTCTGCCAGCGGCTCGCGCAGGTGCTCGATGTTCCTGCCTTCTTCCGCGCCAAGCGGCTCGAGCAGGAGGAGCGCTACTCGCGCTTCGACGATACGCCCTACAGCCTGGAACCGAATTGCAAGGAGAGCCCGGGCGGGCTGCGCGACCTGCAGGTCATCCTGTGGGTCGCGCGCGCCGCGCGGCTCGGCCGAAGCTGGACCGAACTCGCCCGCGCCGGCCTGTTCACCCGCCGCGAGGCACTGCATCTGAAGCGCGCGGAGGAGTTCCTGCGGCATGTCCGCATCCGCCTGCACCACATCGCCGGGCGCCGCGAAGACCGGATCGTCTTCGACCACCAGGAGGCCCTGGCGCGCGCCTTCGCCATCGCGCCGACGGCGGTGCGGCGCGCCAGCGAGATCTTCATGCAGCGCTATTACCGCAATGCGAAGCTGGTGACGCAGCTCAACACCATCCTGATGCAGAACCTCGCCGCACGACTGCTGGAGGGGCCCGCAGCGGCCGCGTTCGCGATCAACGAACGCTTCCGCATGCAGCACGAACTGCTCGACGTTTGTGACGAGGCGCTCTTCGAACGCAGCCCCGGTGCGATCCTGGAAGCATTCCTCCTGCTCGAGCAGCACTCCGAGCTCAAGGGCATGACCGCGCGCAGCCTGCGCGCGCTGTGGCGCTCACGCAGCCGGATCGATGCCCGCTTCAGGCGCGATCCCGCCAATCGCACGCTCTTCCTCCGGCTGCTGCAGGAACGGCGGGGGATCACCCACGAGTTCCGGCGGATGAACCAGTGGGGCATCCTCGGACGCTACCTGCCGGCGTTCGGGAAGATCGTCGGACAAATGCAGCACGACCTGTTCCACGTCTACACCGTCGACCAGCACATCCTCCAGGTGCTGCGCAACCTGCGCCGGTTCACCCTTGCGGAGCATGCCCACGAATACCCGCTGTGCAGCCGCCTGATGACCGGTCTCGACAAGCCCTGGATCCTCTATGTCGCCGCACTCTTTCACGACATCGCCAAGGGTCGCGGCGGAGACCATTCCGTCCTGGGAAGCCGCGACGCGCGCAGGTTCTGCCGCAACCATGACATCGCGCGCGAGGACACCGAATCGGTCTGCTTCCTGGTCGAGAACCATCTCGTGCTGTCGTCCGTCGCGCAGAAGCAGGACCTGAGCGACCCGGCGGTGATCCGCGCATTCGCCGAGCGGGTCGGTGACGAGACGCGGCTCACCGCGCTCTACCTGCTCACGCACGCGGACATCCGCGGCACCAGTCCGAAGGTCTGGAACAACTGGAAGGCCCGCCTGATCGAGGACCTCTTTCAGGCTACGCTCGGCCTTCTGCGCGGAGGCGCCGCGGCTGTGGGAGCCGGGCTCGCCGAGCGCCAGGAGGCGGCCAGGGCACTGCTGCGCTTCCATGGGCTGCGACCGGGGGTTGAAGCGGCGCTGTGGGAGCAGTTCGACACGGTCTATTTCATGCGCCACGACGCGGCTGACATCGCCTGGCACACCCGCCTGCTCTACTACCGGCCGGACGCGCCGGAGCCGGTGGTGAAGGCGCGACTGAACCGGATCGGCCAGGGTCTCGAAGTGGTGATCTACGCGCGCGACGAACCGGAACTGTTCGTGCGCCTGTGCGGGTATTTCGCGCACCTCGGCTACAGCATCGTCGACGCCCGCATCCACACCACGAGAAACGGTTACGCGCTCGACAGCTTCGTGCTGTTCGATCCGTCGGCCCGCTTGGGCGACCGCGACGCGATCAGTCTGATCGAGCACGACCTCGCGCAGCGGCTCGAATCGCACGCCGCGCCCGACCGGCCAGCACCGGTGCGCCTGTCGCGGCAGGTCAGGCACTTCCCGATCAGCCCCGAGGTTTCCATCCGTCCCGACGAGAAGGGCCGGTGCTACCTGATGTCGGTGAGCGCAGCCGACCGGCCCGGACTGCTCCTGAGCATCGCGCAGGTGCTCGCCCGCCGTCACATCGGCGTGCACACCGCCAAGATCGCGACCCTGGGGGAGCGGGTCGAGGACGTCTTCCTGATCAGCGGCGCGGAACTCGACGAAAAGTCCGCGCTGCTCAGGCTGGAGCAGGAACTGCTCGCGGCGCTCGCCGGTGCCTGAAGCCGCCTTTCACTGGTCTCGGCGCTGCTGGGGAGTGCCGACGAAGACGTTTTCGACCAGCGGCCGGGCATCGACCTGCGGAACGTGGCAGGTCGTGCATAGGTAGCGCTCCATCGACACCGCCACTCCGCCCGGGAGCAGATGCGCATCACCGATCTTCGGCGATTTTTTCTTCTTGTAGACATCCAGTCCGTGGCAGGTCAGGCACTGGTTCTCCTCGAGCGAAATCTCGTCGAAGTTGGTCGTGGCATGCGGGATGAGCGGAGGCTGCCCGGTGAAGGTGCGCGGGATCGGCTTCTGCCTTCCAGGCCTCTTGCCCACATATTCCTTCTTGTTCGGCACCTGATCGACGGTCGCCGCATCCGCGCCGCGCAGGGTCTGCGTGGCGGCGAGCTGCTGGGGCACCGTCGCCCCGCTCGAACACGCGGCGAGTGCCGCGGCAAGAACAATCGTCACGGACCGTTTCATGACATCCTCCTTCACGTCGTCGAAAGTTGAAATGCTCTAGGACTTCCCCGCCGGCACCACGCCGGCGACCACCTCGGGCGCCGGCTTCTGGCGCTCGCCCCGCCCGAGACCGAAAGCGAAGACCTGTTTGGAGCACACGTCGATGCAGCGGCCGCAATTGGTGCAGTTCGCCGCCAGGATCACCGGCGAGGCGCCCCCGACCGCCTTCAGCGCCGGGCGGATCACCTGCGGTTCGGGACACACCTCGAAGCAGTCCATGCAGTCGTTGCACTGGCTGCGCTGCACGGCACTCACCCGCAGCGGGCTCACGTGTCCCAGCAGGCCGTAGAAGGCGCCGACCGGGCACAGGTGCCCGCACCAGCCGTTCTTCATGACGAACAGATCGAGCAGGAACACCGCGAGCACCACCGCCCACGCCGCGCCGACGCCGAAGATCAGGCCGCGGTGGAGCATGGACACCGGGTTGACGAGCTCCCAGGCGATGGTTCCGGTGACGCCCGCAAGCACCAGCGTCATGGCGAGGATCCAGTAGCGGGCCCGGCGCGAGATCTGCGCGCCGCCCTTGATGCCGAGCCGGGTACGCAGCCATGCGGCGGCATCCGTGACCATGTTCAACGGGCACACCCACGAGCAATACACCCTTCCGCTCACCAGCAGATAGAACGCGAGCACGATGCCCGCTCCGGTCAGGGCTCGCGTCGCCGGGATCCGTTGCGCGGCGAGCGACTGCAACAGCACGTAGGGATCGGTGAGCGGCAGGAAATTCAGCGTGTAGCTGAAGTTCAGGTTGCCCTTGACGATCCACAGGCCGACCCACGGACCGAGCAGGAACAGGGTCAGGATTCCGAGCTGCGAGACGCGGCGCGCGAGCAGCCACTTGTGGGCAGCCAGCCATCCGCGCGCGGCTGCGGCGTCGGTTCCCGGCATGCGGCTCACAGCCGGTCTCCCTGGAGGGCGTGCGGCACGAAGGGCTTGCCCAGCGGCGCGGAAGACGGCGCGTCGGGAGGCAGCGGCGCCTCAGGCATGCGTTTCGGCAGTTCGATGATCCCCTGCTCTTCGATGAGCGACTTGCCCGCCTTTTCCTTTTCCACCCAGCCCAGCCGGTAGTGCCTGCCGAGTTCGCCCTTGGCCATCTGCACCGGGAACACCTTGATCGCCGCGACTTCGAGCGGGCAGCCCCGCTCGCACTTGCCGCAGCCGGTGCACTTGTCCGAATGCACGGTCGGGATGAACAGGGTGTGCCTGCCGGTACGCTCATTCACCTGCGGTTCGAGCGTGATCGCCTTGTCGATCAGCGGGCAGACGCGGTAGCACACGTCGCAGCGAAGGCCGAGGTAGTTGAGGCAGGTCTCGTGATCGACCAGCACCGCGAGCCCCATCCTGGCATTGTTGATGTCGGTGAGCTTCTGATCGAGCGCCCCGGTCGGACAGGCCTTGACGCAGGGGATGTCCTCGCACATCTCGCAGGCCAGTCGCCGCGCGACGAAGAACGGCGTTCCCGTGGCGACCGGCTCCTCGGGCTTCGCCAGCTCGAGGATCTTGTACGGACAGTCGCGCACGCACAGGCCGCAGCGGATGCAGGCGCCGAGAAAATCCTTCTCGGCACCCGCCCCCGGCGGGCGGATCGCCGCCGGCGGCAGCGCCCTGGCCTGTCTCGCGTAAAGGCCGAGGCCGAGACCGAGCAGGGCGACGCCGCAGGCCGTCCTCGCCGCATCGACGAGGAACCGTCGACGAGCGACGTCTGCTTTGACTTCGGATTCGGCGGCCACCGCTGAGCCCTTTCCCGAGCTGCGCTCCTCAGGCCTTCACCACCTTGACCGCACACTTCTTGTAATCGGTCTCCTTCGAGAGCGGGCAGGTGGCGTCGAGCGTAAGTTTGTTGACCAGCCGGTGTTCATCGAAGAACGGCACGAAGACCAGGCCCAGCGGCGGCTTGTTGCGGCCGCGGGTGTCGACCCGCAACCGGATCTCGCCGCGGCGCGAGACGACCTTGACCACGTCGCCGCGCTGCAGGCCGCGTTTCTTCGCGTCCTCGGGGTGCATGAACACCACCGCATCGGGGAAGGCCTTGTAGAGCTCGGGCACGCGCCGCGTCATGGTGCCGCTGTGCCAGTGCTCGAGCACGCGCCCGGTGGCAAGCCAGAGATCGTATTCCTTGTCGGGCACCTCCGCCGGCGGCTGATAGGGCAGCGCGAAGATCACCGCCTTGCCGTCGGGCTTGCCGTAGAAGCGAACACCCTCGCCCTTCTTCACATAGGGGTCATAGCCCTCGCGGAAGCGCCACAGCGTCTCCTTGCCCTCGATCACCGGCCAGCGCAGCCCGCGCGTCTTGTGGTAGAGATCGAAGTCGGCGAGATCGTGGGCATGACCGCGGCCGAACTGCGCGTACTCCTCGAACAGTCCTTTCTGGACGTAGTAGCCGAAGTGCTCCGCCTCGCTGTTGGGATGCCCTTTCTGCACATCGGACAGTGGGTACCGGTTGACCTGGCCATTGGCATACAGTACGTCGTACAGTGTCTTGCCCCTGTACTCAGGCATCTTGGCGACCAGTTCGGCAGGCCAGACCTCCTCGACCTTGAAGCGCTTCGAGAACTCCACGAGCTGCCAGAGGTCGGACGTCGCTTCACCCGGTGCCTTGACCTGCTGGCGCCAGAACTGGGTACGCCGCTCCGCGTTTCCATAGGCGCCTTCCTTCTCCATCCACATCGCGGTCGGCAGGATCAGGTCCGCCGCCATTGCAGTGACCGTCGGGTAGGGGTCGGAAACGACGACGAAGTTGGCCGGGTTGCGATAGCCGGGATAGGTTTCCCCGTTCATGTTGGCCGCGGTCTGCATGTTGTTGTTGCACATGACCCAGTAGAAGTTCAGCTTGCCGTCCTTGAGCATGCGGTTCTGCAGGACGGCGTGATAACCGGGCTTGTCGGGGATCGTGCCGGGCGGCAGCTTCCAGTGCTTCTCGGCGATCTCGCGGTGCTTCGGGTTCATCACCACCATGTCGGCGGGCAGCCGGTGGGCGAAGGTGCCGACCTCGCGCGCCGTGCCGCAGGCCGAGGGCTGGCCGGTGAGCGAGAACGGGCCGTTGCCCGGCTCGGAGATCTTGCCGGTCAGCAGGTGCACGTTGTAGATCATGTTGTTCACCCAGCTTCCGCGCGAATGCTGGTTGAACCCCATCGTCCAGTAGGAACACACCTTGGTCTTCGGATCGGCGTAGGTCCTGGCCAGGGCCTCGAGCTTGTCCTTGGGTACGCCCGAGATCTCCGAGGCCTTCTCGACGGTGTACTCCGAGACGAACTGCTTGAACTCCTCGAGGCTGATCGGGCTCGCCTTGTTCGGATTGCCCTTGGGCTTGCCGTCCGGCCCCGGATAGCCGTTGTTGCCGGCGGCCTGTTCGAGCGGATGCGTGGGCCGCAGCCCGTAGCCGATGTCGGTCACGCCCTTGGCGAAGTTCACGTGTTTCGCCACGAACTCCTGGTTGACCGCATTGTTCTGGATGATGTAGTTGCAGATGTAATTGAGGATCGCCAGGTCCGACTGGGGCTTGAAGATGAGCGTGCTGTCGGCCAGCTCGCAGGACCGGTTGGTGAACGTGGCCAGAGTGAAGATCCGGACGTGCTTGGCGGTGAGCCGGCGGTTGGTCAGTCGCGACCACAGGATGGGGTGCATCTCGGCCATGTTCGAGCCCCACAGCACGAACGCGTCGGCCTTCTCCAAATCGTCGTAGCAGCCCATCGGCTCGTCGATGCCGAAGGTGCGCATGAACCCGACCACGGCGGAGGCCATGCAGTGGCGTGCGTTCGGATCGAGATTGTTCGAGCGGAAACCTGCCTTGAGCAGCTTGGCGGCGGCGTAGCCTTCCCAGATCGTCCATTGCCCGGAACCGAACATGCCGACCGCGGTCGGCCCCTTGGCCTTGAGGGTGGCCTTGCACTTTTCCTCCATGATGTCGAAGGCCTGCTTCCACGAGATCGGCTGGAACTCGCCGTTCTTGTCGAATTTCCCGTTCTTCATGCGCAGCAGCGGCTGCGTCAGGCGGTCCTTGCCGTACTGGATCTTGGCGAGGAAATAGCCCTTGATGCAGTTCAGGCCGCGGTTGACCGGAGCATCGGGGTCGCCCTGGGTCGCGACCACCCGCCCGTCCTTGACCCCGACCAGCTCGCCGCAACCGGTGCCACAGTAGCGGCATACCCCCTTGTCCCAGGTGATGCCCTCCTTGTCCTGGGCGAGCGCCGAGCCTGCGGGCAGCGCGATTCCGGCCGCCGTCGCCGCCGCAGCCGCCGCATTCGCCTTGATGAAGTCACGCCGATTCATTTCCATGATTCGCCTCCGCTGTTTCGAACCCATCATCGCAATAGGTGTAGACGAGCCCCACCGCCATCACCCCGGCCATCGCCTGGAGCATCGTGATCGAATCCACCACCCGATAACCCTCGCCATCCTCGAGCGTCACGACGAAGCGCCCATTCCCGTCTTCGCCATGCACCTCGAGGCCCGGAACTTCCTCCAGCGCACCACGCACCGCACCCCGCTGCCCCGGAGCCGCGCTCACCACCAGGCTCGAAATCTCCATCAGGCCGCCTCCCGCCGCCGTTCGGCAGCCGTGACCGCCTGCACCGGACAGACCGGGACACAGGCGCCGCAGCCCGTGCATGCGAACCAATCGACGGCCGGAAACCCGATGCCGGCCGGGCCCGGCCTGAAGGAGATGGCATCCGCCTCGCAGGCATCACCGCAGCCGCGGCACACGACTGCCCGGCTCGCCAGGCACCGGGTCGCGCAGATGACCGCGCGCAGATTCCACGCCGGCGCAGCCTCGATCCACCTCAATGCGCCGGTCGCACAGATGCGCACACAGGCTGCGCAGAAAGTGCACCCGCCGTGCGTGAAATCGACTTCGGGGTAGCCCCCCGCGCCACGAACCAGGATGCCGGCCGGGCAGGAGGACGAACACTCGCCGCAGCGGGTGCAGCGGCCGATGAACTCACGCTCGGCGAGCGCCCAGGGCGGCCGCGGCCGCCTTGCGCGCCCGCGCATGAACTCCGCTCTGGTTACCCCCATGGCTGCCTTGCCCCGCCCGGACACCCGCTGCGAGGATACGCGCAGGCCACGCGCACCTTCTTGACCTAACTCAACTTTTCCGACGCCGCCGCGTCATTGCCTTCCGGCCGCGTCGCCACCTTCCGGGAAGAGCGCATCGACGAACCCGAAGCGGGACAGGTCGCGCATGCGCATCGGATAGAGGATGCCGTCGAGATGGTCGCACTCGTGCTGCACCACGCGGGCATGAAAACCCTCGGCCTCGCGCCCGAAGGCGCGGCCGGCCTCGTCGAAGCCGCGGTAGCGGATCCGCCGCAGCCGCGGTACCCAGCCGCGCAGCCCGGGCACCGAAAGGCAGCCCTCCCATCCACCTTCCTCCTCGCCGCCGAGCGCCTCGATCGACGGGTTGATCAACACCGTGAGCGGGATCGGTTCGGCCTGTGGATAGCGCGCATTGTGCTCGAAGCCGAACACGACCAGCCGCAGGTCGACGCCGATCTGCGGCGCCGCGAGCCCCGCGCCGTCTTGCGCATGCATCGTGTCGAAGAGATCGTCGAGCAGCTCGCGCAGCGCTGCCGATGCGAAATCGGCGACCGGCCGCGACCTGCGCAGCAAGCGCGGATCCCCCATCCTGAGCACGGGCCGGATCATCCCTGAAACCCGAAACCCGAAACCCGAAACGTCACCACGCGAGCGATGAGCCGCCAGCTTTCGCGGATCACGCGCAGAACCGCTCGACGATCCGTTTCACGCGTCCGACCGCCTGCTGCAGCACCTGCTCGATCGGCGCGAACTGCACGCCACTGCGGCTCTCGCCGCGCCCCGCGGCGGCATTCGCGACCACCGCGATCGCGGCGTAGGGCATCCCGAGTTCGCGCGCGAGCGCCGCCTCCGGCATCCCGGTCATGCCGACGACATCGGCGCCGTCGCGTTCCAGCCGGTCGATCTCGGCGGCGGTCTCGAGCCGCGGCCCCTGGGTCGCCGCGTAGACCGCGCCGTCGACGATCGGCTCGCCGGCCTGCGCGGCCGCGGCGAGGATGGCCGCGCGCAGCAGCGGATCGTAGGGCTCGGTGAAGTCGATATGAACGACCGGAACGTCGATCGTATCGTGGAAGGTGCTCATGCGCCCCCAGGTGTAGTCGATGAGCTGGTGCGGCACGGCAAGGGTGCCCGGCCCGAGGTCGGCGCGGATGCCTCCCACCGAGGCCACCGACACGACCTGGCTCGCGCGCAGCTCGCGCAGCGCCCAGATGTTGGCGCGGTAATTCACCTGGTGGGGCGGGATGGTGTGGCCGTAGCCGTGGCGCGCCAGGAAGACGACTTCGCGGTTCGCGATCCGGCCGATCAGCAGCGATCCCGACGGATCGCCATAGGGCGTGCGCACCACGCGCCGCCCGGTGACCTCCAGGTTCGTCAGCCGCGTCAGACCACTGCCGCCGATGATCGCGAGCATCGTGCCGCTCATCCGGGGCGCGATTCGCCCACCGCATAGATCGCGGGCAGGTTGCGCCACGCCCCGCGCACGTCCATGCCGAAGCCGAACACGTAGCGGTCGGGCACCCGCAAGCCCACGAAATCCGCGCTCACCGGCTTGCGATGCCCGAGATCCTTGTCGACCAGCACCGCGGCGAGACATGCGCGCGCTCCCAGCTCGAGAACCTTGTCCTTGATCGCCGCCAGCGTCACGCCCTCGTCGAGAATGTCATCGACGAGCAGCACGACGCGGTCGCGCACGGGGCTGCGCGGGGTGGCGATCCAGCGCAGCGTGCCGCCCGAAGTGGTTCCCGTGTAGCGCGTGACATGCACATAGTCGAAATCGAGCGGAAAGCGCAGCCGCGGCAGCAGATGGCCGGTGAACACGACCGCACCGCCCATCACCGAGAGCACCAGCGGTTCGAGCCGGCCCAGCTCGGCGGTGATCCGGGCGGCGACGCAATCGAGCGCCTCCTCGACCGCCGCCTGCGGCCAGATCAGCTCGGCGCCGTTCAGGATGCTCCAGGCTTCTTCGGCGTTCATCGGCCGGGTCGCAGCGAAGCGAGGTAGCGATTGAACTCGGCGCCGATCTCCGGATGCTTGCGCGCCAGCGCGACCGTGGCCTGGAGATAGCCCAGCTTGGATCCGCAGTCGTAGCGCGTGCCGTGGAAGCGGTAGGCGAGCACCGCCTCCTCGGCGAGCAGCGCCGAGATCGCGTCGGTGAGCTGGATCTCGCCTCCGGCCCCGGCGCGCGCAGCGCGAAGATGCGCGAAGATGCGCGGGGTCAGGATGTAGCGCCCGATCACCGCCAGCGTGCTTGGCGCGCGCTCCGGCGAAGGCTTCTCGACGATCGCATTCACGCGCTGGACATCCCCGCTCTCTGCCTCGGTGCTCACGATGCCGTAGCGGGATGTCTCCTCGCGCGGCACTTCCTGGACCCCGAGCACCGAGCACTGGAACTCGTCGAACACCTCGGTCATCTGCCGCGCCACGCCCCGCTCCGCATCCACCAGATCGTCGGCGAGCACGACCGCGAACGGCTCGTCGTTCAGGACCGGAGCAGCGCACAGCACCGCATGCCCGAGCCCGAGCTGCTCGGGCTGGCGGATGTAGATGCAGTTGATGTCCTTCGGGATCGTCTCCTGCACCACCCGCAGCAGGTCGTCCTTGCCGCGCGAACGCAGCTCCGCCTCGATCTCGTAGGCCTTGTCGAAATGGTCCTCGATCGCCCGCTTGGTGCGGCCGGTGATGAACACCATGTCGGTGATGCCGGCCGCCGCTGCCTCTTCCACCGCGTACTGGATGAGCGGTTTGTCCACCACCGGCAGCATCTCCTTGGGGCTCGCCTTGGTCGCCGGCAGGAAGCGGCTGCCCAGTCCCGCGACCGGAAACACCGCCTTGGTCACCTTCTTCTTCATCTTCCCTCCCTATTCCGAAAGCATGTGCCGGAGCGCATCCTCGTCGATCACGCGCACGCCGAGGCTGCGCGCGCGATCGAGCTTGGCCCCCGGATCCTTCCCGGCGACGACGAAATCGGTCTTGCCCGACACGCTCGTGCTCACCTTTCCGCCGGCCGCCTCGATCAGCGCCTTCGCCTCCTCCCTCGTCATCCCCGGCAGCGTTCCGGTCAGCACGAACACCTTGCCGCTCGCGGCCGAGCCTGCGGCAAAGAGCTCGGCTGCGCCCGCGCCCTCGTCGCGCACGCCGGAGCGCCGCAGGCGCTCGATCACCTCGCGATTGTGCGCCTCCGCGAAAAAGCGTGCGATGCTCTCCGCCACCACCGGCCCGACATCGGGCACCTGCTCCAGCTCGTTCGTCCCGGCCGCCATCAGCCGCGCGAGGCTACCGAAGTGCCGTGCCAGATCCTTCGCGGTGGCCTCGCCCACGTTGCGGATGCCGAGCGCGAAGACCAGCCGCGCCAGGCTCGCGTGCTTCGAGCGCTCGAGGGCCTCGACGATGTTGCGCGCCGACTTGTCACCCATGCGCTCCAGTACGGCGAGCGCCGCACCATCGAGGCCGTAGAGGCCGGCGACGCTGTCGACCAACCCCCGCTCGACGAGCTGGTCGACCAGCTTCTCGCCCAGGCCGGCGATGTCCATGGCGCGGCGCGAGGCGAAATGCAGGATGGCCTGCTTGCGCTGCGCCGGACAGTACAGCCCGCCGGTGCAGCGCGCCACCGCCTCGCCCGGCAGGCGCATGACGCCGCTGCCGCAGACCGGACAGCGCTGCGGCATGACGAACTCCCGTTCACGGCCGGTGCGCCGATCCGCGACCGCCGCGACCACCTCGGGGATCACGTCTCCGGCGCGGCGCACGATCACGATGTCGCCGATGCGGATGTCCTTGCGCCGGACCTCGTCCTCGTTGTGCAGGGTCGCGCTCGACACCGTCACGCCGCCGACGAACACCGGCTTCAGGCGCGCGACCGGCGTCAGCGCCCCGGTGCGGCCGACCTGCACCTCGATCGCCAGCACTTCGGTCATTTCTTCCTGCGCCGGGTACTTGTGGGCGGCGGCCCAGCGCGGCGCACGCGAGACGAAGCCCAGGCGCGCCTGATCGGCGAGCGAATCGACCTTGTAGACCACGCCGTCGATGTCGTAGGGCAGCCGGTCGCGCTTCTCGCCGATCTCCCGGTAGTAGCGCAGCAACCCATCCGCGCCGCGAACGACGCGCCTCTCGGGCGCGGTGGGCAATCCCAACGCGGCGATCCGGTCGAGAGTCGCCGAATGCGTGGAAAGCGAGAGCGCCTCGGGGTTGGCCACCGCATAGGCGAAGAAGCGCAGCGGCCGTCGCGCCGTGACGCGCGGATCGAGCTGGCGCAGACTGCCCGCGGCCGCATTGCGCGGGTTGACCGGCTCCTTCTCGCCGGCCGCCGCCTGCGCGGCGCGGAAGCGCTCGAAGTCCGCCCGGCACAGGACGACCTCACCGCGTACCTCCAGCTCCTGCGGAATCCCATCTCCCGACAGCCGCAGCGGAATGGAGCGCACGGTACGCAGGTTGGCGGTGACATCCTCGCCGGTCTCGCCGTCGCCCCGCGTGGCGCCGAGGACGAAGCGACCCTCCCGGTACGTGAGGCTCACCGCAAGGCCATCGAGCTTGGGCTCCGCGGCGTATGCGATTCCCTCCGCCGCGAGCGCCTCGCGGCATTGCCGGTCGAAGCTCTCCGCGTCGAGATTGCGGATGGAGAGCATCGGTACCCGGTGCCTGACTTCCGCGAGCTCCGTTGCCGGCTTCGCGCCGACCCGCTGCGTTGGCGAGTCCGGACTCACCAGTTCCGGGTGGGCGGCTTCGAGTTCCTCCAGCTCGCGGAACAGGCGGTCGTACTCGGCGTCGGGAACGCTCGGCCGATCCAGCACGTAATAGGCATGATTGTGCCGCTCGATCTCCGCACGCAGCGCGCGGATGCGCTCGGCCGGCAGCCGCACCATGGGATCAGGAGAACAGCCTGCGCGCGCTCTCGCTTCCGGGCTCGATTCCGTGCGCGCGCATCTGCGCCTGGAAGTTCGCGATCTCGCGTCGGATGAACTCGAGGGAGCGCTCGTTCAATTCCTGCCGCTTGTCGTCGACCAGGCTGGCGCCGAGAACGCCGGCGAGCTTGCGCGCGGTCTCCAGCATCGCATCGAAGCACGCGATGCCGTCGGCCACGCGCGGAACGTCGAGGCTGAAGCTCACCCCCTGGGTGAGCATCGTCTTCATCGCGTCCGCCGCGAACGGGGCAGGATCGAGATTCCCCATCGTGTAGCGCGTCTCGCCCTGCTCGTCGGGCGCATGGAACAGGCCGTCCCCGCGCAGGACCATTCCCGCCGCTTCCGCGAGTCCCCTGAGCTTGCTGCCATGGATGCCCTCGGCATCACGGCGCACGACATTCAGCGCGATCTTCACGTCGACCGCGGCGCACAGACGGTCGAGCGCCGCCGCCTGGCCGGCGAGCTGCGAGAACTCCGGCAGCCGGGGCACGCCGAGATAACGATCCGCCAGCGCCGTCACCCGCGCGCGCAACGACTCCAGCTCGGCCTCGGTCACCGGCCCGCTGCGGTCCGCGAGCTGGAGGATGCCTGCGAAGGAACGGCATTCCCGCTCGCCGAGCTCCTCCAGCGGCACCCAGGCGGCAAGCGCTCCGTCCAGGCCGTACCAGCGCATCCGCCGCCGGAGCGCGCCCAGCGCCTCGGCCAGCGCGCGGGCGAATTCGTCGGCCCGCTGTGGTTCCGCGGGTGTCAGCCCGACCACGCATTCGATGCACGGATCGAACGCAGGCACATCCGGCAACGGCGGCGGCGTCGCCGGCTCCCCCGCGTCCGGCGCCGCCTCGGCCGCAGGCATCGTCGGCTCGACGCGGGCGGCTTCCGGCGGCTGCGTCCCGAGCAGGACATCGGCATGCTCGCCTTCGAATGCGCGCTCCGCCTCCCGCCGGAACTTGCGCTCCTGCCAGCGGTTGTAGGCGATCACGCCCGCCACCGCCGCCGCGCCGAGCGCGGCGAGCGCGACCTGGAGCTCACTCAGCGCCATCAGACCGGCTCCTCATGCCGCCGCCTCCTTTCCCCGCATCGATGTTGGACCACCGCGCTGTCGGCGGCTCGGCGGCGCTCGCGGACGCTACGCCCCCGTTCGCTTCGC
>MNXU01000048.1 GCA_001872285.1 Betaproteobacteria bacterium CG2_30_68_42
AGCAGGTGGATGTGGTTGGTCATCCAGACGTAGGCGTGAATGAGCAAGCCATGCCTCTTCGCCGCTTCGGCCAGCGTGTCACGGAAGAACCGATAGTCGGCGTCGGCGGCAAAAACGGCCTGCCGGTTATTGCCGCGCTGAATGATGTGCTGGGGCTGACCCGGGATGACGTAGCGGGGAAGGCGCGCCATGGGGATGGGTTTCCAGGAGGATCCGGGAACCCGCACGATAGCACAAAATAATCGTGTCTGACCCCATTAACCATTAACCATTTGTTCCGAATAATCGTGTCTGACCCCATTTGTTCCTACGGCGGCGGGCAGGCGAAGGTTCCGGGATATACTTGTCCGGTATCCAGGAATTCGCCGCCCGGGTGGCGAAATCGGTAGACGCAAGGGACTTAAAATCCCTCGGCCGCGAGGCCGTGCCGGTTCGACTCCGGCCCCGGGCACAAGGATGGGGTCACCAGGATGCCGCGTGGACACATGAGTGCGCTGGTGCGCGTAGCCGGCAACGGTGTCCCGCGTCAGTACGGCGATCCTGCCTGCCGGCCCGAAGGAGCAGGCGATGCTGGTGGTGCAGGCAGCGTTGCCTTCCTGGTGATTGGACGACAAGCTACCGCGGGTGTCCGGACGCCATGCTGGTAGAATGGCCCCATTGGAAGCCAATCCGAGACTTCGATGATCGTGTTGAATCTGCGCTGCGCAAACGCGCACCGTTTCGAGGGCTGGTTCGCATCCGGGGAAGAGTTTGCGACCCAGGCCGGAAGGCATCTCGTGAGCTGCCCGATCTGCGGGAGCCAGGACGTCGCCAAGCTCCCTGCCGGGCCGCGCGTCCGCCGGGCTGCACGGCGGGACGATGCCCCTTGCGCTGTCGCGCCCAGCGGGACCGAACCCGCCGCACAGGCAGTGGCGATGCTGGTCGAGCAGCTCCTGCTCGCGAGCGAGGATGTCGGTGAGCATTTCCCCGAGGAAGCACGAAAGATCCACCGCGACGAGGCTCCGGCGCGCAACATCCGTGGGCTGGCCTCGCGCGAACAGGTGGGCGAGTTGCGCGACGAAGGCATCGTGGTGGTCAGCCTGCCGCATCCGCACAAGAACGCGATGCATTGAAACGGCATACGATCCTCTCTGTCGCCCAAGCGACAATTGGCGTGGGAAATCGTGTGTGCGGGGTTGTTTCGTACCCTGCATTGTGCTTAAATCCGGGCTCGGGAACGCCCGGCGCGTCCTGCCTGGCGCAAGAAATCAGAACCCGCGCCTTTCATCGGAGGAATCGTGAATACTTCGAAGGTACTTTGCGGTACGCTGCTTGCGTTGTCCATCGGGTCCGGTGCCACGATTGCGCAAGCCGCTGCAGGCGACTCGGCATATGCGATCGACAGCCGCGGCGCGGTCGTGCGCAGCGGTACGAACCTGTGCTGGCGCACGGGCTATTGGACGCCTGCCATGGCCATCGCGGAATGCGATCCGGATCTGGTGAAGAAACCCGCGGCGGCGCCTGCGCCGGCCCGCCCGAGCGCGCCTGCACCCGCAGCCGCTCCGGCTCGCGCACCAGCACCAGCACCAGCACCAGCGGCCGCGGCGGCGAAGCCGAAGCCAGTTACGATCGCGACCAAGAACCTGTTCGACTTCGACAAGGCGACGCTCAAGCCCGGTGCCAAGGAAACGCTCGACCGGGAGATCCTGGGCAAGCTGTCCAGCGTGAAGGCGATCAGCGCCATCATCGTCTCCGGCCATGCCGATCGCCTGGGCTCTGCGATCTACAACCAGAAACTCTCCGAGCGGCGTGCCGAGGTGGTGAAGGCCTACCTGGTGAGCAAGGGCGTGAATGCGGGCCTGATCGAGACCTACGGTTTCGGCAAGACCCAGGCGGTGCCCGGCGTGAAGTGCAGCGACAAGCTGCCGCGCAAGCAATTGATCGCGTGCCTCGAGCCCCACCGTCGCGTCGAGGTGCTGGTCAAGGGAAAGTAACAACCCCGGCATGAGGCCGGCGAAATCGAACCCCGCCCTCGGGCGGGGTTTCTTTTAGGCTCCGATGGTTCAACCGATCGACCTGCTCATCCGGCCGCACTGGGTGATTCCGATCGAACCGGCTGGGGTCGTTCTCGGCGATCACGCCGTCGCGATCCATGACGGTTGCATCCTTGCGGTGCTGCCGGCGCGCGAGGCCGCGCAGCGCTTCGAACCCGCTCGCAGTGTCGAACTGGCCGGGCATGTGCTGCTGCCCGGCCTCGTCAATCTCCACACGCACGCGGCAATGACGTTGCTGCGGGGCTATGCCGACGACCTGCCGCTGATGAGCTGGCTGAAGAGCCGCATCTGGCCGGCCGAGGCGCGGCATGTCTCGCCCGCATTCGTGCATGACGGGACGCTGCTCGCTTGCGCCGAGATGCTTCGAGGCGGGGTGACGTGTTTCAACGACATGTATTTCTTCCCGGAGGCTGCCGCGCGTGCGGCGCTGGAACTCGGGATGCGCGCGGCCATCGGAATCATCGCGGTCGAGTTTCCGAGTGCCTACGCGACCGACGCGGATGACTATCTGAGCAAGGGCCTGGCCACGCGCGACGAGTTTCGGGGCGAACCGCTGCTGTCGTTCTGCATGGCGCCGCACGCGCCCTACACCGTGGCCGACCGCACGCTCACGCGCATCGCCACCTTCGCCGACCAGCTCGGGCTGCCGATCCACATTCACGTGCACGAGACGGCGGCCGAGATGGAGGAAAGTTTGAAGCTCCACCATGCGCGGCCGGTCGCGCGGCTGGAGCGGCTCGGGCTGCTCGATTCGAGGCTCATCGCGGTGCATGGCATTCACCTCGACGCGACGGAGATCGCGCAGTTCGCACAACGGGGCTGCCATCTCGCGCATTGTCCGACCTCGAACCTGAAGCTGGCGAGCGGTTTCGCCCCGATCGCCGCGGCGCTCGAAGCAGGCGTCTCCGTTGGCCTGGGAACCGATGGAGCGGCGAGCAACAACCGCCTGGACATGTTCCGCGAGATGCGCCATGCAGCGCTCATCGGAAAGGCGGTGAGCGGGGATGCGTCGGCGCTCGATTGCCATCGCGTGCTGCGGATGGCCACGCTCGAAGGCGCGGCGGCGCTCGGCCTCGACGACCGCATCGGCTCGATCGTGCCGGGGAAGGCGGCGGATCTGTGTGCGGTGGACCTCGGAAGCCCGGACCTCTCGCCTTGCTACGATCCGGCGTCTCATCTCGTCTATGTCGCGGGCCGCGAGCATGTGACGCATGTCTGGGTCGGCGGCGAGGCGCGGGTGGAGCAGGGCACGGTGTTGCGGATCAGCAACGGCGATTTGCTACGGGTGGCCGAGATATGGCACAATGCGCTCGGGGAATCGTAGCGCATGGGCATATTCACCCGGAATTCCCGGAATGCGTATGCGACGAACTGGGGATCGCAGAGGATCGAGCGTTCACTGGCAGATGCCAGCCCATTTGTGAGGAAATCATGGTGAAACACATTGCAAGACCGCTCCTGCTGGCTGCCGTGCTGGGAACCGCCGGCGCGGCTTACGCGCAGTCTTCGAACACCCAGGGTTACTTGATCGACAGCCGCGGCGTGGTGGCGCGCAGTGGTACCAACCTGTGCTGGCGCACCGGCTACTGGACGCCCGCCATGGCGATCGCCGAATGCGATCCCGATCTGGTGAAGAAGCCGGCGCCGGCGCCGGCTCCCGCGCCCGCTGCCGCCAGGCCGGCCCCCGCGCCAGCCGCCGCACCCGCTCCGGCACCCAAGCCGGCGCCCAAACCCGTTGCGAAGAAGGTGACGCTCGCGGCCGATGCGTTGTTCGATTTCGACAAGGCCGTGCTGCGCACCGACGGGAAGGCGAAGCTCGACGATGCTGCGGCCAAAGCCAAGGGCATGAAGCTCGAGGTGATCATCGCCGTCGGGCACACCGATCGCATCGGCACCGACAAGTACAACCTCAAGCTCTCGCAGCGTCGCGCCGACGCGGTCAAGGCCTACCTGGTGAGCAAGGGCCTGGATGCCAACCGGGTCTATACGGAAGGCAAGGGCGAAAAGCAGTCGGTGACGGGCAACAAGTGCAAGAAGATGGGCGCGGAAAATCGCAAGAACAAGAAGCTCATCGCGTGCCTCCAGCCCGATCGCCGCGTGGAGATCGAGATCATCGGTACGACCACCAAGTAATCCGGTCCGGCCGTTGCGAAGAAGCCCTGCGAATGCAGGGCTTTTTTGTCGGGGCGTTCGGGGCGAACTCCGGCGCGCGCCGGGTGTCGATGGGTGATGAACGGAGCAGCGCAATGAACGTCGATCCAGCCGAAGTCCGAAAATTCAGCGACCTCGCCCATCGGTGGTGGGATCCGAACTCGGAATTCAGGCCGCTGCATGACATCAATCCGCTCCGGCTCGGCTACATCGACCATGCGGTCAAACTGCGCGGGAAGCGCGTCGCGGATGTGGGCTGCGGCGGCGGCATTCTCGCCGAGGCGATGGCCGCGCGGGGCGCCACGGTCACCGGGCTCGACCTTTCCGAAAAGGCGCTCGCGGTCGCACGCATCCATTTGCTCGAAAGCGGCCACGAGATCGACTATCGGCTGATCGCGGCCGAACAGCTCGCGGCCGAACTGCCGGGGCAGTTCGACGCCGTCACCTGCATGGAAATGCTGGAACACGTGCCGGACCCGGCGAGCACCGTGCGCGCCTGTGCGGCGCTCCTGCGTCCCGGCGGAACCGCGTTCTTCGCCACGATCAACCGCAACCTCAAGGCCTATCTGTTCGCCATCGTCGGCGCCGAGTATGTGCTCGGGCTTCTGCCCAGGGGTACGCACGACTACGACAAACTGATCCGTCCGGCGGAGCTTGCGGGCTGGTGCCGCGCGGCGGGGCTGGGCGTGACTGATGTCATCGGCATGAGTTACAACCCGTTCTCGCGCACCTACGTGCTCGGTCCGGACACCGGCGTCAATTACATTGTGCAGGCGGTGCGTGATGGTTGAGGCGGTCCTGTTCGACCTCGATGGAACCTTCGCCGATACGGCGCCGGATCTCGGCGCCGCGCTCAACCGCATGCTGCGCGAGGACGACCGGCCCGAAGTTCCGATCCCCGTACTGCGGCCCTACGCCTCGCATGGTGTACGCGGGCTGCTCGGCGTGGGCTACGGCGTCTCGCGGCAGGACGAACGCTATGGCGAGCTGACCGGACGTTTTCTCGACTACTACGCGCAGTCGCTGTGTGTGAAGACCGCGCTTTTTGCCGGAATTCCGGAGACGCTCGAAGCACTGCGGTGCTCGGGTCTGCGCTGGGGCATCGTCACCAACAAGCGCCAGCGCTACACGCTGCCGCTGCTCGATTCGCTCGGGTACGCCCGCACTTGCGGATGCATGGTGAGCGGCGACTCGGCGCCCCGTCCGAAGCCCTCCCCGGCGCCGCTTCTGCTCGCGAGCCGCCTGCTCGGAGTCGAGCCGGAACGCTGCGTCTATGTCGGTGACGACGCGCGCGACATGGAAGCCGCGCGTGCCGCCGGGATGCACGCGGTCGCCGCCGCCTACGGCTATCTCGGTGCCGGCGCACCGATCGAGGACTGGCAGGCCGACCGGATCATCGCCGCGCCCCGCGAGCTCCTCGAACTGGTCGGGCTCGCCGGGTGATAGAATGCGCCGGCAGCCGGGGAACTTGTCCGCGGATTCCGCAGTCAATGACCTCGCAAGATTCAAGGGGGCGACCTGGCTTCGACGTGGGTCGCGAAGCGGTGCAGTGCATGCCGAGGACCAGTTCCCTCGTAAATCCACTGGAATGCAATAAACGCCAACGACGAGCGTTACGCTCTCGCCGCCTAACACCGGCGAGACGCTGTACCGGCTGGCTCATGGGCCGGACGGGAAAACGGGCGCAAGCCCGTTTGGATGGGATCGAAGCCTTCGGGTCGCGATCTGAGCCGTAGCCCGTAGCAGCGTCATTTTCATGAGCTAAGGCCGTTCCTCGCCGCGGGGAACGGTTCGAAACACTCAGCGGATCGCCTGCTGCCAGCCTGCCCGTTGGCGTGCAGCGGGTCAAATCAAACAATGGGCTAAGCATGTAGCGCTGGCCGTAGAGGACTTGCGGACGCGGGTTCGATTCCCGCCGCCTCCACCAATAACAAAACCCCAACCGTTCTCGGTTGGGGTTTTTTCTTGCCCGATCGCGCCGGTTCCCGCGTACCCATGCGGGTTCCTGCGGAACTCTGCGGACTTCGCCAGGCACCCGAATTGGCCGTTCCGGGCCACATTCCACTATCTCCTGGCCGTTCCTCGCTCCGACCTCGCTCCCTGAAACTGGCCCGAAGTCCGCAAAGGCCACAAGGTGGACCCATATAGATCAAAGAGTTACGCGCGGACGAATCAAGCGGTTGGATTGCGGCATTGGCTACCGGAGGAAACTTCCGCCTGTTCCCAGCACTTGAGGCAGCCCGGCGAATTGCGATTTGTCAGAAATTACTATACACTTCTGACAAAGGAGCTGCGAACATGAGCCATCTTGCCGAGAACATCTTGTCTGCCGCGCGGGCAATGCCCGAGGGTGGCTTGTCGTCGCCCAAGGAGTTCCTGCACTTAGGCTCTCGGGCTGCCATCGACAAAACCTTGTCCCGATTGGCTCAGGAGGGGAAGCTGATGCGCGTGAGCCGTGGTGCCTACGCATTGCCCGTGGCCGGCCGCTTCGGTTCTCGCCCACCCTCGACCGAATCCATCGTCGAGGCCATCGAATCCACCCATGGCGAATCCATCGTGGCCAGTGGTGCGGCGGAAGCCAATGCGCTGGGGCTGACCACGCAAGTGCCCACCCGAGAGGTCTTCCTAACCTCGGGGCCTACACGCAAGCTGCGCTTGGGCAACCGCACCGTCGAGCTCAAACACGGCAGCCCCTGGCAGCTCGCGCTCGGCAAACGACCGGCTGGCAGAGCCATCCGCGCACTGTCCTGGCTGGGACCAGAGCAGGTATCCTCCGCCCTGCACATCCTCTATACCAAGCTGCCTGCTGAAGAATGGGCCGCCCTGCAGGCCGCACGGGCAGCGCTGCCCGGATGGATGGCCCGCGCCGTCAGCGAGATGAATGCGCATGGCTGAGTCCTGGTTCGCGCTCAGCCGCCATGACCAAGCCGAAGCCCTGGAAGTGGCTGCTGGTCGGTGCGGCCGTCCAGCACACCTCCTGGAAAAGGATCTCTGGGTGGTGTGGACGCTCTCGGCGATTTACGCCTCCCTCATCGCCGATACGCTGACCTTCAAGGGCGGCACGTCGCTTTCCAAGGTCTACAAGGTCATCGACCGGTTCTCGGAAGACATCGATCTGACCTACGACATCCGCGCCCTGGTGCCGGATCTGCTGCGCGAAGGCAATCCGATTCCGGCGTCTCCCAGCCAAGAGAAAAAGATCTCTCGCGCGGTGCGCGCACGGCTTCCCGATTGGATCGAGCAGACAGTACGCCCCGTCATTGATGACGCCTTGGCCGCACGCGGCCTACGGGCGGAGCTGAGTATCGCCGGCCAGGACCGCGACAAGCTGATCATCGCTTATCCCGCCGTCAAGACCGGCACGGGCTATGTCGCCGCGACAGTCCAGCTGGAATTCGGAGCGCGAGCCACGGGTGAGCCACACCACTTTCACGAGGTGGCCTGTGACATCGCGCCGTGGATCGAGGACGTGACTTTCCCGACGGCACGCCCCTTGGTCATGGCTGCCGAGCGCACCTTTTGGGAGAAGGCCACGGCCGCGCACGTCTACTGCCGTCAGGAACGACTGCGCGGCGAACGCTATTCACGCCATTGGTACGATCTGGCGGCGCTGGCAAGAACCGAGCATTTCGACAAGGCAGCCGCCGATCGCCAACTGGCGCATCAGGTAGCCGAACACAAGTCGATGTTCTTTGCTGAAAAGGACGCCAACGGCAACAGGATCGATTACTTCGAGACGACGAAAGGCTCGCTCCGGCTGGTACCAGAAGGCGCATCGCGCAGGGCCCTTGCACAGGACTTTGCCGCGATGCGTGAGGATGGCCTGCTGGTGTCGGATCAGCCGGATTTCGATGCAATCCTGGAAACCTGTGTCGCCATCCAGGACAAGGTCAATCGGCTGGCGTGAGGTCAGCCGCTTCAAAGCCCGACTCGCTCCCGCTGCTCATCCCATAACGCTGGCGGGGCCACCGCGAGATCGAACAGCGTGATGTGGTTCGGCAGTGCATCGTCCAGGATGGCCGCGACGATGTCAGGCGCCAGCGTGGTCAGGTTGACCATCCGACTCACGTAGCTGTTGTCGATCCCCTCCCGCGCGCCAATTTCCTTCAGGGACTTTACTTCCCCCGACTCCAGCATGGCCAGCCAGCGGTGGCCCCTGGCCAGCGCCAGTTGAAGCGGCGTTGGCGCCACGTCCCACGGCCTGACCGGCGCGGTCTCGCCGCTTGGCAAGGTGACCAGCTTGCGGCCGCTGCGGCGTTTGATCTGGATCGGCACCGACAGGGTCAGCCTGCCGTCGCTGGTCTGCAGGATGTCTGGCTCTCCGGTCTTCTGGATGCGGATATCACTCATGCCAACGCCTCCGCTTTTTGGTCGACGGGCTCGGGGCGCAGTTCCAGCACCAGACGCTCGATGCCGTTGGCGCGCAGCCGCACTTCGAGGTCGTTCGGCGACACGATGACTTTCTCGACCAGCAATTTGACGATACGGGTCTGCTCGGCCGGGAAGAGTTGATCCCAAATCGCGTCGAGCCGGGTCATGGCCACGGTGATCTTCGCCTCGTCCAAGGTTGGATCGAGTTTGATCGCTTGCGGCAGCATCTCGCCGAGTAGATTCGGGGCACGCAGGATCGCGCGCAGTTGGTCGAGCACGGCCGACTCGAGTTCGGCGGCGGGCAGTCGCGGCAGGCCTGAGGCGCCCGCGTGCTCCTTGGCGTCCCGCTGAGGCACGTAGTACCGGTACCGACGGCCATTCTTCTTGGTCGTGTGCCACGGCGACAGTGCCCGGCCATCGTTGCCGAACACGATGCCCTTGAGCAGATACGCCACGGTCGCCCGCGTCGTGTTGCCGCGCACCCGGCCATTGGTGGCCAGGATGGCGTGGACGTTTTCCCACAGTGCGCGGTCGATGATGGGCGGGTGTTCGGCCTGGTACCACTGGTCCTTGTGCCTCAACTCACCGAGGTAGGTCCGGTTGCTGAGAAGCTTATAGATGTGGCCCTTGTCGATCGGTTTGCCGTCGCGGGTGTTGCCGTCTTGGGTCGTCCACGCCTTCGACGTCACGCCATCCAGTTTCAGTTCCTTGACCAGCGCGGTGCTGGAGCCGAGTTCGACGAAGCGCTGGAAGATGTGCCGGATCAGTTTGGCCTCGCGCTCGTTGGGCACCAGCCGGCGGTTCGCGACGTCGTAGCCGAGTGGTGGCACCCCTCCCATCCACATGCCCTTGCGTTTGCTGGCCGCGATCTTGTCGCGGATGCGCTCACCGGTCACCTCGCGTTCGAACTGGGCGAAGGACAGCAGGATGTTCAGCATCAAGCGGCCCATCGAGGTCGTCGTGTTGAATTGCTGAGTGACGGACACGAACGACACGCCGTAGCGCTCGAACACCTCGACCATCTTGGAAAAGTCAGCGAGGCTGCGCGTTAGTCGGTCGATCTTGTAGATCACGACCACATCGATCTTGCCGGCCTCGATGTCCACCATCATGCGGCGCAGCGCCGGGCGCTCCATGTTGCCGCCCGAGAAGGCTGAATCGTCGTAATCGTCGGCCACCGGAATCCAGCCCTCGGCACGCTGACTTGCGATGTAGGCATGACCGGCATCGCGCTGGGCGTCGATGGAGTTGTACTCCTGGTCCAATCCCTCGTCCGTGGACTTGCGCGTGTAGACCGCACAGCGCATGCGACGCTTCAGGACTTCGCTCATCGCCGGCCTCCCTTCCTGGCGCCGGGCTTGGGATTGGCCGACGGCTTGAGACCGAAGAACAGCGGACCGGACCACCGTGTGCCCGTGATCTCGCGGGCGATCATCGAAAGGCTGGCGAAGGTGCGCCCCTGGAATTCGTACTGACCATCGGCCGTCGCGACCACCCTGTACTCGACACCCTTGTATTCCCGGGTCAGCACCGTGCCGGCCGCAGGGCGGTAATCGCGGTCGCGCTTCCTGACCTTGCCGGTTTCCACCAGATCGGCGATCCGCCGCTTGTTGCGATCCAGCAGGCCGGCATTGGCCTTGCGAAATTCCGCTTCCTGCAGCCGGTACGCGATGCGTCGCTCAAGGAACTGGCGGTTGTGCGTGGGCGCGTCCTCACCGAGCAGCTTTTTCCAGAGCGCCTTGATCTCGACCATCGGCAGTTCGGGCAATCGGGCGATTTGCGCCGCCACCGATGGCGGCGTTGAAGATGTCTCTTTCGGCGTACTCATTCTGACTCCGTATTTGTCTTGTTGACGGGGTCTGAATGAACGCGCTGGTTGCCGGAGAAGCCAAGCTCAAACTCGCCCTCTTCGGCGATGTGTGCGGACTGTTCTGCACCGCTGATACGCAGGCGGGCCAGGCCGTTGGCCAGCAAAGACGCGATCTCGCGCCGACGCTGCTCCGGCGTCATTCGTTCGGGCGGTAGATGGTTGATTTGATGCATGGGTAGCGGTCCTCTCCGTCAAACTCACATGCAGTGAAATTGTCCGGATGAACTGCTGCCGATGCCATGAGGGAGTTTCGAAGGCGTGCGGGCTGGTGCGGGCTATTGCGGAAAGCGGGGCCCGTTCAGCTCGATAAATGACGGGCCAGGATCGTTCCCATGAGCGAGTTTCCGGGCTGCGCACCGGCGGTCATCGCCCGGATCTGCTCGTTGACGCGTTGGGCAGGCACGCCTGCGCCGACGGCCGCCTGGGTCACCGCCGAGTAAGCAGCGAGCACATCACCCCCTGTGATCTCATAACCATGACCGCGCGAGATCCAATGCAGCGCAGCCAGCCCAGCCGCCAGCGCAAAGTCGGGCTGCGTTTCCGCAAAATCGTGGGCGGCGCGGGTCAATGTGCGCGGATCGGTCGGGCTGCGCGTGGCAAGCTCGATCGCCACATCGAACAACTCCGCATCCTTGGCGGCGGCAAACCATTTGCCTTCGGCGCCAGGCGTGCTGGCAATCAGGTCACGCAGGATCTCTTCCGGCAGCTTGTCGGGATATTTCTTGGCAATGGCGCGAAACGTCGCCAGGTTCGTTGTGCCCTGATTCGCCTCCAAGGCGTAACGCCGGTAGGCCTCGTCGGTAAACCCGGAGGACAATAGGAGGGCCTCGCAGGCTTGCGCGATCTGCCAGCCGGGGTCATTGAGACCGCGCGATTCCTCGGCGTAGCGGATCGCTTCCGCCTTCTTGCCCATCGCCGACAGTGCCTTCACACCCCAGCGCCGGTCATGCCACCACTTGAATGGAGCCTTGTCGATCAGCGCCAACAACTCCTGGTGGCGGCCTGCCGCATACAGGGACGCAAGGCAGGCGCTGGTGCCCTTGAAGAATCCGTGGCCAGACGCCTTCGGGCTCCACACGCTTTCGACGACCGGCATGAACTCATCGGCCCATTGCGAAGCCAGCTCTGGCGTCACGCATAACTCGCCCCAGTAGTCGCCCAGCAGTTCGATGTAGGGCATCTCGTCGTTCTGCAAGGCCTGCCATAGCCGCTCCAGCCAGCGTTGCCGCTGCTTCGGCTCGACGTCGGCCTTGACGATGATTGGCACGAGGGTATCGATGGCCTTGTTGACCGCCGAACCCAGGGCACCCGATGAACTGTCCACCTGTTCCAGCGCCGGCGAAAGTTTTTCCAGCAAGGTGATGGCGCCCTCGGCGGCCAGCACCGGCTCCTTGCGGGTGAATTGCTTGATTTCGGTCAGCGCTTCCTTGATGCGCTGAATGGGCGTGTCGGAGCGCCAGCCGAACGCATGTCGGCGAAAACGGGAGGCAACTTGCCACTTGTGAACACTCATGATCGATCCGCCATGCGCTACCGAACCGGATACTGGCCGTTGCGGATGAACCGGTCGTAGGTGTCTTCCTCCGGCTCCTCGTCGTCGTGTCGCGCTCCATGCCACTCGGCTTCGGGCATCAGTAGTAAGGTCAGCGTGTAGTCGTATTGGCCGGCAACCCTGATCATTTCGTTGATCTGCATGCTCTCCGGTTCGCGTGGAAACCAGAGCTGCGCCCGTGCCGTCTGCCGCTGGCTGCCAGCCCAGCCGTTATTGCTGTGCGCCAGCGCATCACCCGGCAGTTCGATGGTGTTTCTGCGGGTCGCGAAGTAGGCGCCAGACTTGAGAGCTGCTTTATTCGACTTGGCCCAGAGCATGTGATCGTCACGGCTGGCCACCAACACGGCGCGTTTGGGTGCGATCTCGGTCCAGCGCAAGGCGGCGGCCGTCAGCGACACACCATAGCGGTCGGCGCAGTGGCCCAGCAGATCAAAACTGACCGGTTGGCCGTCCACCTGGCGCCGGAAGTCATCCAGCGGCATCAGTAGGATCGAGGCGAACAGATCTGCCTCGACCTCGATGTCGCGTTCGTTGTTGTCGCCCGTTTCGATGTCACCGTCGCCGCACTGAAAAATATCCTGCTGGTGACGGTGCAGTATGTAGTGACCGAACTCATGCGCAATCGTGAAGCGCTTGCGACCCTCCGACGGAGTGGCACTGTTGTAGAGGATCAGCCACTTCGATTTCGCCTTGTTGGCTTTCAGCAGACCATCAAAACCTGTACCGGCTCCGATTGTCTGGACACGTTTTTGCAACTCAGGCTGCCTTTCGCATGGCATAAGCCTGGCGGACTTCAAGGGGTGACATGAAGCCCATTTGTTCGAGACGCCAATGGCGATTGTAGCGTTCCTTGAACTCGGCCACGGCCACACGAACTTCCTCGAGGTTCTGGAAGATACGAGCGTGGAAGACCTGTTCCTTC
>MNXU01000093.1 GCA_001872285.1 Betaproteobacteria bacterium CG2_30_68_42
CGGAAAGACGTTGACGCCACGCACCGTGACCATGTCGTCGGCACGCCCGAGGATGCCGCCCTCGAAGCGCAGGAAACTGCGGCCACAGGCGCACGGATCGAGGTTCACGCGCACCACATCGCCGGTGCGATAGCGCACGACGGGAAAACCCCAGCGGCCGAGGTTGGTGAGGACCAGTTCGCCGCGGCTGCCCTCCGGCACCGGTCCGAGCGTCGCGGGATCGAGCACCTCGGCGATGTACTCGCTCTCGATCAGATGGATGCCTCCCGGCTGCACCTCGCACTCGAAGGAATGCGCCCCGACCTCGGTCGCGCCAGCGTGGTCGTGGGCGTGCGCCTGCCACAGGGTCTCGATCCGGCGCTTCGTGGCCGGAACGTTGGCGCCCGGCTCGCCCGCATGCACGCTCGCGCGCAGCGGGATGGTGCGCAGATCGAACCCGGTCTCCGCAGCCACCTCGCCCAGCCTCAGGGCATAACTCGGAGTGCAGGCGAGCACGGTCGCGCCGACTTCGCGCATGAGATCGAGGCGCTGCGGCGAGTCGCGCCCTCCGCCCGGAATCATCATCGCGCCCACCCGGTGCGCGCCCTCCACCGCGGCCCAGAAGCCGACGAAGGGTCCGAACGAGAATGCCATGAACATGCGGTCTCCGGGCACGACGCCCGCGCCGCACAGCACATGACCCCAGCACCGGCCCCACCAGTCCCAGGCCTCGGCGGTATCCGGCACCTTCAGCGGCACACCGGTGGTGCCCGAGGTCTGGTGCAGCCGGACATAGCGCTCGATCGGATAGGTCAGGTTGGTGCCGAAGGGCGGATGGGCGAGCTGATCCTCCACCAGGTCACGTTTGGTGGTCAGCGGCAATCCCGGGAGATCGGAGAGCGCACGGATCGCACCCGGATCGACGCCCGCGGCCGCCCATTTGGCGCGATAGAAGCGGTTCTTCCCGCCAAGCTCGGTGAGCATCGCCCGGAGTTTCCTGACCTGCAATTCCTGCAGTTCGGTGCGCGCAAGTGTCTCGGTGGAGGCATCGAAAAAAGGCATGGAGGTCTCCTTGCAGTCCGCGCGCTCAGTACCTGGCGCCCCAGCCACCCTGTCGCCGGATGGCTCCGGGCATCATACGCCGCAACACCGGCGCATCATCCGAGCCCGGCCACGATCTCGTCCCACCTGCCCTGCGCCCTCAGGATGTGTTCGGCCACCTCGCGCACCGCGCCGTGGCCGCCGCGCGCACGCGTGACCCATGCAGCGGCCGCCTTGACCTCCGGCACCGCATCCGCGACCGCCACCGGATAACCTACCCGCTTCATCAGTGCGAGGTCCATCAGGTCGTCACCGACGTGGCAGACCGCGTTCGCGGCGAGCCCGAGCTGCGCGACGATCTCCTCGTACGGTCCGAGCTTGCTCGACACGCCGTCATAACAGCGGCGGATGTTCAGGTCCGCGGCCCGCTGTCTGACCGCGGGCGAGCGCTTCGCGCTGACGATCGCCAGTTCGATGCCCGCCCGCGCGAGCAGCATCAACCCGAGTCCGTCCTTGATGTCGAAGTTGCGCGACTCGACGCCATTGTCATCGACGACGACGCGCCCGTCGGTGAGCACGCCATCGACGTCGAGGATCACCAGCCGTAGCGCCCGCGCCCGTTCCATCGCCGGGGATTCTGCGCGATTCATCGACCACGAAGGCATCACGGGACACTCACCCGGCCATCGGCGAAATTCATCCGCCGGGCAAGGCGCACCCTTTCGCCACACACCTGGTGCACCTTGGTGTCCTGGTGGTTGAAATGCGGCTGTCCGCGATCATTTGAGTCGTGCGACCGCATCCAGGATCGCTGCCTGCATCTCGCCGTAGTCCTGCGCCACCGGAAACTGCGGGAATTCCGCGACCACGTTGTGCGGCGGCCGGAACAGGATTCCGGCATCGGCCTCGGTGAGCATGGCGGTGTCATTATAGGAATCCCCCGCCGCGATGGTGCGGAAGTTGAGCTGCCCGAGTGAGCGCACCGAGGCCCGCTTGTGATCGGGCAGCCTCAGCCTGTAGTCGCGCACCCGGCCCTGCGCATCGACCTCGAGTTCGTGGCAGAACAGCGTCGGCCAGCCGAGCAGGCGCATCAGCGGCGCGGCGAACTCGGCAAAGGTATCCGAAAGCAGGATCACCTGCCAGCGGGAGCGCGCCCAGTCGAGGAACTCCCGCGCGCCGGGCAGCGGCCCCATCGCTCCGATGACCTGCTGGATGTCGGAAAGTCCGAGGCCGTGCCGGTCGAGCAGCGCGAGCCGGCCGCGCATCAGCTTGTCATAGTCGGGTTCGTCGCGCGTGGTCCGCGAGAGCTCCGGAATGCCGGTGCGTTTCGAGAATTCGATCCAGATCTCGGGCACCAGGACACCCTCGAGATCGAGGCAAACGACATGCACTGCCTTGCTCCCTTCGCCGGCAGCGCCGGAACGGACTCGGGTTCGGAAAAGCGCGGATTCTACCCGGCGTTCAACTCATCAGCACCCGCGCCACCAGTCCCGCCGAAGGCGGCAGGACGAGTCCGGCCCGCACGAACGCTTCCAGCGCCGGCTCGGGCGGATCGGCGAGCAGCGGCACGCTCTCTTCGGGACCGAAGGAACCCGGCGAGCACTGATTGAGCAGATCCTCGCCCAGCGAAGCGCAGCGCTCGAAAAAGCGCAGCGTCCAGCCCAGCAGGCCGTGCTGGAGTTCTGCGCTCGCCGCCCACGGAATGATCAGGTAGTGCAGCTCCAGGGGCAGCGAGCGCGGCACGTTCTCCAGCCCGCGCCGGCGCGGCGCCTGGTCCCGCTGGACGACATTGAGGCTCACGCGGTGCAGCAGCACGGAGATGCCTCGCTGCGGCCGACGGCGCAGCAGATCGTCCGCCTGCACCAGCACGAAATCGGCTTCGCTCAGTCCGTACTCCGGCCCCGGCCCGCTTTGCACCAGCAGCCAGACCAGGGTCCTGCTCACCGCGGAAATCGCGTTCTCGCTCGCCATCGCCTTCCCTCCGCGGACCGCGGCCGCGATCAGTCGCCCTCGCCGGCCTCGTCCTCGCGGCGCATGCGCTCCGCCGCTTCGCGCTCGATGCGCTCCATCTTCTCGCGCACACGGGCGCTGCGCGCTTCGACCGCAGCCGCGTGCATATTGATGCTCGCCTCGCCGAACAACACCTGGCGCAGATAGCGGAAGCCGAACTGCATCAGCTCCACATCGTCGGCAAGGATGCGGCTGCGCTCGTCCTGCGGAAGATCGTAGAGCGCGTTGAACGCATCGCTCGCGACGAAGTTGCGGAAGCGGTCGACATCGTAGCAGGTCATGAAGAAGAGCTGGCGGCTGCGCAGCGAGGGCTTGCCCACGGTCGGGCCCGAAGATTTCTTCTTGAGCACGAGCTGGCGCCAGCCGCGGGCCAGTTCGTCATACGCATCGAGCCCCTGCTCGCTGCGGTACTCGTCGATGGTGAGGCTGCGCGGCTCGACATGTCCGTGACAGTGATCCTCCCTGACCAGCGCATAGGAATTCCGGTCCACATACTCATCCTGCCTGCGCAGCGAGAGCAGCGCCACCGGATAGTAGCGGCAGGCGGTCGGACGGTCCTCGTAGACCCCGCAGCCTTCCGGCTTCATGAAGCGGCAGGCCGTGCCCTGGTCCACCGGACGCAGCTTGACCCCGGCGATGCCGTCCTTCTCCAGCTCGTAGGGCACCGTGTAGTCGGCGAGGAACTGCGTCGAGCTCATCCCGAGGCGGGTCTTCAGCCGCAGGACGTCATAGGGCGTGAGCGAGATGTCGATGTTGCTGCAGCAGGCGTTCCAGCAGTCGATCCCCTTCCGGCAGCGGAACCGGATGATCTTGGACCCGTCGAGCATCTCGGGCACGACGGGGCTTGTGGGGAAGGGGGATTCGTTCGGCATGTCGGTTTCGGGTTTCGGGTTTCGGGTTTCGGCCCCGTAGGGTGCAACAAGCGAAGCGCATTGCGCCGGGGCCGCAACATCGTTCGCGGGTTTCGGGGTCGAACTGTAACCCGAAAACGCCTGCCACAAAAGCAACCGGGCGCCTCGCGGCGCCCGGTCAGCTTGCCAAGTGCTGGCGCCGCTCAGTGCGCCGCGGCCTTGAACAGCTTCGACTTGTCGACCAGATCGACGTGCTTGCGCTTGAAGCAGGTCCACTTGTGCGACTTCTTGTCGTAGATGGAATTCACGAAGCAGTGCCAGTTCTTCTCGTCGACGAAGTTCTTGTCGGTGCGATAGTAGAAGCCGGGATAGCGGCTCTCCTCGCGGAACTCGATGTGCTTCATGTGGGCTTCCGCGGTCAGGATGCGGTGGTAGTTCTCCCACGCGCGCAGCAGCTCGTGAAGATCCTTGGCGCGCATCTTCAGCGAGTCTTCCTTGAGGAACGCCAGCTTCTCTTCGGCCACCGCCAGCATCTTGTCGTTGGTGTTGTAGTAGGTCGCCACGCCGGCCACGTATTCGTCCATGATCTTCTGCAGGCGAAATTGCAGCATCCGGGGCGTGATGTAGTTCGGGTTGACGTCGATCGCCGTCGAGTAGTCCTTGTACTGGAGGAAGTTGCGCACCGGATTCCAGATCGCCTCGGCGATCTGCTCGGGGGTCTCGTCGAACTCCGGCTTGAGATCCTTGTTGTCGAGTGCGTACTTGACCATGCCCTTGGCGGCGATGCGCCCTTCCGCGTGCGAGCCGGAGGAGAACTTGTGGCCGGAGGCACCCACGCCATCACCGGCGGTGAACAGGCCCTTCACGGTGGTCATCGAGCGATAGCCCCAGTTCCAGCCCTTCGGCAGATGAGCGGGGATGTCGCCGTATTCTTCCGTGGTCGGAGCGCCGAGGTCGGTCGGCCCCGACACCCAGATGCCGCAGCAGCCGGAGTGCGAACCGAGCAGGTAGGGCTCGGTCGGCATCAGCTCGGACATCTTCTTCTCCGGCTCGATGTTCTCGCCGACCCAGACGCCGCACTGGCCGAGGGTCATGTCGAGGAAGTCTTCCCAGGCTTCCGCTTCGAGGTGCTTCACTTCCTTCGGCGTGAGGGTGTCGCGCAGCCTCGCGAGCGCGCTGACGGTGTCCATGTAGATCGGACCGTGACCGTCCTTCATCTCCTTGAGCATGAGGTGGTTGCGCAGGCAGGAGGCGGGCACGGCGGCCTGTCCGTAGGGCGGGTAGTCGTTGAGCAGTTCCTTGTTCTTGGCCATGTAGTCTTCGCCGTAAGCGTTGACCGCTTTGGCCTTGAACAGCAGGAACCACGCGCCGACCGGTCCGTAGCCGTCCTTGAAGCGGGCGGGCACGAAGCGGTTTTCCATCATGGTCAGCTCGGCACCGGCCTCCGCGGCCATGGAATAGGTCGAGCCGGCATTCCACACCGCATACCAGGTACGGCCCTGGCCTTCGCCCACCGAACGCGGACGGAAGAGATTCACGCAGCCGCCGGCCGCCAGCAGGACGGTCTTCGCCTTGTAGATGTAGATCTTGTTCTCGCGCACCGAGAATCCGGCCGCACCGGCGACGCGGTTCGGGTCGTTCTTGTCGTTGATGAGATGCACGATGAACACGCGCTCCTGGACGCGGTCGAGCCCGAGCGCCTTCTTGGCCGCCTCGGCGACGATCCACTTGTAGGACTCGCCGTTGATCATGATCTGCCACTTGCCGGAGCGCACCGGCTTGCCGCCGTCCTTGAGCGCGGGCAAGCCTTCGCGCAGCGACTCGGCGCCGTCGTGGCGCACGCCGTCGGCATCGGTCTTCCAGATCGGCAGACCCCATTCCTCGAACAGGTGCACGGAATCGTCCACGGTGCGGCCCAGATCGTAGGTCAGGTCGTCGCGGGTGATCCCCATCAGGTCGTTCGACACCATGCGGGCGTAGTCGGCCGGGTCGAGATCGCCGAGGTAGGTGTTGATCGCCGACAGGCCCTGCGCCACGGCGCCGGAGCGGTCCATCGCCGCCTTGTCCACCAGCTTGATCTTCAGTTCCCTGCCGGTCTCGGCCTTGACCGCATCGGCCCAGCGCATGACCTCGTAGGCGGCGCCGCAGCAGGCCATGCCGCCGCCGATCAGCAGGATGTCCAGGTCTTCCTGGACGATTTCCGGATTCTCAAAGGTTCCAGCCATTTTCGGTTCCTCGATTCGTTGGATTACTTGCGGATCAGTTCAGCGGGATTGCCGGCGCGGAAGCCGCCCATCACGTCCCGGGTGAAGAAACCCGCCTTTTCGAGATCGGCGAGCTTGGGCAGCGGCTTGCCGCCGAAGGCGTCGATCGAACCCTCGGGGGTGGTGCGGATCGGGAACTTGAAGCGCTTGATGGTTCCGTTGCGGAACTTGATCGTCCACATGATCGAGTCGGACCCGCGCATCGGCTGCACGGAGCCGCCCAGCGGAACGATGTCGGCATAGTGCCGCGCCTCGATGGCACCCTGCGGGCAGATCTTCACGCAGGAATAGCACTCCCAGCACTGATCGGGTTCCTGATTGAACGCACGCATCGGATGGCCGGTTTCGGAGCCGTCCTTGTCCAGCTTCATCAGGTCGTGCGGGCAGATGTACGCGCAGGCGGTCTTGTCCTGCCCCTTGCAGCCGTCGCATTTTTCGGTACGTACGAATGTAGGCATGAGCTTCCTCCAGGAAATTGACCCGGCGGTCGCTTCCCGCCGGTACTGCCGAAACAAGAAATCTAGCGCGCCGAATGGCCAACCAGTTTCACCTCGACCTTCTCGGTCAGCCCCGCATAGTACTCGCGCAGGATCGCCATCACTTCCGGGCGCGAGAACTCGGCCGCCACCTCCGCACCCTCGGAAAGTGCCTTGCGTAGCTTCGTGCCCGAAACCAGCAGGCGCTCCTTGTCGCCGTGCGGACAGGTGCGCGCCGAGGCCATGCCGCCGCACTGATAGCACCAGAACGTCCAGTCGATCTTGAGCGGCTGGGTTTCCAGCGATCCCTTCGGAATCTCGTCGAAGATGTGATGCGCGTCGAACGGCCCGTAGTAGCTGCCCACCCCGGCGTGATCACGCCCGACGATGAGGTGCGAGCAGCCGTAGTTCTGGCGGAACAGCGCGTGCAGGAGCGCCTCGCGCGGGCCGGCGTAGCGCATGTCGAGCGGATAGCCCGCCTGCACCACCGTCTTCTTCACGAAGTACTTCTCGATCAGCGTGCCGATCGCCTTCGCGCGCACCTCGGCCGGGATGTCGCCGGGCTTGAGGTTGCCGAGCAGCGAGTGGATCATCACGCCGTCACAGGTCTCGATCGCGACCTTGGCGAGATACTCGTGCGAGCGGTGCATCGGATTGCGCGTCTGGAACGCGGCGACCTTGGACCAGCCGTAGGATTCGAACAGCGCGCGCGTCTGTGCCGGCGTCATGAACAGCTCGCCGTACTTCGCCGGAAACTCGCCCTGCGAGAGCACCTTCACCGGCCCGGCCAGGTTGATGTCGCCCTGCTCCATCACCATCTTGACACCGGGATGCTCGAGATCGGTGGTCTTGAAGACCATGGCGCATTCGTGCGCCTTGTCGATGTCGTACTTCTCCGACACCCTCATCGTCGCGAGGATCTCGTCGCTGTCCGGATCGACCAGGGCGATGTCCGCACCGGTCTTGATCGAATCCGCGACGACCTCATCGACGGACAGCGTGATCGGGATCGGCCAGAACAGCCCGTTCGCCATCTTCATGCCGTCGCACACGCCTTCCCAGTCCGCGCGCGTCATGAATCCGTCGAGCGGCGTGAACCCGCCGATGCCCAGCATGATGATGTCGCCCTTTTCGCGGGAACTCACGCGAATCCTGGGCAGCGTCGCCGCGCGCGCGCGCTCGGCGGCCAACTCCTTGCCGTGCAGCAACAGCGGCTTGAGCGCCCCACCGCCGTGTGGATTTACCAGTGCCACGTTCCCCCCTTTGGATGCAACCCGTTGATCGCCGCCAAAGGTAGCACGCGCGCCGCTTACGAATGATCGTTTTCTTTTATTGACAAATAGGCGTGCCGAATCATTTTCGCGCCGGCACGACCGCTTCAACGCGCTTTGGAGGCCGTGGCCTCGCGCGCGCGCAGCTCCGCCCGCAGCTCGCGCAGCCTCGCGTCGACCGCGGACAGATCGTAGAAATCCCCGTCGCCGGCGCGCTGGGCAAACTGGAGCTGCTCGATCGCCGCCCCGGTCTGTCCCTGCAGCGCATAGACCTCGGCCTGGGAGCGATGGCTCTGGAGCCGCTTGCCGAGCGCGGCGTACGCCTTCGCCTGCAGCGCCCATAATCTGACGTCCGAGGGCGTGAGCCGCAGCGCAGGCGCGACGACCTCCAGCGCGCCCCGCGCAGCCTTCGCCGCCAGCTCGGCTTCGGCCAGCCGATAGACGAGCACGCGCTCGCCCGGATGGCGGGAGACCGCCGCGCGCAGGAGAGCGGCCGCACCGCGCGCGTCCCCGACCTGCAGCCGCAGATCGGCATTCAGGGTATCGACCATGACCGAGGCCGCAGCCGCCCCCCGAAGCGAATCGAGTTCGAGTTGCGCCGCCTGCGGTTGCCCTGCGCGCAGCAGCGCGCGCGCATGGCCGTAGCGGGCGGCGGCCTCCGAGCTGTACTTCTTTTCCCTGAGCTGGGCTTCGAACTCGGCAGCCGCCTCGCGCGGCGTCCCCTGCCCGGCGCGGATCTTGGCTCGCACGAGCTGGAAGTCGAGCGAATCCGGCACCTGCCGGTACGTCTTCAGCTCGGCGCGGTTCTCCATGTCGGCGATCCGCTCGGTCGTCAGCGGGTGAGTGCGCAGATAGGCTGGCGCGTTGTTCTCGTAGAGGCGCCCCGCCTGCTGCAGGCGGCCGAAGAACGACGCCATGCCATGGACATCGAACCCGGCGCCTTCGAGCGTCTGCAGGCCGATGCGGTCGGCCTCGCGCTCGAACTCGCGCGAATAGTTGAGCTGGGTCTGAATCGCCGCCGCCTGCCCGGTCGCGAGAGCCGCCTGCGAGAGCTGCGAATTGGAGCGCGCGGCGAGGATCGCCACGATCACCGCGGCCCAGGCCGTCAGCGCGCTCTGCCCCTGCGTGCTCACCATGCGCGCGATGTGGCGCTGGGTGACGTGAGAGATCTCGTGCGCGATCACCCCGGCGAGCTCGGATTCGCTCTGTGCTGCGAGGATCAGCCCGGTGTGTACGCCGACGAATCCGCCTGGCATGGCGAAGGCGTTGAGCGTCGGATCGTTCATCGCGAAGAAGGAGAACTCGCGGTTCGGATCCGGACTCGCGGCAGCCAGCCGCGCACCGAGCGCGTTCAGGTAGCGCGCGATCTCGGGATCTTCGACATACGCGGGATCACGCAGCCGGAGGTCACGCATGAACGACTCGCCCAGCCGCCGCTCGGCCTGGGGCGAGAGATCGGCCTGCGCCGCCTCCCCGAGCTCCGGCAGCGGCTGGGCCGCGGCCAGCGTGAGCGCGAGCAACGCGCTCGTTCCGATCAGCCAGCGCCGTGATTTCATCGGATCATGATAACCTTCGCATGAGGATTGTTCGAGTGAGGGCGGGCGGCTTGGGTTCCGGATTCACCCATTTCGACGCGCGCGGGCAGGCGCACATGGTGGATGTCGGCGCGAAAGTGCAGACGCACCGGGTGGCACGTGCGGCCGGCAGCATCCGCATGAAGCCCGAGACGCTCGCGATGATCCTCGCCGGGGACAGCCGCAAGGGCGACGTGCTGGGGGTGGCGCGCATCGCCGGGATCCAGGCCGCCAAGCGCACCTTCGAGCTCATCCCGCTCTGCCATCCGATCGCCCTCACCCGCATCGCCGTCGAGTTCGCCACCGACGGCGCGCGCACCGCGGTCGACTGCGAAGTCACCGCCGAGACCGTGGGGCGCACCGGAGTGGAGATGGAGGCGCTCACCGCGGCATCCGTGGCCCTGCTCACGGTCTATGACATGTGCAAGGCGGTCGACCGCGGCATGCGCATCGAGGGGGTCCGCCTGCTGGAGAAGTCCGGAGGAAAGTCGGGGCACTGGCAGTCCGGGGATTCGTCCGGCGCTCTCTGAGGGGGCGCACCGCATCGGTATCCTGCAAGACGTGGATGCGCAAGGGCGGCGGAACAGCGCCGCAGCCCGAAGCCGCGCACGCGCGTAACGCAGCCGGCCGCGCTCCCACGCGAAACCGGAGCCGGCACCGCGAGAAGCGCCGGAGCGGGGTCGCGCAACCGCCAGGCTTTCAATCTGCGCCCGGCGCTGGTCTGCGGTGGATGAGGTGCAGGTTGCGTGCGTAGATGAACAGTCCCGCGCCCTGGCCCAGAATGAAGACCGGATCGGAACGGTGGATGGCGTAGGCGAAGAGCGTCGCGCCCCCGGCGATACTCAGGTACCAGAACGACAGCGGCACGACGCTGCGTTTCTTGCGCTCGCTGGACAGCCACTGCACGATGAAGCGCATCGAAAAAAGCGCCTGACCGAGAAAGCCGACGGCGAGCCAGACCGGATCGATTTCCATCATTTCTCCTTGCTTCCGGGGTCCGCGGCTGAAGGAGTCTCCGCACACGGGCCTTCGATGATCGGGATGCACATGCGCCGCTTGAGCCAGGCGACGCCCGCGAGGTCGACGATGCCGACCCACAGGCGGTTGTACACGCCGTACTTCGACGACCCGCGGGTGCGCGCCCGGTGCGCCACCGGCACCGAAACCGACAGCGCGCCCTGGCGGCGCACCAGGGCGGGGAGAAAGCGGTGCATGTGGTCGAACTGCGGCAGCTCGAGGAAAAGCGTGCGCGGAAACAGCTTCAGTCCGCAGCCGGTATCCGGCGTCGCGTCGCCGAGCGCCGCTGCGCGCACCGCGTTGGCGACGCGCGAGGAAAGCCGCCGCAGCCAGTCGTCGTTGCGCCGGGTGCGCCAGCCGACAGCCATGCGCAATGTAGCGGGTGTCGCGTCATCCTCCAGTGCGGCGATGAGCTTCGGGATGTCCGCGGGGTCGTTCTGGCCATCGCCGTCGAGTGTCGCGATCCACGGATAGCGCGCCGCACGCACCCCGCTAGCAATCGCGGCGCTCTGTCCGCAGGCCAGGCGATGGCGCACCACCGTGAGCATCGGCACGGCGCGCGCGAGGCGCGCCAGGATCGCGGGCGTCTCGTCCCGGCTGCCGTCGTCGACATAGACGATCTCGAACGGCAGCCTGCCCTCGAGCGCGGCACGGATCTCGCCCACCAGGGGCTCGATGTTCCCGGCTTCGTTCAGTACCGGCACCACCACCGAGAGCGCCTCGACGTGACGCCCTCCGGTGTTCGCGCGGGTCATGACGTCTTCATTAACCGGAAAGGCCGCTACTATACTGGATTTGCCTGGGCCCCGCTGACCCGGGCAAGCCGCACGGCAATCACCGGCTCGGACACAATCAAGCCGGCTGATGGATGAATAAAGAAAGCACGCTGGCGGGCGGCAATACTTGCCGCTATAGTTGGCCCGCTGCCGCTTTCGGCCGGCGGCCGAAGCGCAGCCGGCCGGAGGGCCTGGGCTGCGCGAGGCGGGACCACCCAGCCGTCGCGAAGCATACTTTTCCACGGAGGAAAACGACGAGATGGATCATCTGAGGAGGATGCTGTTGAAGGGCGCAGGCGCCTCGGGGGCACTGGCCGTGGCGCTCGCCGCCGGCCTGCTGAGGCCCTCGCGGGTGCTCGCCGCGGAATGGAACAAGGCCGCCTTCGGCGCGGCCAGCGTCCCCGACGCGCTCAAGGCGGTCGGCGCGTCCGGCCCGGCGGACAGCAAGGACGTCGCGATCAAGGCGCCGGACATCGCGGAAAACGGAGCGGTGGTACCGGTCGAGGTGGACAGCCGCATCCCCGGCACGACCGAGATCGCGGTGCTGGTCGACAAGAATCCGCTTCCACTGGCGGCGAGCTTCACGTTCTCCAACGGTGCGCTGCCGAGCGTCGCCCTGAGGCTGAAGATGGGGAAGACCTCGAATGTCAGGGTCATCGCCAAGGCGGGCGGCAAGTCCTACGCCACCGCCAAGGAAGTCAAGGTCACGATCGGCGGCTGCGGCGGCTGAACCAGGAGGAGAGAAGAAATGGCAGATCCGATGAAAATCCGCGCCCGCCTCAAGGGCGATACCGCGGACATCCGCGTGCTGATGAGCCATCCGATGGAAACCGGGCAGCGCAAGGACGCAGCGGGCAAGCTGGTCCCGGCGCATTACATCCAGAACATCAGCATCACCCTCGCCGGCAAGACCGTGGTGGAGGGCCAGCTCAACACCGCCGTCTCGCGTAACCCCGTATTCGGCTTCAAGGTCAAGGGCGCGAAGGCGGGCGACAAAGTGGTCATCCACTGGGTCGACACCAACGGCGACCAGCGCACCGACGAAACCACGGTCACGGCTGGGTAACCCGGCGCGCGGGTTACGGCCCGCGCGAGGAAAGGGGCGGCGAAGCGAATCGCCCCGATAAACGGTCTTTCGAAAGGAGGATGGAAGCGTGAGCAGACCTGCACGCAGCATCATGGCATTGACCGCGCTGGCGCTGGCCGCAGGCGTACACGGGCAACAGCCGCCCGCAGCCAAGGATCGCGTCACCGCGGATTTCGAGAAGTTCCGGGCGGTGCTCGAGGAAGACAATCCCGCCGAGCTGTTCGAAGCCAAGGGCGAGGAGCTGTGGAAGGCGAAGCGCGGCCCGAAGAAGGCCTCGCTCGCCGAGACCTGCGACCTCGGCATGGGGGTGGGCGTCGTGAAGGGCGCCTACGTCCGTACGCCCCGCTACTACCCGGACGTCGATCGAGTGATGGACATCGAGCGGCGCATCGTCCATTGCATGGTTACCTACCAGGGCTTCAGTGAAAAGGAGCTCGCGAAGAAGCCATTCAGCAGCCTCGACAGGACCCCGGACCCGGTCAGCCTGGTGACCTATGTGGCGGGAGGCTCGCGCGGCATGAAGATCGCCGTTCCGCAGAAGCATCCGAAGGAGCGCGAGGCCTACGCGATCGGGGCCGAGATCTTCGCGGTGCGCGCCGGCCCCTGGGACTTCTCCTGCACAACTTGCCACGGCGAGGACGGAAAACGCATCCGGACGCAGAATCTGCCGAACCTGGCCACGCACGACGGCTCGCTGAAGGCCTATCAGGGCTGGCCCGGCTACCGCATGACCGGGGGCGTCATGCACACGCTGCAATGGCGCATGAACGACTGCTTCCGCCAGCAGCGCTTCCCCGAGCCCGGCTACGTCTCCGATTCGATCACCGCGCTGCTCGCCTACCTGGGCGCGACCGCGAACGGCCACGTCTACAAGGGCCCCGGCATCAAACGCTGAAGGAGGCGCACGAGATGAAATCCAATGCAATCCTGTCCGCCGCCGCGGCCATCCTGGCGGCATCCGCTTTTCTGCCCGTGCATGCCGGCGACTACCGCTCCGAGGCACTCGCGATGATGAAGCGCGACTTCCATCCGCGCGGCATCGCCGGCATCGACCGGCTCGATCAGGACGCCGTCCAGGCGATCTGCAACCGTACCAGCGACAAGCCGCCCGAGGCACTCGCGAAGATCCTGCAGCGGGACCAGATGGATGCGATCCGCTGGCCCTCCGACGGAAAGTATCTCGGCAACTCGGCCGCCGGCGAGAAGATCGCGCAGCGCGGCAAAGGAATGACGTGGAAGGACAAGGCAGGTGCACCGGGCGGCGGCGGCTGCTACAACTGCCACCAGATCGGACCGAAGGAGACCTCGTTCGGCACGCTGGGCCCGAGCCTGTACCAGTTCGGCAAGATTCGCGGCTACGGGATCGAGAACCAGAAGTACGTGTGGGGAAAGATCTGGAACTCCAAGGCCACCAACCTGTGCTCGAACATGCCGCGTTTCGGTCACTCGGGATCGCTGACCGAGGCCCAGATCCGCGACCTGACGGCACTGCTGCTCGATCCGAAGTCCCCGGTCAACAGCCAGTAAGTTTCCCCGCCGCAGTCACGACGCGGCCCGGCGCCACGCCGGGCCGCATGGAGTCGGCATGTCGCTCACCCGACGCGAATTCCTGCACATCCTCGCAGCCGGTGCCGCGGCGGGGCTGAATCTCGAAGGCCGCGCCGGAGAGGACCCGGAGCGCTTCTACGATGCTGCGCGCTTCGGCAACGTGCATTTCCTGCACTTCACCGACTGCCACGCGCAGTTGCGGCCGATCCATTTCCGCGAACCCAGCGTGAATATCGGCGTCGGCGCCGCGCGCGGCATGCCGCCCCATCTGGTCGGTGAAGCGCTGCTGCGCGCCTTCGGCATGCGGCCCGGCACGCGCGAAGCGCACGCCTTCACCTTTCTCGATTTCGAGCAGGCGGCCCACCGCTACGGCAGGGTCGGCGGATTCAGTCATCTCGCCACGCTGGTGAAGCGGCTGCGCGCCTCGCGTCCCGGCGCCCTGCTGCTCGACGGCGGCGACACCTGGCAGGGATCGGCCACCGCCCTGTGGACCCAGGGGCAGGACATGGTCGATGCCGCGAAGCTGCTGGGCGTCGAAATCATGACCGGACACTGGGAATTCACCTACGGTGCCGAGCGGGTGCGCAGAATCGTCGATCACGATCTCAAGGGGAGCATCGAATTCCTTGCCCAGAACGTGAAGACCGCCGATTTCGGCGATCCGGTCTTCAAACCGTACACGCTGCGCGAGAGGAACGGGGTGAAGCTGGCGGTGATCGGCCAGGCCTTTCCCTACACGCCGATCGCCAATCCGCGCTACCTGATTCCGGACTGGAGCTTCGGCATCCGCGACGATGAACTCCAGAAGCAGGTCGACCTGGTGCGCGCCGCGGGCGCGCAAGTGGTCGTGGTGCTCTCGCACAACGGCATGGACGTCGACCTCAAGATGGCCTCGCGCGTGCGCGGCGTCGACGCCATCCTCGGCGGCCACACCCACGACGGCGTGCCCGCGCCCTCGATCGTGAAGAATGCGGGCGGGCGCACGCTGGTGATCAATTCCGGCAGCAACGGGAAATTCCTCTCGGTGCTGGATTTCGACGTGCGCGCGGGCCGCGTGCAGGATTTCCGCTACAAGCTGCTGCCGGTGTTCTCCAACCTGCTGCCCGCCGATCCCGCCATGGAGGCGCTGATCGCGCGCTCGCGCGCGCCCTTCGAGGCCAGGCTCGCCGAGAAGCTGGCGGTGACCGAGGGACTGCTCTACCGGCGCGGCAACTTCAACGGGAGCTGGGACCAGCTCATCCTCGACGCGATGATGGAAGTGCAGGGCGCGCAGATCGCCTTCTCGCCCGGTTTCCGCTGGGGCACCAGCATCCTGCCCGGCGAGGCGATCACCTTCGAACACCTGATGGACCAGACCGCCATCACCTACCCGTACGCCACCCTCACGGACTTGACGGGCGAATTCATCAAGACGGTGCTGGAGGATGTCGCGGACAACCTGTTCAACCCGGACCCCTACTACCAGCAGGGCGGCGACATGGTGCGCGTGGGCGGAATGAGCTACACCTGCGAGCCAGGCGCGAAGATCGGCGCGCGCATCCGCGACATGCGCATCGGCGGCGAGCCGGTCCAGGCGGACAAGACCTACAAGGTCGCCGGCTGGGCGCCGGTGGCCGAAGGCGCGCGCGGCGAGCCGGTCTGGGAGGTGGTGGCGAGGTGGCTGCGCGCGCACAAGAGCGTCGCGCCGCGCCGCCTCAACCTGCCGCGCCTCGCCGGCGTGGAAGGCAATCCGGGGCTCGGCTAGCCGCTTGGAGCCCCCCCCCGGCCGTTACACTGTTTCACTCGGCCGGGCCGCAAATCCCCTAGAATCCGCGCCACACATTCGCCTGCGGGTCCCGGCGGCCTGCCGCCTTCCCGTTCCGCTGCCTGATGAAAAGATCCAACGCCGGCGTCGCCGCCGCCTTCGCGCTCACCGTGCTGCTCGCCGGCGTCTATGTCTTCTATCGCTTTTCCGGAGTCGATGCAGCGGCGCCCGTCTGGCGGCTGGCGAAGGTCGAGTCAGGACCGATCACCGCCGCCGTGTCGGCCACCGGAACGCTCAACCCGGTGGTCTCGGTCCAGGTCGGCTCGCAGGTCTCCGGCCAGATCAAGGAGATCTACGTCGACTTCAACAGCGTCGTGAAGAGCGGGCAGATCATCGCCCGAATCGACCCGGAGATCTTCCGGTACCGCGTGCGCCAGGCCGAGGCCGACCTCGAGGCCACCCGCGCCGCCGTCCTCACCCAGCAGGCCGCGATCGCGGCCCAGCGCGCCGAGATCGCCCGGGTCGAGGCCAATCTGCGCGAAGCGCAGCGCGACTACGAGCGCAAGCGCACGCTAGTCGAGAAGAATTTCATCTCGCCGGCCGACCGCGACAAGGCGCAGGCGGTGTTCGAGGCGGCCGCCGCCCAGCTCGATGCCGCGCGCGCACAGCTTCGCGTCGCGGAAGCGCAGGCGAAGAACGGGGAAGCCGTGGTGCGGCAGCGCGAGGCCCAGCTCGCGCAGTCGCGTGTCGATCTCGCCCACACCGAGATCCGCGCCCCGGTCGATGGCGTCGTGGTCAAGCGCAGCGTCGACACCGGACAGACCGTCGCCGCCAGCCTCCAGGCGCCGGAACTTTTCGTGATCGCGCGCAACCTCAGCGACATGCAGGTCGATACGTCGATCGACGAGGCCGATGTCGGGCGCGTGCGCGTCGGCCAGCAGGCGAGCTTCACGGTCGACTCCTTCCCCGGGCGCAGTTTCAATGGCGAGGTCATGCAGGTGCGCAAGGCGGCGCAGGTGGTGTCGAACGTGGTGACCTACACGGTGGTCGTCTCGGCAGCCAATCCCGATCTCGGGCTGCTGCCGGGCATGACCGCCAACGTGCGCATCGTCACCGCCCACGAGGACCGCGTGCTCAAGGTTCCGAACGCAGCGCTGCGTTTCCGGCCGCCGAGCAACGGCGAGGCGAAGCGCGGCCCCGCCGCCGACGTGCGGCGCGGCGAGGGCAGCGGCGGCGGCCGGGTCTGGGTCCCGGACGGAAAGGGGCCGCCGCGCGCGCTGCGGGTGCAGACCGGGCTCACCGACGGTACGACGACCGAGATCGTGTCGAGTGAGCTCACCGAAGGCACCGAAGTGATCGTCGGCAGCGCGGGCCCTGCCACACCGATCCGGCCGGCAGGCCCGCGCCTGTTCTGAGGCGGCGATGGTGCAGGAACCTGTTCGTGCCCCCGAGCCGGCCGCGCCGCTCGTCCGGGCGCAGGAGCTGGTCAAGGAATACCCCGCGGGCGAGACGGTCGTCCCGGCACTGCGCGGGGTGTCGATCACGATCGCCGCAGGCGAGTTCGTCGCGGTGATGGGGCCGAGCGGGTCGGGCAAGTCGACCTTCATGAACCTGCTCGGCTGCCTCGACCGCCCGACTTCGGGCCGCTACTGGCTCGGCGGCGAGGAGATCTCGACACTCTCGGGCGATCAACTCGCGCGCGTGCGCAACCGCCAGATCGGCTTCGTGTTCCAGCATTTCAATCTGCTCGCGCGCACTTCCGCGCTCGACAACGTCGCCCTGCCGCTGCTCTACAGCGGCTGCGAGGCCGCCGAGCGGCGCGCGCGAGCGGCGCGCCGGCTCGATCAGGTCGGGCTGGCCGAGCGCATGGATCATCAGCCCTCGCAACTGTCGGGCGGCCAGCAACAGCGGGTGGCGATCGCCCGCGCGCTCGTCAATGACCCGCGGCTGGTGCTCGCCGACGAACCCACCGGCGCGCTCGACACCCACACCAGCGTCGAGATCATGGCCCTGCTCCAGTCGCTCAATCGCGCCGGCATCACCATCGTCCTGGTGACCCACGAGCACGACATCGCGGCCTACGCCGGGCGCATCGTGAGCTTCCGCGACGGGCGCATCACCGAGGACCGGCCCAACGCGGCCGCCGAGGCCGCGCCCGAGATCGCCGCGGGCTGACGCCGTGATGGCCACGGCTACGCCATGAACTTCCTCGCCACCCTGAGAGTCTCGCTCAAGGCGCTGCGGATCAACAAGCTGCGCTCCGGCCTGACCATGCTCGGCATCGTGATCGGCGTGGGCGCGGTGATCGTCATGATCGCGGTGGGCAACGGCGCGCAGGCGCGCGTGGAGGACCAGATCCGGGCGCTCGGCTCCAACATCATCATCGTGATCTCCGGTTCCGGACACTCGGGCGGGGCGCGCGGCGGCGCAGGCAGCCAGCCCACCCTCACGGAGGACGATGCCTATGCCATCGCGCGCGAGATCGGGGAAGTCCAGGCCGCGGCGCCCAGCCTGCGCGGCAGCGGCCAGGTGATCGCGGGCAACGCCAACTGGTCCACCCTGTTCTACGGAACGACCCCTGACTACCTCGAGGTTCGCGACTGGCCGCTCGCCGAGGGACGCGGCTTCCAGAGCTCGGACATGAACGGCGCGGCGAAGGTCGCGCTCGTCGGCGAGACCGTGGCGAAGAACCTGTTCGGCGACGAGAGCCCGCTCGACCAGGTCATCCGCGTGCGCAAGGTGCCGCTCACGGTGATCGGCGTGCTCGCGCACAAGGGCCAGAACATGATGGGCCAGGATCAGGATGACGTCATCCTGATGCCGCTCAGTACGGCGCGCAACCGCGTGCTCGGCGGCGTGCAGGCCAAGGTGCGCTCGATCGGCGCCATCATGGTCAAGGTGCGCCAGAACGCCGACATGAAGGCTGCCGAGACGCACATCAAGGAGCTGCTGCGCCAGCGCCACCGCATCCAGCCCGAAGCCGACGACGACTTCTTCCTGCGCAACCTGTCCGAGATCCTCGATGCACAGGAAGCCTCCTCGCGCGTGCTCGCGCTGCTGCTCGCAGCGGTGGCCTCGGTGTCGCTGCTGGTGGGCGGCATCGGCATCATGAACATCATGCTGGTCTCGGTCACCGAGCGCACCCGCGAGATCGGCCTGCGCATGGCGGTGGGCGCGCGCTCGCGCGACATCCTGACCCAGTTCCTGGTCGAGGCGGTGACGCTGTCGCTGATCGGCGGGTTCGCCGGCATCGCCCTGGGCATCGGGGCGGCCGAGGTGATCGGGCGGACCGCGGGCTGGCGCATCGAGCTGTCGGGGGCTGCGATCGTGCTCTCGATGGGCTTTTCCGCCGCCGTGGGCGTGTTCTTCGGCTTCTATCCGGCGCGCAAGGCCTCGCGCCTGTTGCCGATCGAGGCCCTGCGCTACGAGTGACATGGCCGAGGAGGTCGAGCTCAAACTTGCGCTCCCGCAGGAGCTCCGCCGCGCGCTCTCGCGCCACCCGCTGCTCGTGGCCGCGCAGGAAATGCCCGCGCGCCGGCTGGTCAATGTCTATTTCGACACCCCGCAGCAGGAGCTGCGCGCGCGCGGCGTGGCGCTGCGGCTGCGCCGCCAGGCCGGGCACTGGCTGCAGACGGTCAAGTGCGCGGGGCTCGCGGCCGGCGGGCTGTCCGCGCGGCCCGAATGGGAGCAGCCCTACGGCGGCCGCTTCGACTTCGACGCCATCGACGACCGGCGGCTCGCCCGCTGGCTCGCGCGCCGCCACCTCGAGGGGCGGCTGCAGCCGGTGTTCAGCACCGTGTTCAGGCGCCGCACCTGGCGCATCGAGCGGGAGCATGGCGCCGCCCTGCTCGCCATGTTCGACGAGGGCCTCGTACGCTGCGGAGAACGCACGAGCCCGATCCGCGAACTCGAACTCGAACTGGTGGAGGGCGAGCCCGCGGAGCTCTTCGCCGTGGCGAGCGAACTCGCCGCCACGCTGCCGCTCAAGCCCGAGCCGCTTTCCAAGGCCCAGCGTGGCTATCTCCTGGCGAGCGGACCGCGCGCGCCGCAGCGCGCACGGACGACGGCGCCACTCGTCGATGCGCACACGGGACTCGCGGAGGCCTTACGGCGCATCCTGCGCTGCCTGCTCGCCGAACTCCAGGCGAACGAGGCCGGCGCGGCCGAGGGCACCGACCCCGAATACGTCCATCGGATGCGGGTCGCGCTGCGCCGGCTGCGCGGCCTGTTCCGGATCTTCGCGCCCCTGCTGCCTGCCGCCGGGGCGGCCGGCCTGCTGCCGCGGCTGCGCGAGCTGGCCCGCACGCTCGGGACCGCGCGTGACTGGGACATCCTCTCCGAAGAAATCCTCGCGCCGGTGCTCGCCGGGTTTCCCGCGGATCGCCGTCTCGCCGATCTCGGTCGCGTGGCCGCAGAGCGGCGCAGCCTGGCGCATGCCGCGGTTGCGCACGCGCTCGCCGATCCCGGCTACGGCCGGCTGCTCATCGACCTGGGAGCACTCGCGTGCGATCGCAGCCTCGACGCGCTGGCCTCGTCGCCGGATGCGTTGCCGGAGTTCGCAGGACGCAGCCTGGAACGGCTGCGCCGCCGCACGCTCGCACGCGCGAAACGGGCGGACGTCGCCGATGCGGCCAGCCTGCACCGGCTGCGCATCGCCATCAAGCGCTGGCGCTACGCGATCGAGTTCTTCGCGCCGCTCCAGCCCGGCCACGCGGTGCAGGCGCGGCTGCGGCGCCTCACCCGCCTGCAGCGCGACCTGGGAGCGCTCCACGATCTGGTGAATGCCGCGACGCCGCTGGAACTGTGCGCCGGAGAGGATCCGGCGCTGCGCGAAGCGGTGGCGCTCGCCGGCGGCTGGCACGGCCCGCATCACCGGCGCATACTGCAACGATTGCCGAAGGCCATCGACAAGCTCGTAAGCAGCGAGCGCGGCTGACCGATCGAGGCTCGAATGGAACTGATCCTTTGGAGACACGCCGAGGCCGCGGACGGCGACCCCGACGCCTCACGCGTGCTGACGGCGCGTGGCGAGCGGCAGGCACGCAGGGTCGCCGCCTGGCTCCTGCCGCATCTGCCCAGGCGCACGCGGGTGCTGGCCAGTCCCGCGCGGCGCGCGCAGCAGACCGCGTCGGCGCTCGGCCTGCCCATCGAGACCGATGCCGCGGTCGCGGCCGGCCCGCTGGAGGCCCTGCAAGCGGCGCGCTGGCCCGAGCGCGCAAGCTGCACGGTGCTGGTCGGACATCAGCCCACGCTCGGACAGATCGCCTCCCTCCTGCTCACCGGGACGCAGCAGGAGATCGCGATCCGCAAGGGTGCGCTGTGGTGGTTCGAGCGCCGCGTCCGGGACGGCGCCACGCAGGTGCTGCTGCGCGCGGTGATCGGGCCCGATCTGCTGTGATCCGCGCAGCGCGCGGATCACATGACGTGGCACTGCGAGCAGAGGTAGCCGCTCGCCTTGTCCGAGCCCGAGAGCTTGCCGCGCAGGAACAGGTCGTCGGAGGTCTGCCTGTTGTGCGGATCGTGGCAGCTCAAGCATTTCACGGTGGGACCCCGGTAGGTTGGCCCGATCGTCGGGTAGGGCGTTCCCCCGCCGGTCGCGACTTCGCTCCAGGTGAATGTGCTGGCCGACAGCGTGTGGTTCCACAGCAGCGCGGTGGAGCTCGCGCTGTGCGGCGTATGGCAGTAGGTGCACAAGCCCACGCCGCCCGGTACCCCGGGTCCGCCAGCGGCAGCAGTCTGCGTTTCCAGGAACATCGTGCGGTACGCGAAATCGTGCCGCGTCCCGCTCAGTCCCGCCGCGGGAGTGGCGGCCAGCGCGACCACGTGCACCGCTGCCCCCAGACCGGCTGCCCATGCTTACTTCCATGCCTTCATCACAACCTCCCTGTAATGCGACTGGCCGGTTCAACGGCGTCGGCGCAGCGCGCTTTAGCCACGATTTGACAAACCCGTACGCGCTCATTAACTTCGGCGCACCCAAACCACGACCAAGGAGAAAATGATGAACAAGCCGAACCTCGTCGCAGCCGCTGCCGCGTTGCTTCTGGCATGGAATGCCGCGGCCCAGACCAAGTGGGACATGCCCACCCCGTATCCGGCGACCAATTTCCACACCGAGAACATCGCCCGGTTCGCATCCGAGGTCGACAAGGCAACCGCCGGCAAGCTCAAGATCACCGTGCATGCGAACCAGTCGCTGTTCAAGACTCCCGAGATCAAGCGCGCGATCCAGGGCGGGCAGGCCCAGATCGGCGAGGTGCTGCTCGCGGCGCTCAACAACGAGGATCCCGTCTTCGGCGTCGATAACGTACCCTTCCTCGCCACCAGCTACGCGGAAGCACGCAAGCTCTGGCAGGTGTCGAAACCCGCGATCGAGGCGCGCTTCGCCAAACAGGGAATGAAGGTGCTCTATGCGGTGCCGTGGCCACCGCAGGGCATCTACACCAAGAAGGCGGTCGGCGGCGCGGCCGATCTCAAGGGCGAGAAGATCCGCTCCTACAGTCCGCAGACCGCACGCCTGATCGAACTGCTGGGCGCGCAGCCGGTGACGGTGCAGGCGGCCGAGCTCGCGCAGGCGCTGGCAACCGGCGTGGTCAATGCCAACATCACGTCCGGGGCGACCGGCTACGACTCGAAGAGCTGGGAACAGCTCTCGCACTTCTACGACGTGCAGGCCTGGCTGCCGAAGAACGTCGTCTTCGTCAACGCGAAGGCCTTCGACGCGCTCGACAAGGGTGCGCAGCAGGCGCTGGTCAAGGCCGCCGCCGCGGCCGAGGCGCGCGGCTGGAAGGTGAGCGAGGAGAAGGCGAAGTGGTATCTGGAGCAGCTCGCGGCCAAGGGAATGAAGGTGCAGGCGCCCTCCGCCGCGCTGCGCGCCGACCTGCGCAGAATCGGCGAGACCATGACCGCCGACTGGCTCAAGAGCGCCGGCACCGACGGCCAGGCGATCGTGGCCACGTACCGCAAATAGCGCCGCGGGGCCGCTGCGGCCCGCGACCCTCATGCTGCGCCGGGTCCTCACCGCCGCCTACGACGCCGCCGGCTATCTGGCGGCGTTGTTCATGGTGGCAACGCTGGCGATGGTGCTCGCCGGCATCGTGTCGCGGCTGGAGGGGGTCTACTTCCGCGGCGCCGATGCCTATGCCGGCTACTGCATGGCTGCAGCCGGCTTCCTCGCGCTCGCCTACACCTTCAAGCATGGCGAGCACATCCGCGTGAGCCTCGTCCTCGAACGGCTCAGCGGCCGCGCCCGGCGCAGCATCGAGACCCTCGCTCTCGCGCTCTCCACGCTTGCCGGCGCGCTGCTCGCCCTGTACTCGGTGCGGCTCGCCTGGCAGTCCTGGATCATCCACGACGTCTCGCAGGCGGTGGACGCGAGCCCGCTGTGGATCCCGCAGCTCGCCATGGCCGCGGGCAGCCTCCTGCTGCTGGTCGCGCTCGCCGACGACCTCTTCGCGCGGCTCTCGGGACGTGAGCCGTCGCGGCTACAGCGGTCCGCGAACGAGGCAGGCCACGCCGAATAGCCGATGGAAGCGCTGATCGCACTCGCCCTGATGGCGCTGCTCTTCGCGCTGCTCGCGGGAGGGGTCTGGATCGGGCTGGCCCTGATGGGGGTGGCGGCGCTCGGCATGAGCTGGTTCTCGCCGCGCCCGGCTGGCGATGCGATGGCAATCACGATCTGGGGCGCTGCCTCGAGCTGGACGCTCACCGCGCTGCCGCTGTTCGTGTGGATGGGCGAGATCCTGTTCCGCACCCGGCTCTCGGACGACATGTTCAAGGGCCTCGCGCCCTGGCTCGAGCGCCTGCCGGGGCGCCTGCTCCATACCAACATCATCGGCTGCGCGATCTTCGCGGCGGTCTCGGGCTCCTCGGCCGCGACCTGCGCCACGATCGGCAAGATCACGCTGCCGGAGCTCGCCCGGCGTGGCTATCCGGAGCCGCTCGCGGTCGGCACGCTTGCCGGCGCGGCTACCCTGGGCCTGCTCATCCCGCCCTCGATCATCCTGATCGTCTATGGCGTGAGCGCCGAAGTGTCCATCGCCCGGCTGTTCATCGCCGGGGCGCTGCCCGGATTGATGCTGGCGGCATTGTTCATGGGCTACGTGATGGTGTGGGCGCTGCTGCACCCGGAACGGATCCCCGCGGAGGCGGTGCGCACCCGGTTCGCGCAAAAGATCTACGCCTCGCGCCACCTGATCCCGGTGCTGCTGCTGATCGCGCTGGTACTCGGCTCCATCTACACCGGCATCGCCACCGCCACCGAGGCCGCGGCCCTCGGCGTGACCGGCGCCCTCGTTCTCTCCGCCGGCCAGCGCACGCTCACCTGGGCGAACTTCCGCGACAGCCTGCTCGCCGGCACGCGGCTGTACTGCATGATCGCGCTCATCCTCGCCGGCTCCTCCTTCCTCACGCTGGCGATGGGCTACATCGGGCTGCCGCGCCACCTCGCCGAGTGGATCGCTTCGCTCCATCTCGCGCCCTGGGCGCTGATCGCCGCGCTCACCGTCTTCTTCATCCTGCTCGGCTGTTTCCTCGACGGCATCTCCATGGTCGTGCTCACCATGGCGGTGCTGCTGCCGACCGTGCAGGCCGCCGGCTTCGACCTGATCTGGTTCGGCATCTTCATCGTGCTGGTCGTCGAGATGGCCCAGATCACCCCGCCGGTGGGCTTCAACCTGTTCGTGCTCCAGGGCATGGCCCGGCGCGAGATGAGCACGATCGCCCGTGACGCGATCCCGTTCTTTCTGCTGATGGCGATCGCCGTGGTGCTGGTCTATGCGTTCCCGCAGATCGTCACCTGGCTGCCGGATCGGATGGTGCGCTGACGCCCATGGCCCGCAAGCGTTCCGCCACCGACACCGCCGCCGTGCAGCCGATCCTGCGCACGCAAGAGATCCGCGCGGTCGAGGCGCTCCATGCCGCAAGCCTTCCACTCATGGAGCGCGCCGGTGCGGCCGCATTCGAGGCCGCCATCCGCATGATCGGCCCGTCCCGGGCACGCGTCATCGTGCTGTGCGGTCCGGGCAACAACGGCGGCGACGGCTTCGTGCTGGCGCGCCTGCTCGCCGCTCTCGGCCACGAGATGCACGTGGGCTTCGCGGGCGATGCGGCGCGCCTGCCTGCGGATGCGCGCGCGGCCTTCGAAGCCTGGCGCCAGTCGGGCGGGACGGTCTCCTCCGCCCTTCCCTCCGGCGATCGGCCCGCGCTCGCGGTCGATGCGCTGTTCGGGATCGGACTCGCCCGGCCGATCGGCGCGCCGTATGCCGAATGGGTCGCATGGCTGAACGGCGCGCGCTGCCCGGTGCTCTCGATCGACATCCCGAGCGGGCTCGACGCGGACAGCGGACAGCGCCTGGGCGAGTGCGTGCGCGCGGCCCGCACGATCACCTTCATCGCGCTCAAGCCCGGCCTGCTCACCCTCGACGGACCCGATCAGTGCGGCGAGATCGAGCTCGACGCGCTGGGGATCGATCTGCCCGAGGCCGCACCGCGCGCGTCCACGATCGCTCCCGCGCTGTTCCGCGCGCAGCTCGTCGCGCGGGCGCGCAACAGCCACAAGGGCATGATGGGCGATGCTTCCATCATCGGTGGCGCCGAGGGCATGATCGGTGCTGCGCTGCTCGCCGCGCGGGCCGCTCTCGCGCTCGGCGCGGGCCGCGTGTTCGTCGGCCTGCTCGCCGCGGGAGCGCCGCGGGTCGACCTCGTGCGGCCCGAGCTGATGCTGCGCGCTCCGCTGCAGGCGATCGACGCGGCCGGCTCGCTGGCGGTCGGGCCCGGTCTCGGCCAGGGCGACGAGGCACTCCGCCTGCTCGAAGCCGCGGCGGCGCGCGAGGTGCCGCTGGTACTCGATGCCGACGCGCTGAACCTCTTCGCCGCCCACCCGGTGCTCGCCCACCGGCTCGCGCGGCGCGCGGCCCCGAACCTGCTCACGCCGCATCCGGCCGAGGCCGCGCGGCTGCTCGGCACAACGACCGATACGGTGCAGCGCGACCGCGTCGGCGCCGCGATCGAGCTCGCCCGCCGGCTCGCGAGCCACGTCGCACTCAAGGGCTGCGGCACCGTCCTCGCCGAGCCCGGCGGCCGCTGGCGGATCAACACCTCGGGCAATCCCGGCATGGCCAGTGCCGGGATGGGAGACGCGCTCACCGGCATCGCGGTTGCGCTGCTCGCACAGGGCTGGCCACCCGCCGCCGCGCTCGCCGCCGCGGTGCATGTACACGGCGCCGCCGCCGACCGGCTCGTCGCCCGGGGCGAGGGTCCGGTCGGACTCGCCGCCTCCGAGCTCATCGCCCCGGCGCGCGCGCTGCTCAACGAATGGATCGCCGCACCGGGCTGATAGAATCCACGAACAGCAACGCCGGGGAGAACGACGTGTTCAGCCGTGAGCAGTTCCGGATCGAGATCCAGCGCAACGTCGCGGTCGCGCTGGGGGAGGACGTCGGCACCGGCGACCTCACCGCGCGCCTGGCGCCGGCGGGAAGGCGCGCCCACGGAGCCGTGTCGAGCCGCCAGGATGCGGTGCTGTGCGGCACGGCCTGGTTCGAGGGCTGTTTTCGCACGCTCGACCCGCGCGCGGCGATCCGCTGGCAGGCGCGCGACGGCGAGAGCATCCGTAGCGGGCAGATCCTGTGCGAGATCGACGCGGACACGCGCGCGCTGCTCACCGCGGAGCGCACGGCGATCAACTTTCTCCAGCTCCTCTCCGGCACCGCGACCACCACCCGGCGCTACGTCGAGGCAGTTACCGGCACCGCGGCCCGCGTCGTCGATACCCGCAAGACCCTACCCGGGCTGCGGTTCGCCCAGAAATACGCCGTGCGCATGGGCGGCGGAACCAACCACCGCATCGGGCTTTATGACGGCATCCTCATCAAGGAGAACCACATCGTCGCCGCAGGCGGCGTGGGCGAGGCGCTGGAAGCAGCGAAGCTCATTGCGCCGCAGGGCGTCTTCATCCAGATCGAGGTCGAGACGATCGCCCAGCTGCGCGAGGCGCTCGCGGCCGGCGCGACCATGATCCTGCTCGACAACATGACCCTGGAACAGATGCGCGAGGCGGTCGGGATCGCGAAGGGGCGCGCGGTGCTCGAAGTGTCGGGCGGTGTGGGGCTCGACCAGGTCCGGCGGATCGCCGAGACCGGCGTCGAGCGCATCTCGATCGGGGCGCTGACCAAGGACGTGCGCGCCGTCGATCTTTCCCTGCGCCATTTCGAGAAATGACGGGTGCAAGCGCGCGCCGCGATTGCCTGCCGCGGCGAAAGGAAGTATAAACGCCGATGCCTCACCGCACCACGGGCATCGGGAAGCGCCAGGCTCGATCTCCGAGCCGTGCGGCGTCACCGGGCGGGTGGGTCGCGCGTACCCCGATCATCGCAGCAAACCGGAGCAGCGTTCGATGTGGTTCATCGTGTACTACGTTGTCGCGATCGCGATCCTGATCCTGCATTTCACCGGGTTCCTCGCCCGGCACAACATCGAATGGCTGATCTTCGTACTGGCGCTGACCGTGTTCCCGGCAGTGATCTATCTGTAGCCACGAACGACACACCGGGCGCCGCGGACAAGGACTCGCCGCTGCGCGAGGACATCCGGCTGCTCGGCCGGATTCTCGGCGACACGCTGCGGCTGCGCGAAGGCGAAGCGGTGTTCGAGGCGGTGGAAGGCATCCGCCGCACCTCGGTGCGTTTCGAGCGCGATCAGGACGGCGAGGCGGGCGCGCGGCTCGCCGCGCTGCTCAACGCGCTGCCACGCGAATCGGTGAACGCCGTGGTGCGCGCGTTCAGCTTCTTCCTCCAGCTCGCCAATCTCGCCGAGGACCAGCATCACATCCGCCGCCGCCGCGCGCATGCGATCGCAGGATCGCCCCCGCGCGAAGGCAGCCTCTCGCATGCCCTGGCCCGGATGGCCGCGGCCGGCGTATCCGTGCCGGTGCTGCACGATCTCCTCCATCGCGCGCTCGTCTCACCGGTGCTCACCGCCCACCCGACCGAGGTCCAGCGCCACAGCATCCTGCTGTGCCAGAAGCGCATCGGCGCTTGCCTGGATGCGCGCGACCGGATCGCGATGACGCCCTCGGATAGAAGCGCGAACGAGCGCGAACTGCGCCGCGCCGTGCTCGCACTGTGGGGCACCCGCATCCTGCGCCCGACCCGGCTTGCGGTGGTCGACGAGATCCGCAACGGGCTGCGCTATTTCGAGGAGACCTTCCTCGTCGAGCTGCCGCGCCTGTACTGCGAGTTCGAGGACCTGCTCGCGAGCCGCATGCCGGAGGAGCACTGGAAGCTCCCGGCCTTCTTCCGCATCGGAAGCTGGATCGGAGGGGACCGCGACGGCAACCCGCACGTGGGTGCGCCGATGCTCTCCGAGGCGGTGCGCCTGCACTCCTCGGCGGCCTTCGACTTCTACCTCGACGAAATCCATGCGCTCGGCGCGGAGCTGTCCCTCTCGGAGCTGCTGGTGCGGGTGAGCCCGGAACTCGCCGAACTCGCCGCGCGCTCGCCCGACCGCTCGCCCCACCGCGCCGACGAACCCTACCGGCGTGCGCTCACCGGCATCTACGCGAGACTCGCGGCGACCGCCCGCGCGCTCGACCACCACGAGGCGGTGCGCCACGCGGTGGCCCGCGCCGAGCCCTACCGGAACGCAGCGCAGTTCCTCGCCGAAATCGAGGTGCTCGCCGACTCGCTCGGCCGCGACGACTGCGCGCTGCTCGCGGGCGGGCGGCTGCGCCGGCTCGTGCGTGCCGTGCAGGTGTTCGGTTTCCACCTCGCCGCGCTCGACCTGCGCCAGAACTCCGAGGTGCATGAGCGCACCGTCGCCGAACTGCTGGCGCGCGCCGGGCGCTACGCGGATTACGCCGCGCTTCCCGAAGCCGCGCGCATCGAGCTGCTCGCCGAGGAGCTGGCGAGCCCGCGTCTGCTGCATTCGCCCTACCTGGAATACAGCGAGGAGACGGCAGGCGAGCTGGCCGTGTTCTTCGCGGCGCGCGACATCCGCGCCCGCTACGGCGAGGAGGCGCTGCCGAACTGCATCGTCTCCAAGACCGACGGCGCCTCGGACCTGCTCGAGGCCGCGCTGCTGCTCAAGGAGGCGGGGCTTGCGGGAACGCGCCCGGCGCCGCGCCTCGGCATGAATCTCGTGCCGCTGTTCGAGACCATCTCCGACCTGCGCCGCTGCGCGGAAACCCTCGGCATCCTGCTCGATCTGCCGGCCTGGCGCACGATGCTGGCCACCCGCGGCAACGTCCAGGAGGTGATGCTCGGCTATTCCGACAGCAACAAGGACGGAGGCTTCCTGACTTCCGCCTGGGAGCTTCACAAGGCGGAGAGCGCACTGGCCGCGGCCTGTGCGCAGCGCGGCGTCGCGCTGCGGCTGTTCCACGGGCGCGGCGGCACGGTCGGCCGCGGTGGCGGGCCGAGCTACGAGGCGATCCTCGCCCAGCCTGCGGGTGTCGTCTCGGGGCAGATCCGCATCACCGAGCAGGGCGAGGTCATCGCCAGCAAGTACGGCAATCCGGAGATCGGGCGGCGCAATCTCGAAATCCTCGCGGCAGCGGTGATCGAGGCGAGCCTGTGCCACCCCGAGCGCGCGCTGGCCTCCCCGCAACGCCACGAGAGCGTGATGGAGCGGCTCTCCGAGCTCGCCTTCCACGCCTACCGTGCGCTCGTCCGCGAAACGCCGGACTTCGAGCGCTATTTTCGCGAATCGACGCCGATCGCCGAGATCAGCGAACTGAACATCGGCAGCCGGCCCGCCTCGCGCAAGCTCTCGACGGCGATCGCGGACCTGCGCGCGATCCCCTGGGTGTTCTCCTGGAGCCAGTGCCGGCTCATGCTGCCGGGATGGTACGGCTTCGGCTCCGCGGTGCGAACCTGGCTCGGCGAGAATCCGGACGGACTCGCCGTCCTTCAGGGCATGTTCCGCGGCTGGCCGTTCTTCCGCACCCTGCTCTCCAACATGGACATGGTGCTCGCCAAGACCGACCTCGCGATCGCCTCCCGCTATGCCGGGCTGGTCGCCGATGCCGGACTGCGGGCACGCGTGTTCTCGCGCATCCGCGCAGAGTGGGAACTGTCCCGCGAGATGCTGTTCGCGATCAACGGGGCGAAGGCGCATCTCGCCGACAACCCCCTGCTCGCGCGCTCGATGCGCAACCGCTTCCCCTATCTCGATCCGCTCAACCACCTGCAGATCGAGCTCTTGCGCAGGCACCGCGCCGGGGCGAGCGACGAGCGGGTGCGCCGCGGGATCCACCTCACCATCAACGGCATCGCGGCCGGGCTGCGCAACAGCGGCTGATGCGGCCGCGCCGGCGCCTGCCGGAAGCCACGCCGCGGTACACTGATGCCGTCATCCGATCGAACCTTCCAACCACGAGGACAGGAAATTGGCCAAACCCAACTACCAGTACGAGAAGCGCCAGCGCGACCTGGCCAAGAAGAAGAAGCAGGAAGAGAAGCGGCAGCGCAAGCTCAATCGCACCGGCACGGCGCCCGAAGCGGCTCCGCAGCAGACTCCTGGGGAACCGGCCTCGGAAACGCCGCCTCCCGCCGGACCGGTCTGACTGACGCGGATCGCCTCGTCGATCGCCCCGGAGGCATCGTCAGCGAAGTCGATGCGGCGCGGAAAGGCCTCCCACTCGATCTGCGGCCGCACCCCGTCCGCATACGCATAGGCCAGCGCACCCCAGCCACCGCGGTGGCGGTCGAGGAAGGCGCCGCGCAGGTCGAACCGGCGCTCGACGGGCGGGCGGACCGGCCGGAGCATGAAGGCCGGCACCGGCGCCCTGTCGGCCGCGGCCAGGACGTGCGGCGGCCGGTAGTACAGCAGCATCAACTCGTGGACCAGGTTCTCGGCGGTCTCGTTGACCGCCACGTTGAGCGCGTCGGCGAACAGCCGTCCGTTGCCCGCAATCCAGTCGGCGGCCGGCGCGGCGGGGCCTTCATCACCGAGGCGGCGGTTGTGCGCGACATCCTTGCGCACTTGGGCGAACCCACCGCGGCACCGCCCATGGCGCCGGCCCGTGCTCCGCCGCTCTGGGAGATGCCGGCGGCCGGGCACGGCGAGTTCGACCCTCACGCTCAGCCGGCGCCGCACTACGACTTCGATCAGCGCATCGCCTGGTAGCGCGAAAACGCTCCGACTTCGCCCGTCATGTGGCGACTCGTGCCTGGGGTCGCCAGACTGGCCAGGGATGTCCACTCTGGTGGCCCCAGGCAGTGATCGGGCAGCGATTGCGCTCGCTTCTCAGGGCCTCTCGGCACAAAAATCCCAAATTGACTGCACCTGCCAGACTCGGAGATACTCCAAAGGTGCCGTCGAATTTCCTATCCTCGGGAGGCCATCGCCGCGCGTTTCGAACAGGTATTGCGGCAGACGTTGCCCTCGTAGGAGCGGGCTTGCCCGCGATTGTGCCGCTCAATCCTCGCCTGGCTCGTTCACGTATTTTTGCAGACGCCGCGCGAACACATGGCGGTCGAAGCGCCATTCTTCGAGCAGGTTGATCGCCAGCTCGAATGGCTTCTTGTCCAGGTTATAGAGGTATCCCAGGTCGAAGGTAGCGGATGACTCCAGCGCCATGCAGAGATCTTTGAGGTCGGAACAGGCTTTGTCATCCGGATTCTTGCGGATGAATTTGGCGATGTTTTTGACTGCGTTGGCCATGATGTTTGCTTCCTTACCAATGTAATGCCCGCAAGCGAGCGGATTTCTTGTGCTGATGCGCGCGCATGCGGCGGGCGATGTCATCCAGCATGGCGATCGCGTGCAGCACGAACGGGCCCTTGTTCAACATCACGCACTCGGCGCGCTCCGACATGGCGGCGTCGGTCATTTCCGCGCGCGAGGGCAGGTTTTCCTTGATCAGTTGCTCGAACACCTGGGTGGCCCAGACGACCGGCACATGCGCCGCTTCCGCCAGCCACAATATTTCTTCCTGAATCTCGGCGAGCCGGCTCCAGCCGATTTCCACCGCCAGGTCGCCGCGCGCGATCATCAAGCCAAATGGGCCACGGCTTGCGCCATGAACCACGATCTCGGGCAGATTAACCACCGCGCGCCGGGTTTCGATCTTGGCGATGCGGCCCAGATTGCCGGCGCCGCGCGCTTCCACTTCGTCCGCCAGGCGATCCATGTCCGCCGCCGACTGCACGAAAGAATAGCCCACGATATCCGCTTCGCGGGCAACGAAATCGAGATCGAGCAAATCCTTTTCGCCCAGCGCGGGAAGCGCAATGTCGCTGTCGGGAAAATTCAGGCCCTTGCCGGGGCGGATCTTGTCGCCCTCGGGGCGGGCACGGGTGATGCGCAGACAGGCGCCCGCCGCGTCGAGCCGCTCTACTTCGGCGCCGATCTGGCCGTCGTCGATGAACACCCGCTCGCCGACGCGCAGGCTGTCCAGAACTTCCGGCTGTGCGCAGGGAATGCGGCCGGCGTCGCCGTCCTCGCCGCCCGCCTCGCCGGGCGCGGGATCACGCGACAGCAGCAGGCGGTCGCCGACATGCGCCAGCAACGCCTCCGGTGTGCTTTCCAGCGTACCCACACGGGTCGCTCGCTGTTTTCCTTCACCGGCAAGATGCTTCAGGGCGCAGCCCTGTTCCAGCCAGACCGAATCGGCGGCGCAAGCGAGTACGTGCGTCTCACCCATCCGCTCCAGCACGTTGAAGATGCGCTTCTTGCCGCGGGTGTCGGCCGCCTCCACCAGGTCGCCCGGACGCAGGCGGTCGAGCCAGTCGCGCGCCACGCTCAGGCGCGGATAGCTGGCCAGGCCTACGGCACCGCGCAGCCCGGGGCCGCCGGGCTCGCCGCTGGCGTCAAACAGGAAGTAGGCTGGTGCGCGGGTGTCGCCGCGTTCGTCGCGCTTCGGTTTAAGGCGCAGGCGTCCGGGCGTTTCCGCCATCTCGCCGGTACGCAGTTTCGGGCCGGCGAGGTCCATGTGGATCAGGCACTCGCGCCCGGCGGCGCCGGCGGCGGAACGGACATTGGCGATCATCGCCATCCAGGTGTCGGCGTCGTCATGGGCGCAATTGATGCGGGCGATGTCCATGCCATGTTCGATCAGGTCGCGGACGAAGCGAATCTCGCCGGCCGCCGCCGTCGGCAGGGTGACCATGATGCGGACGCGCCGCTGTTTCGGCTCGCGTCCGAGCAAGGCCTGGGTGTTTTGTTTGAGGCGGTTATCGCCCTGGCGATTGGCCCGCCCCGTTTTCATCAACACCGCTTCGCCAACAGCGGCCCCGGCCAGCGCGTCCAACGCCAGCGCGACGGCATCCAGGGTGGCGACCACATGGCCTTCGCAGCGGCCCAGCGAGGACAGCCCAAGCTGGCTCAGGCGCTCCTGCAAGCCGCGATGATCTTCCCGGCGGAAAGCGATGTAGGCGGCCAGATTGGCGGCGTCCTGGTCGTGGCCCGTCGCGAGGGCGCCCCAGCCCGCCAGCAAGGCCTGCTGGCCAGCGGCCACCCTGGCGCGCAGCGCGTTCAGTTCACTTTGAATTTCTGGCAGGGTTTGCACGGTTCAGGCGGACCACGTTGAAGCCGGAAGTGTAGCCACACCAGGTGACAGAATGATGAAGGAAATGTGACATCGGTACCCCCTCCACCCCCTTTTCTGATTAACAAGGAAGCGCAGGTTGGGCAATGCGCAGCGTGCCCAACCTGCGACTGAACGCCGGCCCCCCTCAATCACCCTTTGGAAAAGGGGGAGGTGTCCTGCTCAGCCGAAGCGGCCGGTGATGTAGTCCTCGGTCTGCTTCTGCCCGGGCTTGATGAAAAGGGTGTCGGTCTTGCCGAACTCGATCAGTTCGCCCAGATACATGAAGGCGGTGAAATCGGAGATGCGCGCCGCCTGCTGCATGTTGTGGGTGACGATGACAATGGTGTACTTGTCCTTCAACTCGTTGATCAGCTCCTCCAGTTTGGCGGTGGAGATCGGGTCCAGTGCCGAAGCCGGCTCATCCAGCAGCAACACTTCCGGCTCCAGGGCGACCGCGCGGGCAATGACCAGGCGCTGCTGCTGACCGCCGGACAGGCTCAGGCCGCTTTCGCTGAGCCGGTCCTTGACTTCATCCCACAGGGCGGCGCCGCGCAGGGACTTTTCCACCGTCTCGTCCAGCACCTTCTTGTCGTTGACGCCAATGATGCGCAGGCCGTATGCGACGTTTTCATAGATGGTCTTGGGGAACGGATTGGGCTTCTGGAACACCATACCGACCCGGCGGCGCAAGAGCGCCACGTTCACGTCCGGGTCGTACACATTCTTGCCGTCGAGCAGGATCTTGCCCTCGACGCGGCAGGCATCCACCAGATCGTTCATCCGGTTGAAGCAGCGCAGCAGTGTCGATTTCCCGCAGCCGCTGGGGCCGATGATGGCCGTGACCCGGTTCCTGGGTATGGTCATGTTGACCCGCTTCAGCGCGTGGCTTTCGCCATAGTACAAGTCGAGGTTTTCCACGCGCATGGCCACCTCGTCGGTGTGTTCCACGTCTTTACGCGTCAAATCGCCCATCTTCATCGCGTGGGTCGGAGTCGTCACAGCGTTCATTTCGTTTTCCTTCATACCGGATGATGTTTGCATATCGTGTTCACACACCTTCGAGGCCGCGCATCGTTTCGCGCAAGCGGTTGCGCAAGCGGATCGCGAACATATTGAGCACGATGATGATGATGACCAGCAACAAGGAAGTGGCATAGACCAGCGGACGCGCCGCCTCGACGTTCGGGCTCTGGAAGCCGACGTCGTAGATGTGGAAGCCCAGGTGCATGAACTTGCGTTCCAGGTGCAGGAACGGGAAGTTGAGGTCCAGCGGCAGGCTGGGCGCGAGCTTGACCACGCCGACCAGCATCAACGGCGCCACCTCGCCGGCGGCGCGGGCCACAGCCAGGATCAACCCGGTCATCATCGCCGGACTGGCGATGGGCAGGACGGTACGCCACAAGGTTTCCGCCTTGGTGGCGCCGAGCGCCAGGCTGCCTTCGCGGATCGAGCGCGGTACGCGCGACAGGCCTTCCTCGGTGGCCACGATGACCACCGGCAGGGTCAGCAGCGCCAGGGTCAGCGACGACCAGAGGATGCCGGGGCTGCCGAACACCGGCGCCGGGTGCGCCTCGGGGAAGAACAGCGCGTCAATGTTGCCGCCCAGGAAGTAGACGAAGAAACCCAGGCCGAACACACCGTAGACGATCGACGGCACGCCGGCCAGATTGTTGACCGAGATGCGCAGGACGCGGATCAGCGGCCCCTGCTTGGCGTATTCACGCATGTACACCGCCGCCATGATGCCCAGCGGCGTCACCATCGCCGCCATCAGCAGCACCATCATCACCGTGCCGAAGATGGCCGGGAAGATGCCGCCCTCGGTGTTCGCCTCGCGCGGATCGTCGACGATGAATTCGTAGAACTTCGTCAGGTAGTAGCCGACCTTCTGGATCACGCTCATGTCGTTCGGCTGGATCACGTCGGCGATCTTGGCGAACGGAATTTCAATGACCTTCCCGTCCTGGACCTCGGCGGTCAGGCTGTCGCGCTGGTTTTCCGCCCGCAACGCGTCCAGCCGGGACTTCAGCTTGGCGAACTGGGCATCGTATATCGCCCGTTCTTCATCGATCTCGGCCTGGACCGCCTCGGTCAGATCGCCCTTCAGTTCCAGCTTGCGCTGCTTCAGGCGCAGACGCTCCAACTGGTAGTTGACCTTGCCGATATCGTGTTTCTCGATGCTCAGTATTTCATCGAACAGTTCGTTGGAACGCAGCAGCCGCTTCTGCACCTCGGCCCAGGCAGCCGCCCCTTCGGCGACGACCTTGCGGTTTTCCTTGACCGACTTGAGATAGCCGAAAAAACTACCCCATTCATGACGCTCGATGGAGATTACGTCCTTCGGGTACTTGAACTCGCTGAGCAGGGGCGCGGGAATCCACTTGAAGTCGATCCCGTAGACATCCCGGTTGCCCTGCTTGAACAGGTAACGGGAGGTGTACTTGTCTTTGCTATCGATGGTGTAACCCGACTCGCGCAGGCGGTGCAGGGAGATTTCCTCGCTGTCGCGCAGCTCGCCGACCACACGCTGGCTACTACCGTCGGGGGCGGTGATGGTCGTTTCGACCAGGGGCTTCGGCCACCAGTGGCCCAGGCCCTGGGCCGCCGTCATCCACACGACACCATAGACCGCCAGCAAGGACAAGGCAACCGCCCCGCCCGTCATCCATATCCAGGGCTCGCCGCCCTTGAACCAGTTACGCATGGCTTGAGTCCTCAGATGGAGCTGTATTTTTCGCGCAAGCGCTGACGCACCAGCTCGGCCAGGGTGTTGATGAAGAAGGTGAAGACGAACAACACCAGGGCGGAGAAGAAGAGCAGCAGGTAATGGGTCGAGCCCAACGCCGCTTCCGGCATTTCGACGCCAATGTTGGCCGACAGCGTGCGGAAGCCGGTGAAGATGGACAGATTCATCACCGCGGTGTTGCCGGTGGCCATCAGTACGATCATGGTTTCGCCGACGGCGCGGCCCATGCCCACCATGATGGCGGAGAAGATGCCCGGGCTGGCGGTGAGCAGAACGACGTTGAACAGGGTCTGCCAGGGCGTCGCGCCCAGGGCCAGGGAGCCGCTGGTCAGGTGCTTGGGCACGCTGAACACCGCATCTTCGGCAATGGAGAAGATGGTCGGGATCACCGCGAAGCCCATGGCGATGCCCACCACCAGCGAGTTGCGCTGTTCGTAGGTCCAGCCCAGTTCGTTGCTCATCCAGCGGGGCATGTCGCCGCCGAACAAGGCCGCCTCGACGGGGTGACCCAGGGCAACCGCCAGCCACACCACCAGGACGATCACGGGCAACAGCAGGGCGGCCTCCCAGCCCGGTCCGATCCGATCGGTGAACTGCCGCGGCAGCAGATGCCAGAGATAGGCGGCAATGAGAAAACTGAACGGCAAGAAGAACAGCGCCATCAACGTGCCGGCCAAATTGCCGTCGACGAAGGGCGCCAGCCACAGACCCGCCAGGAAACCCAGGATGACGGTGGGCAAGGCCTCCATGATCTCGATCGACGGCTTGACCACGCCGCGCATCTTGGGCGACATGAAGTAGGCGGCGAAGATCGCGCCCATCACCGCCAGGGGCACCGCCAACAGCATGGCGTAGAACGCCGCCTTCAAGGTGCCGAAGGTCAGTGGTGAGAGGCTGAATTTCGGCTCGAAATCGGAGCTGGCGGCGGCCGACTGCCAGAGGTAATCCGGCTTCTCGTAGCTCTCGTACCAGACCTTGCCCCACAATGAGCCGAACGAGATTTCGGGGTACTCGTTCTCGATGTGGGCCACCCGGATGTCGCCCTTGGCCGTTTCCAGGACGACGGCATTGGCGCGCGGCGCGAATGCCGCCAGGCGCACCGGCGCCGCGCCGGTGGCACGCTCGAGCAGCAGGCGTTCGGAGGTGGCGTAATAGAGATTCACCGCCCCTTTCTCGTCGGCCGACACGAAGCCCTTGCGGGCATGCTCCGGGGCGACCGAGGTGATCGCCCCGGCCATGGGCTTGAATTCACGGATGCGGGTAAAGGTGTTGTGATTGTTTGCGTCGCGTACCTGGAACCATTGGCTCAGCCTGCCCTTGTCGGAACCGACGATGATGGAGAAACCACCCGAGAGCAGGGCCGCGGCGGTGACGCGCTCGCCTTCCGGCACGACCGCCACGGTCTGCTTCAGAACCGGATTGTCCTTGTCCTGGACATTGAAGTGGCTGATGAAGCGGCCGCCGTGGAGCACATACAGATCGCGTTGCTTGACTTCCAGCAGGAGCTGGTCGACCCCACCATCCAGCTTGCGCAACTCGTGCAGCGCCGCGCGTGTAGTCGTCGTCGATTCGCCGGTGAAATCGTTCTCGCTGGTGTAGTAGGCCAACAGCAGGCGACCGTCCTCGGTCAATGCCACGGCGGTGGTGCCGTCGCCGTCGTGCTGTATGGCCAGCTTCTTCAATGGCTGCCCCGCGTCGTCCAGCACCAGGGCGTCCTTTCCCAGCGGGTAAACCAGACCTGGGGCGATGGCGCGGATATCCTTCTTCGGATCCTTGGGGTCCTGGGTAAAGGACACCTTGTAGTCGTCTTTGAACAGCATCAGGCGTCCGTCGGCGAGGCCATAGGCCATGGTCCGCTTGCGCGGATCACCGGCCGCGAAAGTACTGGCCGGAACCGATTCCGGCAGGCCGACCCGTTCCTGTAGCAGCGGCCTGCCATCGGCAAGGCTGAAGAAAGTGACATCACCCTGATCGGCAACCCGAGCGCCAATCTCGACCTGTTCTTCCATGGCGAGATGTACTGACTTCTGGCCATTGACAGCCGGAACCGGCAACGGCTTGAGGTCATCCATATGGGCTGGCATGAACAATGGCATGACAACGCCAGCCAGATAGAAAAAGATGGTGCTGATCGCGATGATCACGCTCAAGCCGCCGAAGGTCATGACGTATTTGAACAGTTTGTCCTTCGCCATTCTGCGGCCGGTGTGGCCGCCCGCGCTGGTAATGCTGGCCTCAATCTTTTCCATGCTTCACCACTTTATCCATCGTCGTCGACTTGCGCGCGCCGCGCGCACTAATTCTTAAAAAGAAGCGGGCCGAACCATGCCCTGGTTCGGCCCGGTTCGCGGTCCGCACTGAAGCGGACCGGCTTATTTTACTTGATGCAACCGATTGAACTGCTCGATCAGGGCCACCGGACGACCGTGCTTCTTGGTCTCCTTGTTCAGGGCATAGATCACCGTCTCGCCCTTGGGACCGGTGCCGATCTCGGTGTAGGTGAAGGTGATTTCCTTGTGGGCGAGGTAATCCTGGAAATCCTTCCACTCGCCGAAGACGTGGTAGCGGCCATTGCGCACCACCTCGCCGTAGAAGGCGCCGACATCCTTGGTCCGGCCGTCGAAGATGTCCTCGGCGGCGGTGGGCTTGCCCAGGTGCTTGCCGTCGGCCTTGGTGATGCCGAAGATCACGGTCTCGCCATCGGGACCGCCGCCAATGCGGGTACGGGTCAGCGGCACTTCGCCATGCGCCATCAAACCCAAATATATCTTGGGCTCGGTCATGGCGTAGATGCGGCCGTTGTCGTGATAGACCATGAAATAGGTCTGCTTCTGGACCGGGGCCTCGGCCTTGGCCGCCGGGGCGGCCGTGGTCTGGCTGGTGGTGCAACCGCTCATGCCGCCGAGGGCGAGCAGGGCGGACAGCGCGGCCACCAGTTTGATCTGCTGGGTGTTTCGCATGATTTCACTCCATCTGGATTGTTCCCGCACGCCCGGTCAAGGGCGCGCGGCGGATTAGCAAGCGAGGATCAGTTGACACCCAGGTCGCGCCGTGCCTTCGAAACCATGGCGGCGGGCATCGGCACGAAGCCGTCCTTGACCACCACTTCCTGGCCTTGCCTGGACAACACCATCTTGAAGAACTCGCGCTCCAGCGGCGACAACGCCTGGTTCGGGCGCTTGTTCACATAGACGTAGAGCACGCGGGCCAGGGGGTACTTCTTGCTGAGGGCGTTTTCGGGCGTGGCCGCGTAGAACGGTTCGCCGCTCTTCTTGGCCAGGGGCACGGCGCGCACGCCGGAGGTCAGGTAACCGATGCCGGAATAGCCAATGGCGC
>MNXU01000014.1 GCA_001872285.1 Betaproteobacteria bacterium CG2_30_68_42
CGCCCGCCTTCTCCCTCCTCCTTCGTCGGGACGGGCTGTCCTCCATCTCCCTCCCCCTTCATGGGGGAGGGCCGGGGTGGGGGTGGCACGCGTCAACGACAGCCATGACCGACGCCCTGACTCGAACCGCCCGCATGCTCCGTCACGACATGACGGACGCCGAACGCCGCCTCTGGAGCCGCATACGCGGGCGTCAGCTCGGCGCCTATTTCAGACGGCAGGCGCCCCTGGAGCGTTACGTGCTCGATTTCGTCTGTTTTCCGGCGCGGCTGGTTATCGAAGTCGACGGCGGCCAGCATGCGGAAAGCGCGGCCGACCGAGTGCGCGACGCGTGGCTGAAGGAACGGGGATTTCGGGTCTTGAGGTTCTGGAACAACGAAGTGCTCGGAGACATCGAAGGGGTGCTCGAAGCGACCATGAGCGCGCTGGAGGATGCACGCTCACGCTCGTGCTTACCCCCACCCCCACCCTCCCCCATGAAGGGGGAGGGAGTGTGCCGTGAGGATGGGAATCATGGTGGCTCCTGCATGAAGGGGGAGGGAGTGTGCCGTGAGGATGGGAATCATGGTGGCTCCTGCATGAAGGGGGAGGGAGTGTGCCGTGAGGATGCGAACCACGGTAGCTCCTCCGTGAAGGCGGAGGCAGTGCGCGGCGAGGCTGCGAATCATGAACTTTGATCTGACCGCCGAGCAGCAGCAGATCCGCGACACGTTCGCGCGGTTCTGCGACGAGCGCATCGCGCCGCAGGCGGCCGCGCTCGACGAGGCGCACGCGTTCCCGCGCGCACTGTTCGGCGAGCTGGCGGGGCTCGGCCTGTTCGCCATGCGCTATCCGGAAGCCGACGGCGGCGCCGGCACCGGGCTCGTCGAGTTCTGCCTCGCGGTTGCGGAGATCGCGCGCGGCTCGATGTCGCTCGCCGCCGCCTGCACCATGCAGTCGCTGATGGGCACCAAATTCCTGCACATGCTGGGCGACGCGGACATCCGCAGCCGGCTGTTCGCGCCGGCGCTGCGCGGGGAGAGAATCGGCACCATCTGCATGACCGAGCCGAACGCCGGGTCGGATCTCGACTCGATCGCCACCGCCGCGCGCAGGGTCGACGGCGGCTATGTGCTCGACGGGCAGAAGACCTGGATCACCAGCGCGCCGGTGGCGGATTTCTTTACCGTCTTCGCCAGGGCGGGCGAGGAGAAGAAGCTCACCATCTTCCTGGTCGAGCGCGACTTCGCGGGCCTCGTCGTCGGGCGCGAGATCCACAAGATGGGCGTGTGGGCGCTGCCGACCTCGGAAGTGGTTTTCGACGGATGCTTCGTGCCGCACACGCACCGGCTCTCGCGCGAGGAGGGCGACGGCGAGGCTCACCTGCGCAAGACGCTGGCCGAGATCCGCATCGTCACCGCGGCGATGGCGCTCGGCGTGGCGCGGGCGGCGGCTGCCGAGGCCGTGCGTTACGCCGGCGAGCGGCGGCAGTTCGGCAAACCGATCAACCGCTTCCAGGCGATCCAGTTCAAGCTCGCGGAGATGGCGACCGACCTCGAGGCCGCGACCCGGCTCGTCCACTATGCGGCCTGGCTCTACGACGCCGGGCGGCCGCACCACAAGGAGGCGGCGATGGCGAAGCTGTGCGCGACCGAGACCGCGGCCACGGTCTGCGACAAGGCCGCGCGCGTGTTCGCCTCCTACGGCTACGCGATGGACTACCCGGTGCAGCGCTACCTGCGCGACGTGCGATTCACCCTGATCGGCGGCGGCACCAGCGAGATCCTCAAGCTCATCATCGCCAAGGGGCTAAGCGCATGAGCAGCGGAGGGGGACCCGTGAGCGAAGCGAACGGGGGCGTAGCGCCCGCGAATGCGCTCGGCCGCCGACGCCACGGGGGGTCGAGCATTTCGGCACGCGAGGAGGCGACGGCATGAGCAGCGGAGGGGGACCCGTGAGCGAAGCGAACGGGGGCGTAGCGTCCGCGAACGCCGTCGGTCGCCGACCCCGCGAAACGTCGGACATCGACGAGCGCGAGGAGGCGGCGGCATGAGCAGCGGAGGGGGACCCGTGAGCGAAGCGAACTGGGGCGTAGCGCCCGCGAATGCGCTCGGCCGCCGACCGGCAGGAGTGCGGATCACCGACGCGCGGCCGGAGGCGGCGGCATGAACGTTCGATCGCGGCCGCTGCGCGTGGTGGTGGCGAAGCCGGGGCTCGACGGCCACGACCAGGGCGCGAAGGTGGTCGTGCGCGCGCTCATGGATGCCGGCATGGAGGTGATCTACACCGGATTGCGCCAGAGCCCCGAGGCGGTCGCGCGCATCGCGCTGGAGGAGGACGTCGACGTGATCGCACTGTCCAGCATGGCGGGCTCGCACCTGCCGTTCTGCCGGCGGCTGAAGCCCCTGCTGGAAGTGAACGGACTGGGCGACAAGCTGTGGGTGATCGGCGGCAACCTGCCGGCGCAGGATCACGCGGCGCTGCGCGCGCTGGGCTTCGAGGGGATCTTCCCGACCGGCACGCGGCTCGACGACATCGTCGCCTTCATCCGGGAGAAACGCGGATGAGCCGCGACGACAAGACGGAGCCAAAGACCGTCATCAACGAATCCGGCATCGAGATCGCGCCGCTCTACGGCGCGGACGAGGTCGAGGCGAGCGGCGGCTTCGGCTTCGTCGGCCGGCCGGGCGAATATCCGTTCACGCGCGGCATCCATCCGCTGATGTACCGCAAGCAGCCCTGGACCATGCGGCAGTACACCGGCTTCGGCAACGCGGAGCAGACCAACGAGCGCTTCAGGTATCTGATCGCCAACGGCCAGACCGGACTGAACGTCGCCTTCGACCTGCCCACCCAGTGCGGGCTGGATTCCGGCGATCCGCTCGCAGAGGGCGAGGTCGGGCGCGTGGGCATGGCGGTGGATACGCTGCGCGACTTCGAGATCGCCTTCGAGGGCATCGACCTCGATCGCATCACGGTGTCGCTCACCATCAACGGCTCGGCCGCGATCCTGATCGCCATGTATCTGGCCATGGCCGAAAAGCGCGGCTACGACATCGCGCGGCTGCGCGGCACAGCCCAGAACGACATCCTCAAGGAGTTCATCGGCCGCGGAACCTGGATCTTCCCGGTCGAGCCCTCGATCCGCCTGGTGGGCGACACCATCGAGTACTGCGCGCGGCATGCGCCCAAGTACAGCCCGGTGTCGGTGTGCGGCTACCACATCCGGGAGTCCGGCGCCACTCCGGCACAGGAGATGGCCTATGCCTTCTGCATCGCGAAGGCCTACGCCGACGAGGTGCTGCGGCGCGGCCTGCCCATCGATGAATTCGCCGGGCGGCTGTCCTACAACTTCAACATCTTCGGCAACATCTTCGAGCAGGTGGCGAAGTTCCGCGCCGGGCGCGGCCTGTGGGCGAAGATCATGAAGGAGCAGTACGGGGCACAGAAGCCGGGCTCGATGTGGCTGCGCATGATCGCCGGAGGCGGGGGCGGCGGGCTCACCTTCGAGCAGCCGGAGGTCAACATCGTGCGCGGTGCCTATTACGCCCTGATCGCGGCGCTCTCCGGTGCGCAGACCATGGCGCTGTGCTGCTACGACGAGGCCTACACGATCCCGAGCGAGTATGCGCAGCGCATCTCGCTGCGCACGATGCAGCTCATGATCGAGGAGATGGGGCTCACCGACACGGTCGATCCGCTGGGCGGCTCGTGGTATGTCGAGACCCTCACCAACCGGATGCGGCAGGCGATGGAGGAGATCATGGCCGAGGTCGATGCCCAGGGGGGCATCGTGCGCCTGATCTCCGAGGGCATCATCCAGGCAAAAGTCTCCGCGCAGGCCTACCGGCGCCAGCGCGACATCGAGTCTGGAAAATTCCGCAAGGTCGGCGTGAATTGCTATCGGATCGAGGGTGAGGAAGAGCGCAAGGTCGAGATGCACCCCTACCACGAAGAGGACGCGCAGCGGCAGGTCGAGCGGCTGAACGGCATCCGCGCGCAGCGCGATGCCAGGCGCGCGCGCGAGGCCCTCGAGCGGGTGCGCGCCGACGCGCGCTCCGGTGCGAACCTGATGCCGGCGATCCTGGAAGCGGTGCAGGGCTATTGCAGCGTGGGCGAGATCGCGAGCGAGCTGGTCGGCGTGTTCGGGCGTTACCATGAACCGATCCGGTTCTGAACGGGGGGCGTGAGCGCAGTGGCCGAGATCGAGCGGGTTCTGGCACCGGCATCGCTGGACGAGGCGGCCGAGGCGCTCGCGGCGGGCGAGGCGACGCTGCTCGCCGGCGGCACCGACCTGATGCCGGCGAGCCATGCGGGCAAGGTGCGCTTCGCGCCCATGCTGATCAACCTCCGCCGCATTGCGGAGCTCTCGGGCATCGCGGTGGAGGACGGCGAGCTGCGCATCGGTACGCTCGTCACCATCGCAGAACTGCTCGGCGACGAGGCGGTGCGCGAGCGCTGTCCCATCCTCGCCGAGGCCGCGGACCATTTCGCCAGCCCGCAGATCCGCAACGCGGCGACCATCGGCGGCAACCTGTGCAACGCCTCGCCGGCCGGCGACATGCTGGTGCCGCTGCTCGCGGCGGGGGCGCGCGTCGAGCTCGCGTCGAAACCCGACGGAACGCTCGTGCGGCGCGTGCTGCCGCTCGAGGAATTCCTCGTCGGACCGGGACGCACGCGCCGCAGGCCCGACGAACTGCTCGCCACGGTGCGGGTGCCGGCAGCCGCGCCGGACGCCATCTGGCGCTTCTTCAAGTCCGGAACCCGTCCCGCGCTCGACATCTCCGCGGTCTCGATCGGCCTTCTCGCGCGCAAGGCCGGCAATGCCCTGCACGAGGTGCGCATCGCCCTCGGCGCGGTGGCGCCCACCGTGGTGCGCGCGCGGGCCGCCGAGGCGACATTGGAAGGGCGTGTCCTGAACCCGGAGACGATGGAGGCGGCGGCCTGCGCCGCGCGCGACGAGGTTCATCCGATCTCGGACGTGCGCGCCTCCGCCTGGTACCGCAAGGAGCTGATCCACAACATGCTGAGAAGGATGCTTTCCGATGTCGCCGAAACGTGAGATCGCATTCACGCTGAACGGCGTGCCAACGCGCGCATCGGTCAGCCCCGAGCTGAGCGCGCTCGCGCTGATCCGCGAAGTCCTCGGGCTGACCGGAACCAAGCTCGGCTGCGGCGAGGGCGAGTGCGGCGCATGCACGATCCTGGTCGATGGCCGGTCGGTGAATTCCTGCCTGATGTTCGCGCTCGACTGCGAGGGCCGCAGTCTCGTCACGATCGAGGGCCTGGCCGCGGATCCGCTCGGGGCGCGCATCGAACAGGCCTTCGTCGAGGCCGGCGCGGTGCAGTGCGGGTTCTGCACGCCGGGGATGGTGGTGCAGGCGCACAACCTGCTGACCGCCCATCCCCATCCCACGCGCGAGCAGATCCGGCGCGGCATCGAGGGCAACCTGTGCCGTTGCACCGGCTATTTCAAGATCGTCGAGGCCATCGAGCGGGCGGCCGGAGCGCAGGAGTGAGCGCGATGCAGATCATTGCCAGGGAAACGCTGATCGGAAAGCGGATCGCCAAGCTCGACGCCCCCGAAAAGGCGAGCGGCAAGACCCGCTACATCCACGATCTCGATCTGCCCGGACAGCTCTACGGGAAGATCCTGCGCTCGGGGCGCGTGCATGCGAAGATCCTGCGCATCGACACTTCGAAGGCCAAAGCGCTTCCCGGCGTGCATGCGGTGATCACCGCTGCCGACGTGCCCTGGCAGCGGCCCATCGGCGTCGCCAGGGACCACCTGCCGCTCAAGACCGACCGCGTGCGCAGTCCGCGCGACGAGATCGCCGCCGTCGCCGCGCAGAGCGAGGAGATCGCGCAGGCCGCCCTGCGGCTGATCGAAGTCGAGTACGAGGATCTGCCCGTGCTCACCGATCCCCTCGATGCGCTCGCGCCGGACGCACCGCTCATCCACCCCGAGCCGCACGGCGCGGACGGCGGCACCGAGCACCTGAAACCGGGCGCGCCGGTCGCCTACAGCGGCCGGCCGGACAACCTCGCGATGACGTTCGACTACGAGCAGGGCGACGTCGCGCGCGGCGAGGCCGACTCCGACCTCGTGGTGGAGGACACCTTCCGGCTGCACTACGTCACCCACTGCTGCATGGGCGTGTCAGGAATCATCGCGGAGTTCGACTCCTCCGGAAACCTTACGATGTATTCCAATACCCAGGTTCCGTTCCTGCACAAGCGCGAGTTCGCCGAGATCCTGGGCATGGACCCGGCGCGCATCCGCATCATCCAGCCGCCCATCGGCGGCGGCTTCGGCTCCAAGCTCGACATCTATCCGTTCGAACCGATCTGCGTCTTCCTCGCCAGGGCGACCGGGCGGCCGGTGAAGCTGGTGTTCTCGCGCGAGGAGGAGTTCCTCGCCTCGCCGACGCGCCAGCCGGTGATCCTCAAGCTCAGGAGCGGCTGCCGGCGCGACGGCACGCTCACCTTCCGGGCGGTGGAGACGATCCACGACAACGGCGCGTACACCTCGTGGGGAGCGACCACGCCGTTCGTGATGATGCAGACCGTCTCCTCGCTCTACCGGGTGCCCCACTGCAGCTACCACACGAAGGCGGTCTACACGAACAATCCGTATGCGGGGTCCTTCCGCGGCTACGGCAACCTGCAGGCGACCTTCGCCGTGGAGAGCCACATGGACCGGATGGCGGATGCGCTCGGCATCGATCCGCTGGAATTCCGGCTCAAGAACGCGCAGGACCCAGGCGAGGTCACGCCGCAGGGAATGCAGTTCAAGACCTGCGGCCTCAAGGAGTGCCTGAAGAGCGCGGCGGAGCTCGGCGATTATCAGGCGAAGCGCCGCGCCTATGCCGCGCTGCAGGCGGAGCCGGGGCGCTTCAAGCGCGGCGTGGGGCTGGCCTCGATGCTGCACGTGGGCGGGGGCGCCAAGATCTATCCGTCGGACGGCTGCGGCACCATCCTGAAGATGGACGACTTCGGCGCGGTGACGCTGATCACCGGAGCCTCCGAGATCGGCCAGGGTTCCGAGACCGTGCTCGCCCAGCTCGTGTGCGAGGAGCTCGGCCTGCCGCTGTCGGCCGTACGGGTGGTGAACAACGACACCGAGATCACGCCCTGGGACGTGGGGGTGCATGCGAGCCGCACCACCTTCATCGGCGGCAATTCGGCGATCGGCGCCGCCCGCAAGGCGCGCGCCAAGATCCTCGATGCCGCCGCGAAGCAGACCGGCCTGCCGGCGCAGGCACTCGATCTTCGCGCGGGCCAGATCGTCGAAGAGCGCAGCGGCAATCCGCTGCTGTCGCTCGCCAAGCTCATCCGTTCGCTGCACTTCAGCGACAAGGCCGAGCTGGTGATGACGACCCATTATTACGAGCCGCCCTCGCACCACCAGGACCGCCAGTTCAAGGGCGACGTCTCGGCCGCCTATGCGTGGGCGAGCCAGGTGGTCGAGGTCGAGGTCGATACCGAGACCGGCGCTGTGCGCCTGCTGAAGGTGAGCGGCGCACACGACGTCGGGCGTGTGCTCAACCGCCTCGGGATCGAGGGCCAGATCGAGGGCGGCATCGTCATGGGCCAGGGCTATGCACTCACCGAGGAGCTGATCGTCGAGCAGGGGCGGATCCGCAATCCCGCCTTCCGCGACTACAAGCTGGTGACCGCGCCCGAGATCCCGGAGATCGCAGTCCGTTTCGTCGAGACCCTGGACGGCGAAGGGCCGCAGGGCGCCAAGGGCGTGGGCGAGGCGCCGGCGATCTGCATCGCGGCGGCGACCGCGAACGCGATCGAGAACGCGACCGGCGTGCGCATCCTCGCGCTGCCCTTCACGCCCGAGAAGGTGTACCGGGCGCTGAGGGAGGAGCGTTGACGGGGAGGACAGGGGACAGGTGCCAGAAAAACTCGAAACCGAAACCCGGCTTGCCATGAAGACACGAACGGTTCTGTCGATGGAGCAGGCGCTGTCGCTGCCCTACGCGACGCTGCGCTTCGCGCAACTGGGCTGGCGCGTGATCCGCATCGAGGCCACGCCTTCCGGCGGCGGGCTTCCGGGAGATCCCAACCGCTACATCGGCGCGCGGGTGGCCGACGAGGACCGGCGCTCCTACTTCATCGCGCCCAATGTCGGCAAGGAGGCGATCGCGCTCAACCTCAAGGACGAACGCGGGCAGCGGCTTCTCGTGCGCCTGATCCGCGAACTCGGCGTCGACGTGTTCTGCTGCAACACCGTGCCCTCGCGCTACCGCTCCCTGGGGATCGAACCCGGGAGGCTGCGCGCGGCGTGTCCCGAACTCATCTGGGGCGGCATCTCGGCGATGGGCCCGGACTGGCCCGAGGTGCCGGGCTACGATCCGGTGATCCAGGCGATGGCCGGCTACATGGAAGTCACCGGCGAGCGCGGCGGCCGCCCCATGCTCACCGGAATTCCGGTGATCGACCTCAAGGCCGGCGACGAGCTCTATGCCGCCGTGATGCACGCGCTGCTCGAGCGCCAGGAGACCGGCACCGGCGCGGAGATCCACGTCTCGATGCTGCAGGCGGCGGCGTCCTGGCTGATCACCGTGCTGCCGCTGGTCGACCTGGGCTGCCGGGACGAGGAGATCACCCGTGCCGGCAACGAGCACCGCAAGTTCGTCCCGACCAACGTCTATCCCACGGCCGATGGCTACGTCTTTCTCGCCATCGGCAGCGACGTGCAGTGGCAGCGCCTGACCGCGATCCCGAAGTTCGCGGGCATCGCCAATGAGGTGCGCACGACCAACGAAGGCCGCAACGCCGAGCGCGAGGCGATCCATGCCGACATCGGCGCGGTGACGGCCGCCTTCACCGCGGACGAGATCCTCGCGGAGCTTCGCCGCGCCACCATCGCCTCCACTCGCATCCGCGACATCCGCCAGGTGCGTGTGCTGGAGGCGTTGCGCGACAAGCTCACGCGCACCACCCTGCCCGACGGGCGCGTCGTGCACATGCAGCCGATGGCAGTCGACGTGGAAGGCGCGAAGTGCGAACTCGGTTTTTCACCGAGATACGGGCAAGACACGCGGCGGGTGCTGGCCGAGGCCGGCCTCGGCGCGGACGAGGTCGGGGCGCTTTATGGCGCCGGGGTGGTGGCGTGAGAGCGCCGCCGGGAGGATGATCGAGGTCTTCAACAGCCACAAGGAGGGGAAATCATGAGAACGCACGCACGCCTGGCAGCACTGGCAGTCACCTGCGCGGTCGCAGCCGCGGCCGCTCACGCCGAGATCACGATCGGGGTCACGCTCGGTACCACCGGGCCGGGGTCCTCGCTCGGCATCCCGTACAAGAACGCCTTCCAGCTCGTGCCGAAGACGCTCGGCGGCGAGCCGGTGCGCTACATCATCCTGGACGACGAGTCGAAGCCCGACAACGCCGCGAAGAACGCGCGCAAGTTCGTCACCGAGGACAAGGTCGACGCCATCATGGGTTCCAACGGCGTGCCCTCGGCGGTGGCGATGACGCAGGTCGCGGCCGAGTCGGCCACGCCGATGGTCTCGCTCACCCCGGTGCCGCCGCTCGCGCCCGAGCGCAACCGCTGGACCTTCGTCGTGCCGCAGCCCACCCAACTGATGATGAGCGCGGTGGCGCAGCACATGAAGGCGCGTGGCGTCAAGACGGTCGGCTTCATCGGCTTCTCCGATACCTGGGGCGATCTCGTCTACAACGCCGTGAATGCGCTCTCGGCGAGCAACGGCTACAAGCTGGTCACCAACGAGCGCTTCGGGCGCGCCGACCCCAGCGTGACCGGCCAGGTGCTGAAGATCACCGCGGCCGCGCCCGACGCGGTGGTCGTCGGCGGCTCCGGCTCGCCGGCCGCCACGCCGCAGATCGCCCTGCGCGAGCGCGGCTACAAGGGACCGATCTACCACAATCACGGCACCGTCAATCGCCCCTTCATCCAGACCGGCAAGAAGAGCGCCGAGGGTGCGATCGCCCCGACCGGCGCGCTGATCGTCGCCGAGGAACTGCCGGAGAGCTTCCCGACCAGGGCGGTGTCGCTCGACTTCGTGAAGCGCTACGAGGCGGCCTTCGGCGCCGGCAGCCGCAACGCCTTCGCCGGCTACAGCTGGGACGGCGTGGCCCTGCTGGACGCGGCCGCGAAGGTGGCGCTGAAGAAGGCGAAGCCGGGAACGCCCGCGTTCCGTGCGGCACTGCGCGATGCCCTCGAGAACGTGAAGGACGTGATCGGAACGCACGGCGTCTACAACATGAGCCCGGCGAACCACAACGGCCTGGACGAACGCGCGCGCGTGCTCGTCCAGGTGGTCAATGGCGAATGGCGGCTGCTGAAGTAGACGGGGCGGACTCCCGCGGCTGATCCGGCAAGTCGAACCCCCGGCAGCCGCGGCAGGAACCGATGAGCGCCGACATCGTTCTGTGGCTCGTGCAGGACGGCATCACCACGGGAGCGATCTACGCGCTGCTCGCGCTCGCCCTGCTGCTGGTGTTCGCCGTCACCCGCATCATCTTCGTGCCGCAGGGCGAATTCGTCTCCTACGCCGCGCTCTCGCTCGGCATGCTCCAGACCGGGCAGACCCCGGGCACGGTCTGGGTGCTCATCGCGGGCGGAGCGATCGTCGCGGTGCTGGAGGGCGCGAGCGCGCTCGCGCGCCGTGAGCCCGCCCGGCTTGCGCGCATCCTCGCCGTGTACGTCGCCGGGCCGCTGGCGATCGCTGCGCTGGCGCGCTGGGGGGCGGCGCACGCCCTCGGCCTGTGGGCGCAGATGGCGATCGTGGCTGCACTCGTCGTTCCGCTCGGGCCGCTGCTGTACCGCATCGCCTACCGGCCGCTCGCCGATGCGTCGGTGCTGGTGCTGTTCATCGTCTCGATGGCCGCGCATTACGTCCTGTCCGGCCTCGGCCTCGTGATCTTCGGCGGCGAGGGACTGAGGACGAACCCGATCTCGGAGGCGCGCTTCGACGTCGGCGTGCTGAAGATCGGAGCACAGAGCGTGTGGGTGGCCGGCGCGAGCCTGGTCTGCATGATCGCGCTGTGGCTGTTCTTCGAGCACACGCTGGTCGGCAAGGCGCTGCGCGCGACGGCGATCAACCGCGTCGGCGCCCGGCTCGCCGGAATTCCCGCCGGGCTCACCGGCAGCATCGCCTTCGTGCTCGCGGCGGCGATCGGCGCGGCTTCGGGCGTGCTGATCTCGCCGATCGCGACCATCTACTACGACAGCGGCCTGATGATCAGCCTGAAGGGATTCGTCGGTGCGATTCTCGGCGGCATGGCGAGCTACCCGCTGGCCGCGCTCGGCGCGCTCGGCGTCGGCCTGATCGAGTCGTTCTCGTCGTTCTGGGCGAGCGCGCTGAAGGAGACCATCGTCTTCACCTTGATCATCCCGGTGCTGCTGTGGCGCTCGCTCGCCTCGCGCCACCCCGCCGTCGAGGATGAGGAAGAATGAGGGCGCAGGCAGTCTTGGCTGCGGCTCTCCTGCTCGCGACCGCGGCCGCGCCGCTCGCGCTGCCCGAGTTCTACGTCACGCTGCTCAACTACATTGGGCTCGCCACCCTGGTCACCCTCGGCCTGGTGGTGATGACCGGGGTGGCGGGCATCGTCTCGTTCGGGCAGCAGGCGTTCGTCGGCATCGCCGCGTACGCGACCGCGGGATTGACGACACTCGCCGGCCTCTCGCCGTGGGCGGGCCTGGTGGCGAGCCTGGCGGCGACTGCGGCGAGTGCGCTGCTGCTGGGCGCGGTGACCCTGCGGCTTTCCGGCCACTACCTCGCCATCGCCACCATCGCCTGGGGCGTGGCGATCTACTACCTGTTCGGCAACCTGCCGCTGCTCGGCCAGTACAGCGGGATCGACAATGTGCCGCCGGTCTCGCTCGGGGGCTGGGCCATCGACAGCGGGCGCGAGTCCTACTATCTGATCTGGACGTTCACCGCCGCGGCGCTGGTGGCGGAGCGCAACCTGCTCGCGTCGCGGCTCGGGCGTGCCATCCGGGCGCTGCGCTTCCGGGCCGTGATGGCCGAGAGCTGCGGTGTCGATACCGCTTCGCTCAAGCTCCTCGTGTTCGTCCATGCCGCACTGCTCGCGGGGCTCGCGGGCTGGTTGCACGCGCACTTCCTGCGCTTCGTCAGCCCTCATGCGTTCGGCATCAACGCCGGCATCGACTACCTGTTCATGGCGGTGATCGGCGGTGCAGCCGAGGTCTGGGGGGCGCTCGTCGGCGCGTCGATCATGACGATCCTGAAGGAATGGCTGAAGGACTGGCTCCCCGCCTTCTCCCAGCGCAGTGGCAACTACGAGACGGTGGTGTTCGGCGTGCTGATGCTGCTGCTGTTGCACCGTGCGCGAGACGGGCTCGCACCGGTGCTGGCGCGGCTGCTGCCGGAAGGCGCGAGGCAACGCCCGGCGCAGGTCGCGGCGCCGGCGCGCGAAGCCCCCCCGCCGGCCGGCACGGTGCTGCTCGAGGTGCACGGCCTGGGCAAGCGTTTCGGCGGGCTCGTCGCCGTCAGGGACCTCTCGTTCGCGATGAACGCCGGCGAGATCCTCGGCCTGATCGGGCCGAACGGCGCCGGCAAGACCACCGTGTTCAACCTGGTCGGCGGCGCGCTCGCGGCCGACGAAGGCGAGGTGCGGCTCAAAGGCAGCCGCATCGACCGGCTGCCCTCGCGCGAGATCGCCCGCCGCGGGCTGCGCCGCACGTTCCAGCAGGTGCATCTGGTGTCGCGCATGTCGGTGCTCGACAACGTCGCGATCGGGGCCCACCTGCGCGGGGGCAGGGGCGCGCTCGCCGCGATGCTGCGCGCGGAGCGCGACGAGGAGCGCACGCTGCTCTCCGAGGCGGCGCGAGCGCTCGATCGCGTGGGCCTCGGAGAGCATCTGTTCGAGCCCGCGGGCAGCCTTCCGCTCGGGAGCCAGCGGGCGGTCGAGATCGCGCGCGCTCTCGCCGGCGACCCGCAGGTGCTTCTGCTCGACGAGCCCGCGGCCGGGTTGCGCTATGGCGAGAAACGCGCGCTCGCGGCGCTGCTCGACCGGCTGCGCGCCGAGGGCCTCGGCATCCTGCTCGTCGAGCACGACATGGAATTCGTGATGGGACTGGCCGATCGCCTGGTGGTGATGGACTTCGGCGAGAAGCTGGCCGAGGGCCTGCCGGACGAGGTCCGGCGCGATCCCGCCGTCATCGAGGCCTATCTCGGAGGGGAGGCAGGGGACAGGGGACAGAAAAACCTGAAACCTGAAACCGGATCATGAGCCGTCTGCTGGAAGTCGACGATCTGCGGGTGCGCTACGGCAAGGTGCACGCCCTGCACGGGGTGAGCCTGCGCGTGGAGCGGGGCACCATCGTCACCGTCATCGGCCCCAACGGCGCCGGCAAGACGACACTGCTGGGCGCGGTCATGGGCCTGCTGGCGAGCAGCGGAACGATACGCTATGACGGCGCCGACATCGGCGCGCTCCCGGTGGAGTCGCGCGTGGCGGCCGGGCTGTGCCTGGTGCCCGAGCGTCGCGAGCTGTTCGGCGAACTCACGGTCGAGGACAACCTGCGCCTGGGCGCCTTCCAGCGCGTGCGCCGCGGCGAGCGCGGCGCCGCGAACGAGCTGGGCGAGGTCTATGCGCGCTTCCCGCGACTGAAGGAGCGCAGGGCCCAGCTCGCGGCGACGCTCTCCGGCGGCGAGCGCCAGATGCTCGCGCTCGGGCGCGCGCTGATGGCGAAGCCGAGGCTGCTGATGCTCGACGAACCCAGTCTCGGACTCGCCCCGCGCATCGTGCGCGACATCCTGCGCATCATCGCGGAGCTGCGCGAGACCGGCGTCTCGATCCTGCTGGTCGAGCAGAACGCCCGCGCCGCACTGGGAATCGCCGACCGCGGCTACGTGCTCGAAACCGGCGAAGTCGTGCTTTCGGGGAGCGCGGCGGAACTCGCCGGCAACCCGCGGGTGGCCGAGTCGTATCTCGGGTTGGCAGGGGACAGGGATCAGGGGACAGGGGACAGGGCACAGAAGAACCCGAAACCCGAAACCAGGGGACAGGAGAGGGTGAAATGACTGCCGTACGTCTTGCCAATCCGTTGCTCGAACCCGCGTCGCGGTCGCTGCCGCGGCATGTCGCGGTCATCGGGGCGGGCACGATCGGACCCGACATCGCGTACTACCTGAAGAGCGCGGTGCCGGGGCTGCGGCTTACCCTGGTCGATATCCGGCAGGAGGCGATCGACGCCGCGGCTGCCCGGCTGCGCGAATACGCGGACAAGGCGGTGGCGCGGGGCAAGCTCGCCGCGCCGGAAGCCGAAGCCTTGCTGCGCGATCTGGACGGGGCCACCGATTACGATGCCGTGGGCGGCTGCGACTGGGTGCTCGAGGCCGCCACCGAGGATCTAGCGCTCAAGCGCCGCATCTTCGCGGATGTCGAGGCGCGCGTGGCCGAAGACGCGATGATCACCTCCAACACCAGCTCGCTGCCCGCCGCGCGCATCTTCGCCGGACTGAAGCATCCGGGGCGCGCGACGGTGACGCACTTCTTCGCTCCGGCCTGGCGCAACCCGGTGGTCGAGGTGATCGACTGGGCGCGGGCCGATCCGGCGCTCGTCGCCTGGCTGCGGCGGTTCTTCGCCGCCACCGGCAAGGTTCCGCTGGCGACCGCGGACGCGCCCTGTTTCATGCTCGACCGCGTGTTCGACAACTGGTGCAACGAGGCCGCGATGCTGCTCGAATGCGCGACCGCCGCCGAGATCGACAGCGTGGCCGGCGAGTTCGTGCATGCGGGGCCGTTCTTTGTGCTCAACCTCGCGCACGGCAACCCGATCATCGTCGAGACCAACACGCTCCAGGCCGGAGAGGAAGGCGACCACTACCTGCCGGCGCCGATCTTCCGCTCGGTCGAGTGCTGGGCGACCTGCGCGCCGGGCCGCCCGGTCGCCGTGGCCGAGGCGACGCGCGCGCGCATCCGCGACCGCCTGCTCGGCGTGCTGTTGTCGCAGACGGTGGACATCCTCGACCGCGGCATCGGAGAGGCCGCCGATCTCGATCTCGGCTGCCGTGCCGCGCTCGGCTTCAAACGCGGGCCGCTGGAGCTGATGGACGCGCTCGGGGACGCCGAGACCTCGCGGCTGCTCGAGCGCCTTTCGCGCGAGCGTCCCGGCATGCCGGTGGCGAAGCGCCCGCTCGCCGCCTACCCGCCGCGCTGGCGTCACGTGCTGGTCGACGACCTGGGCGACGTGCGCGTGATCACGCTGCGCCGGCCCGAGGCGCTCAATGCGCTGCATGACGAGATGACCGGCGAGATCCTGGACGCCATCCGCGCCGGCGAGCATGACGCAGGCATCGCCGGTTTCGTCCTCACCGGCTATGGGACGAAGGCCTTCTGCGCAGGTGCCGACATCGGCCGCTTTCCCTCGATGCTCGGCGATGCGGGAGCGTCCGTGCAGTACGCGCGCGCCTGCTCGCGGCTGCTCGTGCATCTGGACGCGATGCGCAAGCCGGTGGTCGCGGCGCTGAACGGCATGGCGCTGGGCGGCGGGTTCGAACTCGCGATGCGCTGCCACGCGCTGGTGGCGGTGAAGGGCGCGTGGATGCAGCTCCCCGAGGTCACGCTCGGGATCCTGCCGGCGATCGGCGCGATGGTCGTGCCGTACCGGCGCTGGCCCGGCGCCGCCGCGGTCTTCCACGGCATGCTGGTGCGCGCCGAGCGCCTCGGCGCGGAGCGCGCGCATGAACTCGGCATCGTGGACGCACTGGCCGAGGACCTCGACGCGCTCTTCGCGCAGGCCCTCGCGCGGGCGCATGCGCTGGCGGGCCGGGTGGAGCCGATCCCCGACGCTCCGGTCGCGGTGCCGGAATTCGACGCCGCGCCTGCGCGCGCCGCCGACGGCAGGGTGCTCAGCGCGACCGTGGTCGGCGTGATCGAGCAGGCGGTGCGCGCTGCGGCTGCCGCGCCCACGCTGGCGGCGGCGCTCGAGGTCGGCTACGAGGCGTTCGGCCGCGTCGCCTGCACTGCGGCGGCACGCGAGGGGATCGCGGCCTTCCTGGAACGGCGGCAACCCGATTTCGGCGCGACCGGGTGAAGAAATGGGGTCAGACACGATATTTGCCCGCCGGGCGGGCACGAAGATGCATCCATGCGGCCTTGGCGTGCGGCGGAAGATTCCACCCGTGCGACGAAAGACGCGACCGCGGGATCCGGGTTCAATGATCCGCGTCGAGAAAATCGAGAACCGCGCGGGCGAAGGTCGCGGGGAGCTGGTCGGGCAGGGGCACCATGCCCTCGGGGATGTCGATGAGGCGCGCCTGCGCGAGATGAGCGCACAGTGCCGCCGCATGCGGCGAGGCGAACGGATCGGCGAGCGCGCGGATCACCAGCACCGGCTGTGTGATGCGCCCGATGCGCTCCTCCATGTGGTAGGCGGCGACCGCGCGATGGCCGTCCTCGATGCGCTCGATGACCTTCAGCGCATCGAGCACGAACGCGTGCAGCAGGTCGGGCCGGCCGGGCGGATAGAACGCCTGCCGCCGCTGCCAGAGCGCCGCAAGATGGGTACCGTCCGGCTGCCGCTCGACCTCGTCGATGCCGGGCGCTCCGGCGCGCGCGCTGCGGAAGGCCGCGTCGATGAAGGGCGTCGAGGACAGCACCAGCCTGCCCACCCGCTCCGGGTAGGCGGCCGCGAGTTCGACCGCGATCACGCCGCCGGTGTGATGTCCGACGACATGGGCGCGGGCGATGCCGAGCGCGTCGAGCAGCTCGATCGCCACCACCGCCCAGCGCTCCACCGTGGCAGGCCGGGCCGGGGCGGCCGAATCGCCGAATCCGATCGTGTCCATCGCGATCGCGCGGTAGCGCTCGCCGACGAGCGGAAGGACGGCGCGGTACTCGGCCCAACTGCGCGGCGTCTGGTGCAGCAGCAGCACGGCCGGGGCGTGCGGGGCACCGCATTCGGCGTAGTGGATCTGTCCGTCGCTCAGCCCGGCGAAGGCTCGCCGGATGACTGCATGTTCCATCGCCGCTCCGCCTGCATGAAAGTACGATGCAGAAAGGATACCCGCATGCCGGCCGCAGCGACCGAACGTGCGAACACCGAACAGTGGGGATCGCTACAATGGGACGGGCGGTGTGGAAAGCGGGGCTGCTCCGAATGGGCTCCGGATGGAAGTCAACCAAGGAGGAAGAAGATGAAAGCGAAATGCTGGATCACGGGGTGTTCGATTGCGGTCGCGGCGGGACTTGCCATTCCGGCTCATGCACAGACGACGGAACTGACGATCTCTTCGTGGGTGCCGCCCTCCCACATCATCACCGCGAAGATGCTGCTGCCGTGGGCGCAGGAAGTCGAGAAGGCGACCCAGGGGCGGGTGAAGTTCAAGCTGCTGCCCAAGGCGGTCGCCAGTCCGCCGCAGAGCTTCGACGCGGTGCGCGACGGCCTGGCCGACGTCTCGTTCGCGGTGCATGGCTACACGCCCGGACGCTTTGTGCTCACCAAGGCCGCCGAGTTCGCCTTCCTGGGCGACTCCGCGGAAGCGACCTCGGTCGCCTACCAGCGCGTCTACGAGAAACATCTGGCCAAGGCCGACGAGCACAAGGGTGTGGTCGCGCTGGCCGTGTTCACCCACGGACCGGGGCATATCTACAACACGAAGCGGCCGATCAACGCGCTCGCCGATCTCGCCGGAATGAAGGTGCGGGTGGGTGGCGGCGTGGTCAATGACATCGCCAAAGCGCTCGGCGCGGTGCCGCTGCTCAAGCCGTCCACCCAGGCCTACGAACTGCTCAATTCGGGAGTCGCGGACGGACTGTTCTTTCCGCACGAGACGGTCGCGAACTTCAAGCTCACCGGCGTCGTCAAGCATGCCACCGTCGTTCCGGGCGGGCTGTACAACACCAGCTTCGTCTTCATGATGAACCCGGCGAAGTTCGCGGCCCTGTCCAAGGCCGACCAGCAGGCGGTCCTGAAGCTCTCGGGCGAGTCTCTGGCGCGGCGCGCAGGCGAGGCCTGGGACGAAGCCGACGCAGCGGGGCTCACCGCGATCCGCCAGGCCGGCATCGCCGTCCAGCCCGCTTCCCCGAGGCTGCTCGCGGAGATCAAGGCGAAGACCGATGCGGTCGAGCACGGCTGGTACGACGCGGCGAAAGCCAAGGGCGTCGATGGTGCCGCGCTGATGGGCGAGCTGCGCGCGGAGATCCGCAAGGCCGGAAGGTAGGCGATGGCCGCCGCCCCCGACGATCCGCGCGCGGGGCTTCCCGCGCACCGGGCGGCCGGCTTCGACCGGCTGCTCGGGATCGTCGCTGCGGCGACGCTGTTCTTCATCATGGCGCTGACCTGCGCGGACGTCGCCGGGCGCTATTTCTTCGGCGCACCGATTCCGGGCGGTTTCGAGATCACCGAGCTGGCGATGGGCGCGCTGATCTTCACCGGATTGCCGCTCGCCACGCTGCGCGGGCAGCAGGTGACGGTCGATCTGTTCGATGCCGCGGTGCCCCGCGCACTGCGTGCCGGACGCGATTTCGCGATCCACCTGCTCGCGGCGGCGTGCCTGGGCGCGCTGGCGTGGCGGCTGTGGGTCAAGGCCGGGCAGATGGTGGCCTCCGGCGACACCACGGCGACGCTGCACATCCCGGTGCCCCCGCTCGTCTATTACATGAGCATGCAGGCGGCGGTGACTGCGGTCGTCCTGCTCGCGCTGGCCCTCGTCCGGGAAACGCCGCGGCAGGCATGAGGCGATGACCGAGGCGCTGACCGGTTTCGCCCTGATGCTGGTGCTGACCTTCCTGCGCCTGCCGATCGCCTTCGCGATGGGTCTCGTCGGCTTCCTCGGCTTCGCGTGGATGGTCAACGCGCAGGCGGCGCTCTCCATGGTGGGCAGCGTCGCCTTCGAGACCGGGATGAACTACACGCTCTCGATCGTGCCGCTGTTCATCCTGATGGGGAACCTGGTCACCCGCGCCGGCCTGTCGGAGGAACTCTACAACGCCTCCTACGCCTTTCTCGGCCACCGCAAGGGTGGGCTCGCGATGGCCACCGTGGTCGCGTGCGGCGGCTTCTCCTCGATCTGCGGCTCCTCGATCGCCACCGCCGCCACGATGGCCAAGGTGGCGATGCCGCCGATGCGCCGCTTCGGCTACAAGGACTCGCTCGCGGCCGGCTCGATCGCCGCCGGCGGCACGCTGGGCATCCTTATTCCGCCCTCGGTCATCCTGGTGATCTACGGCATCCTCACCCAGCAGAACATCGGCAAGCTGTTCGCGGCCGGCATCCTGCCGGGGCTGGTGGCGATCCTGTGCTACCTCGGTGCCGTGAAGGTCACGGTGAGCCTCGATCCCGCGGCCGGGCCGCCCGGCAGCCGCGTGCCCTGGCGCGGGCGTCTCGCGGCGCTGCGCGCGGTGTGGGGCGTGCTCGCGCTGTTCCTCCTCGTGATGGGCGGCATCTACGGCGGCGTCTTCACCCCGACCGAGGCGGCCGGCATCGGCGCGGCCGGAGCGTTGCTGTTCGCGACCGTGCGCCGCGGGCTCGACCTCGGCTTCCTGCGCGAGGTGCTGGTCGAGAGCACGGTCACCACGGCGATGATGTTCACCATCCTGATCGGTGCGCTCATCTTCGCCAACTTCGTCAACATGACCGGCCTGCCCGCGGCGCTGACGGGCTTCGCCGAATCCTTCCATTCGGCGCCGATGCTGGTGATCGTCGCCATCCTTGCCATCTACGTCGTGCTCGGCTGCGTGCTGGAGAGCCTGTCGATGATCCTGCTCACCGTGCCGCTGTTCTATCCGCTGGTGCAGCAGCTCGGCTTCGACCTCGTCTGGTTCGGCATCATCGTGGTGGTGATCACCGAGATCAGCCTCATCACCCCGCCGGTCGGGCTCAACGTCTTCGTGCTGCGCGGCGTGCTGCCCGAGGTGCCCACGAGGGAAGTGTTCCGCGGCGTCTTCCCGTTCATCTGCGCGGACGTCGTGCGGCTCGCGATCCTGGTCGCGTTCCCTGCGATCACGCTCTGGCTCACCCGCTTCGTGCGCTGATCCGCTCCCATGAGCCTCGCCCGGGTCAACCTCGACGACAAGTACCGCCTCGCGCGCGGGCGGGTGTTCATGACCGGCGTGCAGGCGCTCGCGCGGCTGCCGATGCTCCAGCGCGAGCGCGACGCGGCCGCAGGCATCAACACCGCGGGCTTCGTCTCCGGCTATCGTGGCTCGCCGCTCGCCGGGCTCGATACCGCCCTGCGCCAGGCGAAGCCGCAGCTCGACGCGCATCACATCCAGTTCCTGCCGGGAGTCAACGAGGACCTCGCCGCCACCGCCTGCTGGGGCACCCAGCAGCTTCACCTGTTCCCGCAGCCGAAGTACGACGGCGTCTTCGCCCTGTGGTACGGCAAGGGGCCGGGGGTCGATCGCTGCGGAGACGTGTTCCGGCATGCGAATCATGCCGGCACCGCGCGCTTCGGCGGCGTGCTGGCGGTGGCCGGCGACGACCACGCGGCGCGCTCCTCGGCGGTCGCGCACCAGACCGAGCACATCTTCTCGGCCTGCGGCATCCCGGTGCTCGCGCCCGCCGGCATCCAGGACTACCTTGACCTCGGGCTGCACGGCTGGGCGATGTCGCGCTACGCCGGCGTGTGGGTGGCGCTGAAGACCACCTCGGACACGGTGGAGAGTTCGGCCACGGTCGAGCTCGACCCGGAGCGCCCGCGGATCGTCCTGCCGGAGGACTTCGCGCTGCCGCCCGACGGCGTGCATCTGCGCTGGCCCGATCCGCAGCCGGCCCAGGAGTACCGCATCCAGGAATACAAGGTCTACGCGGCGCTCGCCTACTGCCGTGCCAACCGGCTCGATCATCTCGTGTTCGGCGGCGCGGGCGAGGCGGTTGCGGCGCGCCTGGGCATCGTCGCCTGCGGCAAGGCCTACCTGGACGTGCGCCAGGCGCTCGACGACCTCGGCATCGACGAGGCGAGCGCGGCGGCGATCGGCCTGCGCCTGTACAAGGTCGGCATGGTGTGGCCGCTGGAAGCCGCAGGGATGCGCGAATTCGCGCGCGGGCTGGAGGAGATCCTGGTCGTCGAGGAGAAGCGCCAGATCATCGAGTACCAGCTCAAGGAGGAGCTGTACAACTGGCGCGAGGACGTCCGCCCGCGCGTGGTCGGCAAGTACGACGAGCACGGCGAATGGTCGGAGCATCACGGCCGCTGGCTGCTGCCGCCCACGGGCGAGCTGACCCCGGCGATCGTGGCGCGCGCGATCGCCTCTCGCATCGCCCGCTTCCACGACTCGGAGCGCATCCGTGCCCGCATGGCTGCGCTCGACGCGCAGGAACGCGCGGCGGCGGTTTCGCACGAAGCCGTCGTGCGGCTGCCGTGGTTCTGTCCGGGCTGCCCGCACAGCACGTCGACCCGCGTGCCCGAGGGAAGCCGCGCGCTCGCCGGCGTGGGCTGCCACCTGATGGCGGTATGGATGAAGCGCGACACGCTGATGTGGACGCACATGGGCGGGGAGGGCGCGACCTGGCTCGGTCTGGCGCGGCACACCGGAACCCGGCACGTGTTCGCCAACATGGGCGACGGCACCTATTTCCACTCCGGCATCCTGGCGATCCGCGCCGCCGTGGCCGCGGGCGTCAGCATCACCTACAAGCTGCTCTACAACGACGCCGTGGCGATGACCGGGGGTCAGCCCCTCGACGGGCCGCTCACGGTGCCTCAGCTCACCCGCCAGATCGCGGCCGAGGGCGTGGGGCGGATCGTGGTGATGACCGACGAGCCGGAGAAGTACGGCAGGGATGCGGGCTTCGCGCCGGGCGTCGAGGTTCGCCCCAGGGAGGAACTCGACCGCATCCAGCGCGAGCTGCGCGAGGCTCCCGGCGTCACCGTCCTCGTCTATGACCAGACCTGTGCCGCCGAGAAGCGCAGGCGGCGCAAGCGCGGCGCCTTCCCCGATCCAGCACGCCGCGTGTTCATCAACGAGCGCGTGTGCGAGGGCTGCGGCGATTGCGGGGTGAAGTCGAACTGCCTTGCGGTGGTGCCGGTGGAAACGGAGTTCGGCCGCAAGCGCGCGATCGACCAGTCGTCGTGCAACAAGGATTACTCCTGTCTCGCGGGCTTCTGTCCGAGCCTGGTCACGGTCGAGGGCGGGCGGCTGCGCGCGGGCACTGCGGCGGCTCCCGGCGATCGCCCGCTGCCGCAGCCGGTGCTGCCCGCGGTCGAGGAACCCTATGGCATCCTCGTCACCGGCGTGGGCGGTACCGGCGTGGTCACCGTGGGCGCGCTGCTCGGCATGGCCGCGCACCTCGAAGGCAAGGGCGTCACCGTGCTCGACATGACCGGGCTCGCGCAGAAGGGCGGCCCGGTCATGTCGCACGTGCGGATCTGCGAGCGGCAGGACCGGCTCCATGCCACCCGCATCGCGACCGGCGAGGCCGATTCTCTTCTCGGCTGCGACCTGATGGCCACGCTGGGCGAGGAGCCGCTCGCCAAGATCCGCGCCGGGCACACGCGCGCGGTGGCGGCGAGCACGCAGCGCATGACGGGCGAGTTCCTGACCGATCCCGATCTCGAATTTCCGCAGGCGCGCATGGAGCGCGAAATCGCCCAGGCGGTCGGCGCCGAGCACCTGGATCTCCTCGATGCCGGAGCGCTCGCGCAGGCGCTGGTGGGCGACGCGATCTTCGCCAACCTGCTGCTGCTGGGCTACGCCTGGCAGAAGGGGCTGGTGCCGGTCGGCGAAGAGGCCCTCCTGCGCGCGATCGAGCTGAACGGCGCGGCGGTGGAGGCCAACCGGAACGCCTTCCGCTGGGGGCGGCGCGCCGCGTGCGATGCGTCCGCGGTGGCGGCGATCGCCTTCCCGCCCGAGCGGACCCCGGAGGCGCGGCGGCTGTCCGGCAGCCTCGAAGAGGTGGTGGAGCGGCGCTGCGCAGAGCTCGAACGCTATCAGGATCGCGCGCTGGCCGATCGCTATCGCAGCCGCATCGAGGCGGTGCGCCGCGCCGAGTCCGCCTGCGTGCCCGGTTCGACGCGGCTCGCGGAGGCGGCGGCGCGCAGCCATTTCAGGCTGCTCGCGGTCAAGGACGAGTACGAGGTCGCACGGCTTTTCTGCGATCCGGCCTTCGCGCGCGCGCTGGCCGAGAATTTCGAGGGCGGCTTCCGGCTGCGCTTCCATTTCAGCCTGCCCTTCCTCGGCCGGCCGCGGAAGGCGGGCGACGAGCCGCGCAAGCGCAGCTTCGGCCCCTGGATGATGGGCGCGCTGCGGCTCACTGCGCGGGCACGGCGGCTGCGCGGAACGCCGCTCGATCCGTTCCGTCACGGCGCCGAGCGCGCGCTCGAGCGCCGGCTGCTGCGCGACTTCGAGCGCGACCTGGATGCGATCGTGGCCGGGCTCACGGCGGAGCGGCTCGACGAGAGCGTGAGACTGGTCGAGCGCTACGGCGCGATCCGCGGATACGGGCCGGTGAAGGAGGCGGCCGCGCGGGCGGCGCTGGAGAGGATCGCGCCACTGCGCACATCGCTCGGGATCGCGACGGCGTGAGCAGGGAGCAGGGGCCCCGCGCAGCGGGGATGCGACCGCCCGCGAACGCCGTCGGTCGCCGACCTCCCGAAACGTCGGACATCGACGAGCGCAAGGAGGCGACGGCGTGAGCAGCGCAGGGGGCCCCGTGAGCAGCGCACGCGCCTTCGCGGCGCCGCTCTGGTCGGCCCCGTTCCGGCCCTTCTACCTCCTGGGGAGCGCCTACGGCGTCGTGGTGATGCTCGGCTGGCTCGCCCTGGATGCCGCAGGGATGGTGCCGCCCGCGGGCGCGGCTTCGTGGAACGTGTGGCACGGCCACGAGCTGGTGTTCGGCTTCGCCGGCGCGATCATCGCGGGCATCCTGCTCACCGCACTGCCTTCGTGGGCGGGGATGAAGGAGATCCGCGGGGCCGGGCTCGCCTTCCTGGTGGCTGTCTGGCTCGCCGGACGCGTCGCGGTGTGGACTTCGGCATGGACTCCGGCATGGCTCGTCGCGGCCGCCGACTGCGCGGCTCCGCTCGCGCTCGCGGTGCTGCTCACGCCGCGGCTGCTCGCGGTGAAGCAGAGGCTCTACCTCGCGGCGCTGCCGCCGCTCTACGGGCTGCTCGCCGCCGACGTCCTGTTCCATCTCGCGCTCGGCCTCGGCTTGCCGGGCGAGGCGGGCTATGGGCTGCGCGCCGGCGTGTATGCGATCGTGCTGCTCTACGTGCTCAAGGGCGGATTCCTGACTCCGGTCTTCACCGGCAACCGGCTGCGCGAACGCGGGCGTGGCGAGGTCGGCTTCAGCCTGCCGCTCGAATGGGCGGCGCTCCTCGCCGCGCTCGCTTTCCTCTACACCGGGCTCGCGCCGGTGCCGCGGGAAGCTGCCGCGGGCGCGGCATTCGCGGCCGCGCTCGTGCATGGCCTGCGGCTCGCGCGCTGGCAGGGCTGGAAAGTGCTGGACGATCCCCTGCTCTGGCCGATGCACCTGGGATATGCGTTCCTGGTGCTCGCGCTCGCCCTGCGCGGTCTCGCCGACCTCGGACTCGCCGCGCCCGACGCCTGGCTGCACGCCTTCACCGTGGGCAGCCTCGGGCTCATGATGATGGCGCTGATGATGCGCGTGAGCCTGCGCCACACCGGCCGGCCGCTCGAGCTGCCGCCGCTCGCGCCGCTCGCCCTCGCGGCCGCGCTGGCCGCGGCCCTGCTGCGGCTCGCGGCCGCATTCGCCGTGCCGGATCTGCTCGCGGCCGCCGCAACCGCCTGGGCGATCGCCTTCCTGATCTACCTGTGGCTGTTCGCCGCGATGCTGGTCAGCCCGAGCCTGCCGCGGCGCGGCTGAGCGCCTCGATCGCGGCATCGAACGGCAGGCGCACGCAGGCGTGGCGGCCGGGGTGGGCGTGCACCGGGGCGAACGCGGCGAGCTCCCTCCACAGTCCCGCAGGCGGCTCCCCGGTTTCGAGCAGGCGGGCGAGGGCAGCCGCGGCGGCTTCGAGTTCCTCGGCGCTCGAACCGGGCGCGCGCAGGCCGAGCGCGGCGGCGGCGGCGCGGCACAGCAGGCAGCCGCGCACCTCGTGCGCCAGCGCGGCGATGCGCCCGCCCTCGATGCGCAACTGCACGCGCACGCGGTCGCCGCACAGCGGATTGTCGAGCCGCGCCTCGCCCGTTGCGGCCTCCAGCGTGCCGGCGCCGTGCGCGGCCTGCGCGAGCGTCTTGATCGCTTCCTGGTAAATCGAATCGCTCACCGCAACAGTCTCAGCGCATGCGCCAGTGCCTCGATCAGCGCATCGACGTCGGCCTCGTCGTTGTAGAGCGCGAGGCTCGCGCGGGTGCAGGCTTCCACCCCGAGCGCGGCCATCAGCGGCCGGGCGCAGTGATGGCCGCCGCGCACCGCAACGTCGCGCTCGTCGAGCACCTGGACGAGGTCGTGGGGATGGACGCCCTCGACGTCGAAGGAGACGATGGGCGCGCGCGCCGCATCGTCCCGCGGCCCGAGGATACGCACGCCCGGCAGAGGTTCCAGGCCGTCGATGAGGCGGCGGGTGAGCCGCGCCTCGCGGGCGCGGATCGCGGCCCACGGCAGCTCCGTCATCCAGTCGAGCGCCGCCCCCAGCCCGACCGCCTGCGCGATCGGGGGCGTGCCGGCCTCGAAGCGGCGCGGCGGGGCGGCCCAGCTCGCACCCGTGAGCTCGACCCGGTCGACCATGCCGCCGCCGCCCAGGAACGGCGGCATCCGCTCCAGGACTTCCCTGCGGCCCCACAGCACGCCGACCCCGTTCGGCCCGAAGCACTTGTGGCCGGAGAAGGCGTAGAAATCGACGCCCAGCGCGCGCACGTCGACCGGTCCGTGCTGCACCGCCTGCGCGCCGTCGAGCGCCACCAGGGCGCCTGCCGCCTTCGCCGCCGCGACCAGCGGCGCGAGTGCGGTGACCGCGCCGGTGACGTTCGAGCAGTGGGTGAGCGCGATCAGCCGCAGCCGCGGGCCCATGGCCTGGGGCAGCCGTGCGAGATCGATGCGTCCGCCCGCGGTGACCGGCAGCACGCGCAGCACGATGCCGCGCCGCTCGCGCAGCATGAACCAGGGAACGAGGTTGCTGTGGTGCTCGGCGACCGAGACGAGGACCTCGTCGCCTTCGGCGAGCGTCGCTCCGAGGCTGTGCGCGAGCAGGTTGAGCGAAGCGGTGGCGCCGGAAGTGAACACGATCTCGTCCGCGCTCACACCCCCGAGGAAGCGGGCGACGGCGGCCCGCGCCTCGCGGTAGGCCGCGTCGGCCGCCTCCGCCAGCCGGTGGGTGCCGCGCAGGACGTTGGCGCGGCAGGTGGTCTCGTGGCGCACGAGCGCATCGAGCGCCGCCGCGCAGAGCTGGGAAGTGGCGGCGTTGTCGAGGTAATGCAGGCCGGGATCGTGCGCGAGCAGCGGGAAGGCCGCCCGCGCATCCGAGGGTGATGCCACAACAATGGGGTCAGACACGATGATCATCCGGCTCGGCGATCACGACCCTGTTTTCTTAATCGTGTCTGACCCCATTATTTCGCATGCCCGGTTCGGCAACGGCTAGGTTCGGCCGGTGGCTCGACGATTATAATGCCGCGAGAGCCCGCGATCTGGGCGCCCATGTTCCCGCCCGCGCGCAATGCCTACGATCAGTCAGTTCTTCGGCATCGTCATTCAAATGTTCTGGAAAGAACACGCGCCACCGCATTTTCATGCGATGTATGCGGAACATGAAGCGTTGATCGACATTCGCACGCTTGAGGTGATCGGCGGCAGCCTGCCCAGGCGGGCGCTCAACCTGACGATGGAGTGGGCCATCGAGCATCGTCGGGAATTGATGGAGGACTGGAATCTGTGTCAATCCAAACAGCTTCCGAAACGGATCGAACCGCTGGAGTGATCCCCGCCGCACCCTGGCGGGTCAAGGCGCTGTCCGTGCTGCCGGAGTATCGTCTGGCCGTGACGTTCATGGACGGCACGAAGGGCATCGCGGATCTTTCATCCGTCCTGACTTCGGAGCGATGCGGAATCTTCGAAGCGCTCAAGGACAAGGCTTATTTCGATCAGGCCCGTCTCGATCTGGGCGTCGTGACCTGGCCTGACGGTGCGGACATCGACCCGACCTGGATGTATGAGCAAATCAAGAAGACAGGCCTGTGGTTCGTGCCGATCTAGGAGATCGGCGCAATAATGGGGTCAGACACGACTAAAAGGCGCTCAGGATCGTGTTCGCCGAGCCGGATGATCATCGTGATAATCGTGTCTGACCCCATTATTGTTATTGTTGCAGGGCGGCGAGTTCGGCCGGGGTGTCGGCGTCGAGGAAGATGGCATCGCTGTCCACTTCCACCGCGAGCACTTCGGCCGGGCAGGCCTCGATCAGCGAACGCGCGCCGCGATCCCCGGAAAGCCCCGCCATCCGGGCGAAGAAACGGCGCGGCCACAGCACGGGGTTGCCGCGCCTGCCCGCGCGCACCGGGACGATGACGGCGTCGCGGGCGGCGTAGGCCGCGATCAGCGCGTCGATGTGCGCGGGCTCGATGCGCGGCATGTCGGCGAGCAGCACGACTGCGGCCGAGGCTTCTTCGGGCAGCGCGGCGAGCCCGAGGGCGAGCGAGCCCGCCATGCCTTCGGCATGGTCCGGATTGTGCGCGAAGGCGACCCGGCGGCCCGCGAGCGCCGCCCGGATGCGCTCGGCGTCGAAGCCGGTGACCACCGTGACCCAGGCGCAGCGCGAGGCGATCGCGGCATCGGCCACCCGCGCCACCATCGCCGTGCCGTCCACCGGCGCCAACAGCTTGTTCGATCCCATGCGGCGCGAGCTGCCCGCGGCGAGGATGAGCGCGGCGATGTGCGCCTCGCGCGCCGGGCCCGATTCCATCGTCACCCCGCCTCGCCGCGGTAACGCACGCGGATGAGCTCGGCCACGATGGCGACCGCGATCTCTGCCGGGGCGCGCCCGCCGAGGTCGAGGCCCACCGGCGCGTGGATGCGCGCGCAGGCTTCGGCCAGCCCGAGCTCCGCGAGCCGCGCGAGGCGCTTCGCGTGCGTGCGCCGGCTGCCGAGCGCGCCGACGTAGAAGGCGGGGCTCGCGAGCGCGGCGGCGAGCGCCGGATCGTCGAGCTTGGGATCGTGGGCGAGCGCGACCACGGCGGTCGCCGGGTCCAGGCCGATGGCCGCGAGCGCCTCGTCGGGCCAGCGGGTATCGAGCGTGACGCCGGGGAAGCGCCCGGGCGCGGCGAAGGCCCGGCGCGGATCGATCACGATGAGCTCGAAGCCGGCGCAGGCCGCGATCGGCGCCAGCACCTGGGCGATGTGGACGGCGCCGACGACGAGCAGCCGCGGGGCGGGCGCGTAGGCGCGAACGAAGACGCCGGGTGCGGCTTCGAGCATGCCGCTCGCACCGCGCGCGAGCATCGCTACTGCCTCGGCGGCCGCTTCCCCGGGAAGCACGAGTGCGCCGCTCGCGCCTTCGTCCCCGAGCAGTGCCTGCTGCCCGTCGGCGAGGCGCACGAGCCGCGCGAGCGGCCGGCGGGCGGCGAGCGCCTGCGCGATGGCCGCGCTCGCGTCCTGTGCGCCCGCGCCGATGCGCTCGACATAGACCTGCACGCGCCCGCCGCAGGCCAGTCCCACCTCCCACGCCCGCTCGTCGCTCACGCCGAATTCGAGCACGCGCGAACGGCCCGAACGGATCGACTCCTGCGCCTCGCGGATCACCTCGCCCTCGATGCACCCGCCCGAAACCGAGCCGGCGAACTCGCCCGAGTCCGCGACCGCCAGGTGGCTGCCGGCGGCTCGCGGGGAAGAACCCCAGGTGCGGATGACGGTGGCGAGCGCGGTGCCCAGGCCCTGCGCCTGCCAGCGTCCGATGCCGGAAAAGATCTCTTCCGCTTCCATGCCGTGCCTCCGATGCCGGCGGGATGCTGCCCCCGGCGCAGTCCCGCTTGTCGGCGGAATTTACAATGGCCGCGCCCGCCTCGCGAGGCGGGCTGCGCTCGGCGCGAGCCGCCGCGTGAATCATCACACACCTATGGGCCGGCGCGGGCGTCGGAATTCTTGACAGTGTCGTGCCCGTGCCGCGCGAGTATCCGGGCCAAATAAACACAAGTCATTGTTTGTAAATACTATGCGATTGCCTGGCACGCTTGCTGCTTAATGATCGCCAACGAGTTTGTGGCCAAGGCGATCCACGCAAGGCGGCTCGTTCTGGATATAGGAGAGAAACGATGAAAAAGCGCCATCTCACCACACTCGCGGCCGCGCTGTTCGCCGCGACGCTGGGCACCGCCCACGCGGCCGCCGTCATCAGCAACGGCACGGTCAGACTGGGTGTGAACGATCTCGGGCAACTGAACTTTGCCGGTGTCGGATTGGCGAACGTTGCCACCGGCAATGATTCCACCGTTGCCGGCTGCGAGTGCGAAGGCTGGGGCGCTGCGATCTCGAGTTTGAGCGTCGCAGGCTTTGCCAACAACTCCTCGGGCATTGGCGGGCTCGGCCTGGTGAGTTTCTCCAGCACCGCGAGCACCGCCACTTCAGTGGTCAATGTGCTGAACGGCGTGACGCCCATGCTGCTCGTCACCCACAGTTACCACCCGTCCACAAACGCCGTGCTCTACCAGGTCGATGTCAGCATCAAGAACGTGAGCGGCGCCGATCTCGTCGCGGGCGACCTTCTCTATCGTCGGGTCATGGACTGGGACATCGCGCCAACCGTATTCCATGAATTTGTCACGATGTCGGGTGTCCCGGCGTCGCTGGGGGTGGCGAACGGCAACAACGTGCGCCACACCGGGGACAATGGTTTCGCGAACGCAAATCCGTTGAGCGCCGATTCTGTCAGTCGCTTAGGCTGCGCGCCCGTCAATTCGAACTTCACCGACTGCGGGCCGGGGGACCACGGTGCGATATTCGACTTCGAGTTCGAGGCGCTGGCGAACGGCGCGACCCGCGAATTCACCACCTTCTACGGCAGCGCGCTCACCGAGACCGCGATGCTCGCGGCGCTGGCGGACGTGGGTGCGGGTCTGTTCTCCCTCGGCGAGCCGAATACGTCGACCGGGCCGACGCTGGGCGAACCCAACACCTTCGCATTCGGCTTCGGTGGCGCCGGAGGCGTGCTGGAACCGCCCCCCGGCCCCAACCCCACCGTCCCCGAGCCGGGCACGCTGGCGCTGCTGGGCGTGGCACTGGCCGGGCTCGCCCTGCGCCGCCGCAAGGCTGCCTGAGCTTAGCCGGTACTTGCCAGACCGCTCGCGCAGCGGGCACAATCGACCCCCACCCATCGCGGGTGGGGGTTTTTCGTTAGCGAGCGGGGGACACGCATGTTGGCTCGGTTCGAATCGGCGGTGCTTCTCGGCCTCGTGCTCGCGAGCGCGGGCGCGGCGCGTGCGGAACTCATCCATCCCGTGGAGACGCCGGCTTCGCCGGTGGCGGAACATGCGGCCGCTCCGGGGCCCTACGGCCGCGGCGTGCAGGCGCTCGAGCGCAAGGACTTCGATTCCGCGCAGCGCGCCTTCGCAGAGGCCGCGAAGATGGATCCCCGCTCCGCGGAGCCGCTGATCGGGCTGGCCGAGGTCGCCCTCCAGCGCAGGCAGGCGAAGGAGGCCCGGGAATGGCTGGACAAGGCGCTCAAGCTGGCGCCGAAGAGCGCTCAGGTGCATGTCGCCCTCGCCCGCTACCACCTCGTCGACGGCAAGCCTGCGAAGGCCGAAGCCGAGCTGAAGTCCGCGCTCGCCCTGGAGCCGGGCAACGTCCGCGTCCAGATGGCGCTCGGCGACCTCTATGTCAACGAGCTGAAGAGCCCCATCCAGGCCCTGGAACACTATCGCGCCGTCATCGCCCGGGACGCTCGCAACGGGGCCGCGCACTACGGCCTCGGGATGGCACTGGCGGGCACCGGCAAGGCCGCGCTGGCCGAGGAGGAATTCCGCACGGCGGCCGGGATCTCGCCGAAGAATCCCTTGCCGCTGCTCGCGCTGGGACGCCTTTATTCGGGGCAGGGACAGGCGGACAAGGCGCTCGCTGCGCTCGCCGATGCGCTCGCGAGGCAGCCCGGCTTCGTCGCCGCGCTCACGGATCGCGGCGACCTCTTCCTCGACCGCGGCGATGCCGCCCCGGCGCTGAAGGAATACCGGCTGGCGGCGCGCTCCGCCCCGAAATCCGGCCTGCCACAGCTCAAGATCGGCATGGCCCTGCACGCGCTCGCGCGGCTCGACGAGGCGGAGGCGGCCTACCGCGGCGCGATCGCGCTCGACCCGCGGATGGCGCTCGCCTACAACAACCTGGCCTGGATGTATTTCGAGCGCGGCAAGGATCCGGCGCAGGCGCTCGCCTGGGCGCGCAAGGCGGTGGAGCTCGCCCCGCTCGCGGCCGCCTTCCACGACACGCTCGGCTGGATCCTGCGCGGCCAGGGCGAGCTCGCCGAGGCCGAGAAGGTGCTCGTCGCGGCGGTGAAGATGAAGCCGGAGACCGCGGAGACCTGGCACCACCTGGGCGTGGTCCATCTCGAGCGCAAGGACGAACTGAAGGCGATCGCCGCCTTCCGCAGGGCGGTGGCGATCCGCAAGGACTACGCGCCCGCCCGCGACGCGCTCGCGAAGCTCGGTCGCTGATCGGCCGCTGCGCGGTCCGCCATGCCGCCCGATGCAGCCTTCGGGAACCTCGCCGACTGGCAGGCCATGCTCGATCGCCATCAGCCGCTGTTCGCGGACATGACGGACGGATCGCGCCTCGGCCTGCTCGCGGGCGCGGCCGCGGCCCTTCCGCCGGGGCGCCATGTCGCCGGGCTGCGTGAGGCTTCGGGCGCTGGCGCCGCGATGCTCGCCTGGGAGGCGCGGGCGGGCCGGATGCGCGCCGGCCTCGGCGAGTTCGCCGGCTTCGAGGCGGCGGGCGTCGACCTTCTGTTCGTCGCCGGCGACGAGGCGCTCGCAGCGCTGCGGGCGAGCCTCGAAGGCGATCCGCTCGCCGTCATGAAGCGGATGATCCGGCGCGGCGAGCTCCTGTTCTACGTCCTCAAGGCCAGGCACGAGCTGCAGGAGGCCGGCTACGAGGACTTCCTCGACTCGCTCGGACTCGCCTTCCTCGGCGCCTGCCGGTGACGGCAGGGCGATGCTCGACTTCCGGCGCCCGACGGCGATATAGTGTCTGCGTCCACGTCGAACGTTGCGGAGGAGCATCATGACCCGCGAATATGCCCCGATCCGTGCCCGCGCGCTCGAGCCGGGCGCGACCTATCAGCAGCCGGTGCTGGCGCCGCCGCGCAGCCTGCGCGAGGACGATCCGGCGGTCGAGGCGATGACCGACTTCCGGCGCGTGCGCGTGGTGACCGTCCCGCCGGATGTGACGATGGAATATTCCTACCAGCGGATGAAATACAACGGTGTGCGCCTGCTGCTGGTGGTGGATGAGCAGAACCGCGTGCTCGGGCTGATCACCTCGACCGACGTCGAGGGCGAGGCGCCGCTGCGCGTCATCCACGACCGCGGCATCCGGCGCGACGAGATCCTGGTCTGCGACGTGATGACGCCGAGCGAGCGCATCGAGGTGCTCGACATCGCGGAGGTCGAGCGCGCCCAGGTCGGCAACGTGGTGGCCACCTTCAAGGCGACCGGGCGCCGGCATGCGCTGGTGGTCGATTGCGGCGAACAGTGCCGGGAGTGCGTGCGCGGCCTGTTCTCCGCCACCCAGGTCGGGCGCCAGCTCGGCATCGAGATCCAGACTTCCGAGGTCGCACGCAATTTCGCCCAGCTCGAGAGCCTGCTCGGCCATTGAAGAAGCGGCGTCGCGTGCGCCGGATTCCGTGCGTGCTGCGCGGCTGACCGGGTCGACCGCCATGGAGTCGAGCGGGGGTTTCAAGCACGACGTCAATGCCCAGCTCGCACGGGTGGCGAAGGCGCTCGCCAGCGGCAACCGCCTGGAGCTGCTGGAGTTCGTCGCCCAGGCGCCGCGCAGCGTGGACGAGCTGGCCCGCCTGACCCACCTGTCGATGGCCAATGCCTCGAAGCACTTGCAGGAGCTGCGCCGTGCCGGCCTGGTGCGTGCCCGCAAGCACGGCCTGCACGTGTATCACGAGCTCGCCGGCCGCGACGTCGTCGACCTCGTTCGCGCGCTGCGGCGGGTGGCCGAGACGCGGCTGGCGGAGGTCGACCGTCTGGTGCGCGCGTACATCGGCGCGCGCGACGCGCTGGAGCCGGTGCCGGCCGCCGAGCTGCTGGAACGGGTGAGAACGGGGCTGGTGACCATCCTCGACGTGCGCCCGGCCGAGGAATACGCGGCGGGCCACCTGCCGGGCGCGATCAACGTCCCGGTGGAGGGCATCGGCCGGCACCTGAAGCGCGTGCCCAGGGGGCGCGAAATCATCGCCTATTGCCGCGGACCGTACTGCCTGTTGTCGGTGGACGCCGTGGCGGCGTTACGCCGCATGGGCTACAAGGCGCGCCGGCTCGCGGACGGCTTCCCCGAGTGGAAGGCCGCGGGACTTCCGGTCGAGAGCTGATCTTCGCAACCCGCAACCGCATCGACACGTCCGGTGCGATGCGCCTCGCTCGTTGCGCCCCACTGGCTGGAACCTGAAACCGTTTCGAACGCTCGGCCGTATCGCCGCCCGGGCGCCCGCGGGGCGGATGCTACAATCCGCCGCAATTCACGCTTCTGCGGCCCTTCCATTCGAATGGGATACGAGACGGTCGCCGCGGTCGACCTCGGTTCCAACAGCTTCCGCCTGCAGATCGGCCGCCTGGTGGGGGATCAGGTCTACCCGCTCGACTCGCTCAAGGAGCCGGTGCGGCTCGCGGCCGGGCTGACGGCGGGAAAGCTGCTCGACGGGGCCTCGCAGCTTCGCGCGCTGGAGACGCTGCGCCGTTTCGGGGAGCGGCTGCGCGGACTCGATTCGGGTGCGGTGCGGGCGGTGGCGACCAACACGCTGCGCGTGGCTCGCAACGCGCCCGATTTCCTGCTCGAGGCGCAGGCGGCGCTGGGTTTCCCGGTCGAGGTGATCGCGGGGCGCGAGGAGGCGAGGCTGATCTACGTGGGCGTGGCCCACACCCTGCCCGATCCCTCGCGCCGGCAACTGGTGGTGGACATCGGCGGGGGCTCCACCGAGGTCATCGTCGGGCGCGATTTCGAGCCGCTCGCGCTCGAATCGCTGTACATGGGCTGCGTGCGCTACAGCCTCGAATACTTCCCCAAAGGCAGGCTCGACAAGCGCGGCTTCCGCGAGGCCGAACTCGCGGCGCGGCGCGAGCTCGAGCCGCTCGCGCGCCACTTCGGCGAACTGGGCTGGGAGCGCGCCGTGGGTTCCTCGGGCACGGCGCGGGCGCTGCTCGACCTGATCGAGCTCAACGGGCTGGGGAAGGGCGCGATCACCCGCGCGGGACTCGCCGGCCTGCGCGAGCGGCTGCTGCGCGCGGGCAGGCTCGATGCGCTCGATCTCGCCGGACTGAGGCCGGACCGGCTGCCGGTGCTGCCGGGCGGGCTGGCGATCATGACCTCGGTGTTCGACGTGCTCGGGCTCGATACGATGGAATTCTCCGACGGCGCGCTGCGGCTCGGCGTGCTCTACGACCTGCTCGGGCGCTACCACCACCAGGACATGCGGGACGCGACCACCGCGCGCTTCATGTCGCGCTACGAGGTCGATCGGGCGCAGGCGGCCCGGGTGTCGGCGACCGCGGCGGCGCTGCTCGCCGATCTCGATCCGGCTGCGGCCGATCCGGAGCACGAGGATGCGCGCTTCCTCGGCTGGGCCGCGAAGCTGCACGAGATCGGCATCTCGGTCGCGCATGCCGGCCATCACAAGCATGGTGCCTACATCATCGCCAATGCCGACATGCCGGGATTCTCGAAGAAGGATCAGGCCCGGCTCTCGCGCTTGGTGCTCGCGCACCGGGGGCGCCTCGACCGCGTGCTCGCACTCGATCCCGCAGAGGGGGACTGGGCGCTCATCTTCTGCCTGCGCATGGCGGCGCTGCTGCACCGCTCGCGCGCCGATTGCGGCGCGGCTCCCGTGCGTGCCAGGGCGACCGGGCGCGGCTTCCAGCTCGCGGTGGAGGCCGGCTGGCTCGCCGGCGTCCCGCTGACGGCCGCCGCGCTCGAGGAGGAAGCCCGCCAGTGGGCGCTCACCGGGCGCGAACTGCGGGTGAAGGTCCGGCGCGATGGCGAGCATTCCGGCCTCGCGGGCTGACGAGGGGGAGGGCGGCGGCGCGCCAGCCGCCCTCGTGCTGGAGCACGGCGCTCCCGGCGGGCCGGTCGCGCGGCTGTCCGGGCGGTGGACGCTCGCAGGACTCGCCCGCGGGCTCGACGCTCTTCAGGCACAGCTCGGCGATTGCGCACGCGAGGGCGAGGCGCTGTTCTGGGATCTCGGCGCGGTGCACGCGCTCGATTCGGTCGGTGCGACGCTGCTGTGGCGCGCCTGGGGCCGGCGGTTGCCTTCCGGGCTCGCGGCGAAGCCGGAGCAGGTGCAGGTGTTCGAACGGATGGCGGCGGTCGTGCCCGCCGCAGCCGCGCAGGCGCCGGCGCGCTTCGACTGGCTCGCGCGCATCGGCGTTCTCGCGCTCGGCTTCGCGCGCCAGGTGGCGGACTTCGTCGCCCTGCTCGGCGATCTCGCGATCGAGGCCGGTCGCTGCATCCGCGGCGTTGCCCGCTGGCCGTGGCGCGAGACGACCGCCAACCTGTACAAGGCAGGCGTGCGCGCGATGCCGGTCGCCGCGCTGGTGGGCTTCCTGATCGGCGTCGTGCTGTCCTATCTCTCGGCATTGCAGCTCAAGAGCTTCGGCGCCGACATCTTCATCGTCAACATCCTGGGCCTGGGCATCATCCGCGAGATCGGGCCGGTGCTGGTGGCGGTGCTGGTGGCCGGGCGCTCCGGTTCTGCGATGACCGCCCAGCTCGGCGTGATGCGGGTGACCGAGGAGATCGATGCACTCGCCACGATGGGGGTGTCCCGCACCCTGCGGCTGGTGCTGCCGAAGGTCGCGGCGCTCGCGGTCGCGATGCCGCTGCTGGTGCTGTGGACGAGTTCGGTGGCGCTGCTGGGCGGGATGGTGTCGGCGTACGTGCAGCTCGACATCGGCTACGGATTCTTCATCGAGACGCTGCCCAGGGTGGTGCCGGTCGCCAACCTGTGGATCGGCCTCGCGAAGGGGGGCGCGTTCGGCATCGTCGTCTCGCTCATCGCCTGCCACTTCGGGCTGCGCGTGCGGCCCAACACCGACAGCCTGGCAGCGAACACCACCGCGTCGGTGGTCGCCGCGATCACCGCGGTCATCCTGGTCGACGCGCTGTTCGCCATCGCCACCCGCAACATCGGGCTGCCGCGGTGAAGGGTACAACGGAAAGGGAAATGGGGTCAGACACGATATCCGCGATATCCGCATGGTCCGCGTCCTTCTTCGTCGGGAGCGGATATCGTGTCTGACCCCATTTCCGCGTTCTTCGTCGGGAGCGGATATCGTGTCTGACCCCATTTCCGCCATTTCCGTTTTCCCCGCGGGATGAATGCTTCCGTCATCGAGGTCGAGCAGCTCTGCACCCGCTTCGGCGCGGTCTGGGTACACCGCGACCTGGCGCTCCAGGTCGAGCGCGGCGAAGTGCTGGCGCTGGTGGGCGGCTCGGGCAGCGGCAAGACCACGCTCCTGCGCGAGCTGATCGGCCTGCTGCGCCCGACCTCGGGCAGGATCCGGCTGTTCGGCGAGCCGTTGTTCTCCGGGGACGCGCGCTGCGACCGGCGACTGCGCAGGCGCTTCGGCGTGCTGTTCCAACAGGGCGCGCTGTTCTCGGCCTTCGATGTCTTCGACAACCTCGCCTTCCCGTTGCGCGAGCTGAGGCTGCTGCCCGAGGACCTGATCGCCGAGCTGGTGATGCAGAAGCTGGCGATGGTCGAGCTGCTGGCCTCCCATGCGCACCTGATGCCGGCGGAGCTGTCCGGGGGGATGGTCAAGCGCGTCGCGCTCGCCCGCGCGCTCGCGCTGGAGCCGGAGCTGCTGCTGCTCGATGAACCCACGGCGGGACTCGACCCGGACCGTTCGGAAGCCTTCGTGCAGCTCATCCGCATGCTGCGCGCCCAGCTCGGCCTGACGGTGGTGCTGGTCACGCACGACCTGGATACGCTCGCGGCGCTGTCCGACCGGGTCGCCGTGCTCGCCGGCCAGCGTATACTCGCGCTCGGCCCGCTCGGGGAGGTCATGCAGGTGGATCATCCGTTCATTCGCAACTTCTTCTGCGGCGAGCGCAGCCGGCGGGCGATGAACCGCGAGGCGGCGATCTGATGGAGAACCGCGCGCACGCCCTGGCGGCCGGAGCATTCCTGCTCGCCCTCTCGCTGGCCGCCGCGGCGGCGCTGTGGTGGCTTTCGGGCAAGCGCGACTTCACCCGCGACTACGTGCTGGTGTCGACCGGCAACGTGACCGGCCTGAATCCCGAGGCGCAGGTGCGCTACCGCGGCATGCGCGCCGGCAAGGTCCAAGACATCGAGCTCGACCCGGCCGACCGGCGCAACATCCTGGTCACCATCCGCATCGACGCCGACCTGCCGATCACCCGCTCCACCCGGGCGCAGCTCGCCGTCCAGGGCATCACCGGGCTGGCCTACGTCCAGCTCAGCGACAGCGGCGCATCGAAGCAGGCGCTCGCCGCGGGTGAGGACGGGCTGGTGCGCCTGCCGCTGGAGCCCTCGCAGTGGGATCAGCTCTCGGAGAGCGCGGCGGGGCTGATCGCCCAGGTGCGCATGACCGCCTCGCGCATCGATGCCGTGCTCGATCCGCGCAATGTCGATAGCATGACGCGGACGCTGGCCCGGATCGAGTCGGCCTCGGCCGCGATCGAGTCGGCCGCGCGCTCGATGCCGGAGGCGGTCGCGGAGGCGCGCCGCCTGCTCTCCGAGGTGAAGCCCGAGCGCGTCCGCGCCATCCTCGCGAATCTGGAGGTGGCGAGCGCCCAGGCGGGGCCGGCGGCGGTCGCGGCGCGGGCGCTCGTCGCCCGCATGGAATCGCTCGTCGCGCGCCTCGACGCGCTCGGGCGGGAGGCCGGCGAGGAAGTGCTCGGCGGCACGCTGCCTCGCGCCAACGCGCTGCTGCGCGAGCTCGCCGCGGGAGCGCGCTCGCTGCGACGCCTCGCCGAAGAGATCGAAAGCGAACCGCAGTCGCTCGTGTTCGGGCGGCGCTCGCCGGCGCCGGGTCCCGGAGAGTCCGGCTTCGAGGCATCGCGGCAATGAGGGGCGGAACCCTGGCCGCCTGCGCCGCGGCGCTCGTCGCCGTTGCGGGGTGCGCCGGCGGCCCGCGCGGAGCGCAGCTCGCGAGCCACGATTTCGGCGACTCGCCCGCGTTCGATCCGGCGGTGCTGGCGATTGCCGTGCGCGAGGTCGAGGTGAGCGCGCCGTCCTGGCTGGACAGCGCCGCGCTCCAGTACCGGCTCGCCTACGACAGCCCGACGCGGCGCTACGGCTATCGCGACAGCCGCTGGGCTGCTCCTCCCGGCGAGCTGGTCGCGCAACTGCTGCGCAAGGCCGTGATCGCACCCGCGCCCGGCGCGGGAGGCTGCCGCCTGCGCGTCGCGCTGGAGGAGTTCGAACAGCGCTTCGATGCACCGCAGGCGAGCCGGGCGGTGCTCGCGCTGCACGCGGAACTCGTCGCACCGCGCGGCGGCGCACGGATCGCGGCGAGGCGCTTCGAACTCGAGCGCGCCGCCGCGAGCGCGGACGCCCGCGGTGGCGCGCAGGCGCTCGCGCAGGCCGCCGCGGCGCTGGCGGGCGAGGTGCGCGCCTGGCTCGGTGGCCTCGATGCAGGCGCGCGC
>MNXU01000080.1 GCA_001872285.1 Betaproteobacteria bacterium CG2_30_68_42
TTGAATTTCCTATCCTTTCTTGTCATGGGAGCTGGCGTGGCGTGGTGTCTGTCATGGTTTTGACGATGAAAATCGGACTGACGGGGTTCGAGTCCCGTCCACTCCGCCAACACCACCAGGCGAACGAGAGTTCGTCTTTTTCGCTGTGGAGCGGAGGCGATCAGCGCGCGAGGGCGGCGGCGCGGAAATGGCGATCCGCTTCCTCGCGGCGGTCGAGGGAATCGAGCAGGCGTGCGAGCGCGAGATGCGCTTCCGGTGCAGAACGCACGGCGAGCGAAGCCTCCAGATAGCTCTCTGCCTTCCCCCACAGGCGGTGCTGCTCGCACAGCCTTCCGAGCGCGAGCAGCAACGCGGCATCGTGCGGCCGGTCGCGAAGCCAGCGCTCGGCACGGGTGATGCGCGCGAGGGCATCCCCGCCCGCGCACTCCGCGTACATCGGCACGAGTTCTTCCTCCCAGACATCGTCCAGTCGCGATTCGATGATGCGCTGGGCCTCGGCGCATTCGCCCGCGCCGAGCAGCGCGCGCGCCAGCGCGGCGACGACGCGCGCATCGTCCCGCTCGGCACGCGGCAGCGCGCTCCAGTATGCGGCGAGTGCGCCGGCGTCGGAGCGCAGCGCGCGTATCGTCTCGAGATGAGCGCGTTGCCGCAGCGCGGAGGCATGCTCCGGCGCGATGGCGCGGTGTTTTTCCAGCGCGCGCAGCGTCCGGAGCAGATCCTGCCAGCGGCCCAGCGCGGCATGGACGCGAAGCGCCAGGCGCTGCGCGGCGACATGCTTTTGTCCTGACTCGGCGAGCCGTTCGAGCACGCGCGCTGCCGCGTCGAACCTGCGCGCTTCGATGTCCAGCTCGAGTTCCGTCATGAGCAGCGCCAGTTGCGGCTCCGGCCCGCCGGCGCCGGCGCGGCTCATCCATTCGCGTTCGCGGGCATCGTCGTGCATCGCGGAGGCCGCGCGCGCCGCCAGCAGGGCGGCGAGCGGTCGCGGGGCCGCGGCGTCGAAGGCGGCGGCGGCTTCCTTGAGGGCGTGGCCGTAGCGGCCCTCGAAGAAACGGCGGAGTGCTTCCTCGAACCGCCGTGCCGCCAGCGCCTCCTCGCGGCGGGTGCGGTATTCGCGCACCCTTCGAGGCAGAGCGATCATGTTCAGCAACAGCCGCAACGCCAGGTAGCCGAGGGCGAAGGCCGCGAGGACCAGCACGACGAACAGGTTGAGCGACAGCTCGATCCGGTAGGGTGCGGCGACGAACAGCACGTAGCCGGCGTCGTGGCGCGCGGCGATCGCCAGCCCGACCGCAGCCGAGCACAGGGCGAGCAGCCAGAGCAGCGCGCGCATCGTGCCTACTTGGTGGCGCGCACCGCGCGGGCCGCCTGAAGGGTGCGCAGGGCGGCGAGCGTCTCGGCGAGACTCGGCGGCTCCGGCGGCTGCGCCTCGCTCAGGCGGGTGAGGGTGACTTGCGCCGCCTGCACCTGGACGGCGTCGCCGTCGAACCAGCGCTCCAGCAAGGCGCGGGCCTGCTGCAGGTCCTCGCGGAAGACCCGCAGATCGCGTTGCAGCAGCGCGAGGCGCGCGTTGAGCAGACGCAGCTTGAAGTTCTCGCGCAGGAAGAACGCATTCTCGGGCGCGAGCAGAGCCGGCTGCGGCCGGTCGCTGCGCTCGATGCGGACCAGCGACTTGAGCTCCGACCAGACATCGGCACCCAGGCTGACCCAGAACCCCTCGCGGCTCGCGTCGCCGACGGTTCTTCGATTCTCCGCATGGGGTTTGGCCTCGAAACTCAACGGCATCCGGTCGGCGCCCGCGATGATCGCGTCGAGCTTCAGGGCGGTATCGGCCGCGAAGACCGGCGCGATTGCGCGCAATCGCTCGATGTCGCGCGTGAGCGCCGCGCGCAGCGGCAGCAGCGCGGGGTCTTCCGACTGCGACAGGCGCAGCTCGGTGTCGTGCAGCGCGATCAGCGCGGCCTCGAAATTCCCGGCGAGCTGAAGCTGCTGGGCGGCGAGCCGCAGGCCGTGCTCGGTTTCCGCGATCAGGCCGTCATCTCGGTTGCGCAGCAGTTCCTGATACATCGCCGCGACGGCGATCTGCTGGCCCTGCGCTTCGGCGATCTTCGCTTCGAGAACGCCGATCTTGCCCTGCATGCTGAGCAGCAGGTCCTGGTTCTGGCGCGCAGCCGCGCGCCCCTCCTTGGTCGCGTTGTCGCTTCCGGCCAGCCGCTTCGCGACTTCCTCCTGGGTCGCGCCGAGCCGCGCGCGGGTGTCGAGCAGCGAAGCGGCGGCCGCGGCGAGTGCGGCGAGCGCGATCCACAGCGCCGGCTGGCGCCAGAATGCCGCACGGCGGGGGGAGGCGGGGGCGCGTTCTGCGCCGTCCGGCGCTCCTGCAGCCGGCACGCCGCCTTGCACTGGAGGCTCTTCACTCATCGCCCGTCGAAGCCGTGAAGTGCGCGATCAGTCCGCCGATCAGACCCTCGTCGCCGGGGCCGGTGAGGCGAATGTCGTCGAGACCGAGCAGCCGTGCCTGTTCCGCGATGCGCGGATGGGGGATGAAGAGCGCGGTCGTGCGCAGATGCCGACGTCCTGTTTCGCCCACCATCTCCCACAGGTTGCGCAACCCTTCGCTGGAGGTAAGCGTGACGGCGTCGAGCGCGCCGGCCTCCCACAGATCGAGCAGCGGACGTGGATCGCTCTGCGGTTTCGCGCGCCGATAGCACATCGCGTATTCCACCGTCGCGCCGCGCGCGGCCAGCGCCTCGCCCAGCAGTTCGCGGCCACCGTCACCGCGCAGAATCAGGACGCGGGCGCCGCGCATCGCCTTTTCGGCGAGCTGCGGCGCCTCCAGCAGCGCCTCGCTGTCGAAGCGGCCCTGGGGGGTGATGACCCCGTGGATGCCGAAGCGCGCGAGCGCGCGCTCGGTCGACTTTCCGATCCCCGCGACCGCCACGCCCGACGGCCAGGAGCGCCGCGCGAGGAGGGTCGCGAGCGCGTGCTCGACCGCGTTGGGGCTCACGAACACGGCCAGGTCGAAGGTCTCGATGCGCGCGGCGAGATTCGCGAGCGCGCCCTTGTCCTCGATCGCGGCGATCGCGAGCACCGGATAGACCACCGGAATGCCGCCCGCGGCTCTGATCGCGCGTGCGAGCGGCTCGCTCTGTCCGGCGGGCCGGGTGACGACGATGTGCCGGCCGGCGAGCGGCCGGGCGGCGCCCTCGTGCGCGCGTGTCTGCGCGGGGTTCATGTCAGTGCGGCAGCGAGGCGAGGATCTCGGTCGCGCCCTGCCTGCGCAGCTCCTCGGCGAGCGCGAGCCCCAGCCGCTCGGATTCCGCGGCTGCCCCGAACAGCTCGGCGGTGGCCATGCGCGTGCCGTCCGGGGTGGCGACGAAGCCGCGCAGGCGCAGCCGTCCGGACACGGTCGCGTCCGGCTCGGCGAACGCTCCGAGCGGCACTTCACAGCTTCCGGCCAGCGCGCGCGACACCGCCCGCTCCGCGCGCACGCAGGCGCTCGCGACGGAATCGCCGAGTGCCGCGACCCATTGCGCGACTTCGGGCCGCGCGGCGAGCGCCTCGATCCCCAGCGCGCCCTGCCCGGCCGCGGGCAGCGATATCTCGGTGGGGATCAGCGTCCGAATGCGTTCGGCGAGTCCCAGCCTCACCAGGCCCGCAGCCGCGAGGATGATCGCATCATAATCCCCGCCGTCCAGCTTGCGCAGCCGGGTATCGAGATTGCCGCGCAGCGCGATGACCGCGAGGCGCGGAAAGCGCGCGCGCAGTTGCGCCTCGCGGCGCAGGCTCGATGTGCCGACCAGCGCACCGGGCGGCAGCGCCTCGAGCCGGTCGTAGCGGTTCGACACGAACGCATCGCGCGGATCCTCGCGCGCCGAGATCGCCACCAGCGCGAACTCGGCTGCGAGTTCCATCGGCACGTCCTTCATCGAATGCACCGCGATGTCGGCGCCGCCCTCGAGCAGCGCCGCCTCGAGTTCCTTGACGAACAGGCCCTTGCCACCGACCTTGGCGAGCGGGCGGTCGAGGACGCGGTCGCCGCGCGTGGTCATGCCCAGGAGTTCGACGGCGCAGCCCGGGTGCAGTGCGGCGAGCCGCTCGCGTACATGTCTCGCCTGCCACAGGGCGAGGCGCGACTCGCGGGTGGCGATGACGATGCGTTTCGGCGCGGGATGCGGTTTCATGAAGGAATTTCGGGACTCTGGCGGGTCGGCGCCGGTCCGGAAATGCGAAGCTGGCGTGCGCTGCGCGTTGCGCGCAATCTTACCATGCCCTGCCGCGCGTCCCGGCACCGCGCCTGCCCTCGCCGGTCAGAGGAGCTTCAGGATCTGCTCGCCGTGATCCGCGGTCGTCGGATCTGCGATGATGTGCGCGATGCGGCCCTCTTCGTCGATCAGGTAGGTGATGCGCCGGTTCAGGCCGAGCAGGCCGCGCGCGATTGCAGACAGGCCCCCGCCCGCCGCCTCGTAGGCCCTGGCGACCTTCTGCCCGCTGTCGATCAGCAGCGGAAAATTGAGGTCGTGCTTCGCGCTGAAACGCAGATGGGATGCCCCGCTCTGCGCGGAAACGCCGAGGATCGCTGCGCCCTTCGCGGCGATCTCGCGGTTGCGGTCGCGCAGGCTGCACGCCTGCGCCGTGCAGCCGGGGGTGTCGTCCATCGGGTAGAAGTAGAGCACGAGCTTGCGGCCGCGGAACTCCTTCAGGCTGACCGGCGTGCCCTCGGCGGTGGTGCCGGAGAAATCCGGTGCGGGGTCGCCCGCGCGCAGCGCCATCAGAAGTGGATCCCGCGCAGCATCTGCTGGAACGCGATCTGGTCGGCGCTCGGCTGCGGTGCGGCCTGCGCGCCGCGCGCCGCTCCCGATTCGGGGAACATGCGGAAGGTGGTGTTCATCACGATCTGCGCGACCTTGGGCGCGAGCGCGTGCAGCACCTGCCCGAAGATGCCCAGCCGCGTGGCGATGCGCTCGGGCTTGTAGACGATCGCCTCGACGATCAGATCCGCCGCGTCCTCGGGAGTGAGCGTGGGCACCGAGTCGTAGAGCCTCGTCGGCGCGATCATGGGCGTCTTCACCAGCGGCATGTTGATGGTGGTGAAATCCACGCCCCGGTCGGCGAATTCGCTCGCCGCGCAGCGCGCGAAGGCGTCCATCGCCGCCTTCGAGGCGACGTAGGCCGAGAAGCGCGGCGCGTTGGTCAGCACCCCGATCGAGGAGATGTCGATGACATGGCCGCGGCGCTTCTCGGTCATCTTCGGCAGCAGTCCCAGGGTGAGCCGCAGCGCGCCGAAGTAGTTGAGCTGCATGCAGCGTTCGAAATCGTGGAAGCGGTCGTAGGAATTCTCGATCGCGCGCCGGATCGAGCGTCCGGCGTTGTTCACCAGGATGTCGACGCCGCCGTGTTTCTCGATCAGCGTGCTCACGAACGCGTCGCACTGCGCTGGATCGCTGATGTCGGCGGGATAGACGGTCAGCTTCAGGCCCGCCTCCCGGAACTCGCGCTGCGTTTCCTCCAGCTTTTCCGCATCGCGCGCGCAGGTGACGGTGATCGCGCCGGCCTCGGCCAGCCTGCGGCAGGCCGCCTTGCCGATGCCGCTCGATCCTCCGGTGACTAGCACCACCCTGCCCTCGACCTGGCCGCGCAGGCTGCGGTCGATGAACAGGTCCGGGTCGAGGTGGCGCTCCCAGTAGTCCCACAGCCGCCAGGCATAGTCGGCGAGCGGCGGCACACCGATGCCGGTGCCCTGGAGCAGCTTCTGCGTCTCGCGGCAGTCGAAGCGGGTCGGATAATTGATGAACTCCAGCATGTTGTCCGGCAGCCCGAGATCCTTCAGGACCGCGTTGCGGATGCGCCGCAGCGGCGTGAGCGCCATCAGGCCCTTGCGCACGCTCTTCGGGACGAAGCCGAACAGGGCCGCGTTGATTCGCATCGTCATGCCGGGCGCATGCGCGGCGGCGGCGAAGGTGTTGAGCACGTCGCCCACGCGCATCGGCGCGGGGTCGACCAGATGGAAGCACTCGCCGTCGTGGCCGTCGAGGTGGGCGATGTGGTCGGTCGCATCCACCACGAAATCGACCGGGACGATATTGATGCGCCCGCCCTCGATGCCGATCGAGGGCATCCACGGCGGCAGCATCCTGCGCAGCTTCTGGATCGGCTTGAAGAAGTAGTAGGGCCCGTCGACCTTGTCCATCTCGCCGGTGCGCGAATCGCCCACCACCAGGCCCGGGCGATACACGCGCCAGGGGAGCTTGCACTCCTTGCGCACGATGGCCTCGGAGTCGTGCTTGGTGCGGAAGTAGGGGTGGTCGAGGTTCTCGGCCTCCTCGAACATGTCCTCGCGGAACACGCCCTCGTAGAGCCCGGCCGCGGCGATCGAGCTGAACAGGTGGAAGCGCCGGGCCTTGAGCGCGGTGGCGAGCGCCACGGCATTGCGCGTGCCCTCGACGTTCGCGCTCACCTGCAGCGCCGCGTCGGCCTTGAGGTCATAGACCGCGGCGAGATGGAAGAAGTGGTCGATCTTGCCCTTGAGCGCGCGCACATCGGCCGCGCTGAGGCCGAGCCGCTCGCGCGTCAGATCGCCGGTCACTGCGACCGCGCGCTTCGCATCCACGCCCCACCATGCGCGCAGCGATTCGACCTTCGCCGCCGCGCCTTCACGCACCAGGAAGTGCACCGTCGTCCCGGGCCGCGCGAGCAGCTTCCTGACGAGTCTCCTGCCGATGAAGCCGGTGGCGCCGGTGACGAAGTAATGCATGAGCCTCTCCTCTCGTGTCAGTGGGTGCTGATGACGGACTTGCGGGACTTGCGGCTCTTCGCCTGCCTGCGCCGGGGCGGGCTGGCGGGCGGCTGCTGCGCGGGTGCCTCGCTCCACGGCTCAAGGAGCACCTGGTAGAGCAGCTTCTCGAATTCGGGCTGGAAGCGCCCCACGAGCTCGTCCGGATCGGGTACCCGTGCGTGATCGGTGATCAGGCCGAGCTGCACGCCGCCGTCATAGGACAGGATCGACACGCCCATGCCGATGTCACCGGACTGCGGCACCCAGAACATGATCCGGCGCAGGCGCGCGCCCGCCAGCCAGAGCGGCGTCTGCGGGCCGGGCACGTTGGTCATCACCGCGGTGGCCTTGCGGGCGAGCAGGTCGAGCACCTGTTCCTGCACCACCTTGGGCATCAGGCCGAGCACCGAGAGCAGGCCGAAGGTGACCGGCGCCTGGAGCGACTTCTTCTTCTGCCCCATGCGCCGCTTGACCTCGTAGAGCCGCTCGAGCGGGTTCTCGATCCCGACCGGAAGCACGACTTCCACCAGGCCGAAGCGGTTGCCGAGGCCGCCCGCATCCGCCGCCTCGCGCAGGTTGACCGGAACCATGGCTCGGATCTCGACGCCCTCGGTCGCGTCTCCCTTCCCGGCCAGGTAGCCGCGCAGGGCGCCGGCCACCGACGAGAGCAGCAGGTCGTTGACCGAGCAGCCGAGCGAGCGTCCGAGCGCCTTGATCTCCGCGAGCGGCATGGGGGCGCTCCAGGCGACGCGCTTGACCGTCCCCGGCTTGCCCTTGAAGCGGGTGGGCGCATCGTCGGCGAGCGTCGCCAGGTGCGCCAGTTCGAGCCCGACCGAAGCGGCGGCGCGGGCGTAATCGAAGGCCTGGCCGGGGTTCGCGACCAGGCTCCAGTACTTCTCCCAGGACGCGCCGGACATCCGGATCGCGCCCGCCATCGCATTGGCGACCGGCGCGAGCACTTCCGCCCACGGCCCGGCGGCGCCGGGCTCGGCGGCCGCAGGCTCCGCCGCGGGGGCGGCGGGCCGTCCCGCGGGCGATTCGTCCGTCATCGACAGCAGCACGCCCATCAGCGCGATGCCGTCGGCGATGCAATGGTGGATGCGCGCGACCACGGCCGAGCCGCCCAGATAATTCTCGACCAGCAGGAACTGCCACAGCGGCCGGGTGGCATCGAGCGGGGTGGCGACCAGATCGGCGACGAGGCTCTCCAGTTCGCCCTGTCCTGCCGGGCGGGGCAGGGCCGCCGCCTTGACGTGGAAGTCGGGATCGAAGTCCTCGTCGTCTTCCCAGTAAGCACCAGTGAATTCGAGGACGGCACGCTGGCGGAAGCGGCGCTGCGCGCACAGCCGCTCCCCGACGACGCGCCTGAGGGCCTCCAGCGGGATCGCCTCGTCGAACATCATGACGCCGACGATCATCATCAGGTTGGAGGGACGGTCCATGCGCAGCCACGCGGTGTCGGCCGCGGACATGCGTTCTCTCTTGCCCATCGTGGTCGCTGCGGGGCGCATTCGGTGAGGCTATGATACGCGCTCCGGCATGGTGCCGGCTCCCGGAGATCGACCAGAATGACGAACCTCGCCGCACGCTTCGAGGCCGCCGCGGCGGCTTCCAGGACGCTCAAGGAACGCCCCGCCAACGAGGTGCTGCTGCGCCTTTACGCCCTTTACAAGCAGGGGAGCGCCGGCGACGTCGAGGGAAGGCGCCCCGGCTTCACCGACATGGTGGGACGCGCGAAGTACGACGCCTGGGCGGCGCTCAAGGGCCTCGGCAAGGACGAGGCGATGAAGCAGTACGTCGAACTGGTCGACTCGCTGAAGTCGTGATGCTGCTGGATCGCGCGCGCTCGGCGCTGCTCGCCGTCGATTTCCAGGAGCGCCTGCTGCCCCACATCGAGGACTGGCAGCGCGTGCTCGATGCCGCCGTGTGGCTCGTGCGCCTGGCGCAACGGCTTTCGGTGCCGGTGATGGTCTCGGAGCAGTATCCCAAAGGGCTCGGGCCGACCCACGCGGCGCTGCGCGCGCTCGTCCCCGCGCAGGCAGTGCGCGAGAAACTGCATTTCTCCTGCGTGGCTGCGGGCTGCCTCGAAGGGCTCGATGGCGCGCAGCGCGAACAGCTCGTCGTGTGCGGGATCGAAGCGCACGTCTGCGTGCTGCAGACGGTGCTCGATCTCCTTGGCCCGGGGCGCGAGGTGTTCGTGGTGGCCGATGCCGTGTCCTCGCGCCGGATCGGCGACCGCGAAGCCGCGCTCGCACGCATGCGCGCGAACGGCGCGACGATCGTCACCCGCGAGATGGTCGCCTTCGAGTGGCTGCACAAGGCGGGCAGTGCCGAATTCCGGGAGATCAGCGCGGAATTCCTGCGCTGAGGCCGAGGGCGATGGAGGAAGGCATCCGCGAACTCGCCGCCTCGCTGGTGGCACTGCGCCGGGAGCTCCACGCGCATCCCGAGCTCGCCTTCGAGGAGAAACGCACCGCGGAGCGCATCGCGCGGGAGCTGGAGCGCGCCGGGATCGAGGCGCATCGGGGCATCGCCGGAACCGGGGTGGTCGCTCGGCTGGCGTGCGGGAGCGGCGAACGCTCGATCGGGCTGCGCGCCGATCTTGATGCGCTGCCGCTCGAGGAGAGGAACGTGTTCGCGCACCGCTCCGTCGAGCCGGGGCGCATGCATGCCTGCGGGCATGACGGCCACATCGTCATGCTGTTGGGCGCGGCGCTGCATCTCGCGCGCACGCGCGGCTTCGACGGCACCGTGCATTTCGTCTTCCAGCCGGCGGAGGAGGGGCGCGGCGGCGCCCGGCGGATGATCGAGGAGGGGCTCTTCGAGCGCTTCCCGATGCAGTCGGTCTACGGCCTGCACAACTGGCCCGGGCTTCCGCTCGGCCACATCGCGGTGCGCGCCGGAGCGGTGATGGCGAGCGCGGACGAGTTCGACCTGCGCATTCGCGGCCGCGGAGCGCACGCGGCCATGCCGCATCAGGGCAGGGACGCGATCGCGGCGGGAACGGCCCTCGTCCAGGCCTTGCAGAGCATCGTCGCCCGCGAGGTCGACCCGCTCGACTCCGCGGTGCTCAGCGTGACCCGCTTCCAGGCCGGCGATGCCTACAACGTGCTGCCGGACACCGCCGCACTCGGCGGCACGGTGCGCGCCTTCGGGCCGCAGGTGCGCGATGCGGTGGAAGCGGCGCTCGGGCGCGTGAGCGCCGGCATCGCCGCCGCCTTCGGGGTCGCCATCGACCTCGAATACCGCCGAGGCTATCCGCCGACCATCAACGATCCGGCGAGCAGCGCGGTGTGCCGCGAGGTCGCGGCCGCGCTGGTGGGCGAGAGCAACGTCGATACCGACCTCGCCCCGAGCATGGGCGCGGAGGACTTCTCCTTCATGCTGAACCAGAGGCCGGGCTGTTACGCATGGCTGGGGAACGGCCCGGGGGAGGGCGGCTGCCTGCTGCACAGCCCGCACTACGACTTCAACGACGAGGCGATCGCGCTCGGCATCGCCTACTGGGTCGCCCTCGCACGGCGGCTGCTCGGCTGAGGGGCACGGCTCGATCCGCCCATGCGCTTCACGGTCGAATCCTTCCGCGCCTGGCCGCACAAGCAGGTCACGCTGCTCGGCATGTCGGGCGTGGGCAAGACCCATCTCGCCTCGATGCTGCGCCGGCACGACTGGTTCCATTACTCGGCCGACTACCGCATCGGCAAGCGCTATCTCGACGAGCCCATCCTCGACATCATCAAGGGCCAGGCGATGCAGGTGCCCTTCCTGCGCAATCTGCTGCGCCGCGACTGGATCGACATCAAGAACAACATCAAGGTCGACGACCTCGGTCCGGTGCTCGCCTTCGTCGGCAAGCTCGGCGATCCGGCGCGCGGCGGGCTGGATCTGCCGGAGTTCAGCCGCCGCCAGGCGATGTACCGCGAGGCCGAGATCGCCGCGATGCGCGACGTGCCCGACTTCGCGCGCAAGGCGCGCGAGATCTACGGCTACGACCACTTCGTGAACGACGTCGGCGGCAGCCTGTGCGAGCTGGACGAACCCGCGGTCATCGATGCGCTTGCCCGCCACACGCTGATCCTCTACCTCCGCGTCACCACCGCGCAAGAGGAGACGGCGCTGATCCGGCGCGCCCGGTCCGATCCCAAGCCGCTGTATTTCCGCCCGGCCTTCCTCGCCGAGCAGCTCCCCGCCTATCTCTCCGCGCGGGGTATCGCCGACATCGCCGCCGCCGATCCCGACGACTTCACGCGCTGGATCTTCCCGCACCTGTTCCGCGCCCGGATCCCCCGCTACGACGCGATCGCCGGCCCGCACGGCTACACGGTGACCTCCGCGGAAGCGGCGGCGGTGCGCGACGAGCGGGATTTCCTCGCGCTCGTCGAGACGGCGATCGCGCGCAAGGCCGATTGACCCCGGTGGCCTTTCGGCCGCCGGACTCCGGCGATTCCTGCGCTGGCGTGTGCATGCCCGCGATCGCCGCGAGGCCGGCCACGGCGTCCCGCGGGCGGCGCGCTGGGCGTGCGTGGCCTATTCCCGCTCGAAGCCGTGATTGGAGAACTTCAGCGTCCGGCAGTTCTCCGTCACCGTGCGCACGATCTGATCCGAAGCGCCGTGGGGCAGCGTCGCCTCGACCTCGAGCGTGACCGTGACCTCCGCGCCCACCTGTCCGACCAGGTGCGCGATCACCTCTTCGGCGATGCGGCTCGCGTCACGCCCCACGCGCGCGGGATCGAGCCGGACGGTGCCGTGGAACCGGCGCGGTGGTGGGGGCGTCGCTCGACCGGAAGGGCCGGTGGCCCCGGGAGTGGTCCCGGTTGGCCCGGCGGCTCCGGCGGCCGCGCTGATCACGCTGCCTGCCGTATTCGCCGCAGCGGCGGCGGGCGCCTCGGCGTCCATCTGTCGCAGGGCGACATCCGGTTTGACCAGCAATGCGGTGCTCTCTGGCGACACGCTGACCATTTGGCCTGCGCGCAGACCGCGATAGCGGCCGGCGGTCTCGTCGTGGCTCTCCGCATGGGCGAACGTGTCCGCCTGGTCGCCGTCGATCTTCAGGGGCAGCGACCTCGGGCCGTCGACGTCCTTCTCGAGGATCGGCACCCAGTTGTCGGACAGATAGCGCGTGAGTTCGGACTGCACGCGGGCATCGTCGATCGGGATCGTCGAGGGCAGGGAGATTCTTGCGGTCGAACGCCCAGCATCAGCGGCGACGCGCAGCGCCGTCCGCTGCATGCTGTTGTTAGGCACCCTGTTGACTCGTCCCCCGTCTGCTCACCTCCTGCTCTGCCCGTAACGCATCTGCCAGCACTTCATCCACCGTTCGCGCAACGATGTACTTCGCCGGCGCTTCCCGCACCGCCAGCGCCCTGAAGTGCGCCTTGCCGCACTCGATCTTCGCGCGCTCCTTGTCGCGTAGATCATCGGTGAAGAGTCCGCCCTTCGTCTCGACGACCAGATACAACCGCTCCGCGCCGTCCTTTTCGACCAGCACGGCCCAATCGGGGTTGTACGTGCCTAACGGGGTCGGCACCTTGAACCAGCCGGGCAGC
>MNXU01000070.1 GCA_001872285.1 Betaproteobacteria bacterium CG2_30_68_42
GATGGGAGCGGAATACCGAAGCAAGGGGCTGTCGAGCTGGAGCCAGTTCGTCGCGATGCTCTTCTGCCAGCTGGGCCGCGCCCATTCCTTGCGGGAAATTGAAGGCGGTCTGAAGAGTTGCGAAGGCAAGCTGGCCCACCTGGGCATCGAGGCGCCCGCCCGCTCGTCTCTGTCCTACGCCAACGGCCATCGACCGTGGGAGTGTTTTGAACAGGTGTTCTACGGGCTGTTCGCCACGGTCGCGGCCAAAGCGGTGGGCAGGAAGAAGTTTCGCTTCAAGAACAAACTGGTCAGCATCGATTCGAGCGTCATCGATCTGTGCCTGTCCATGTATGACTGGGCAAAGTTCCGCACCACCAAGGGTGCGGTCAAGCTGCATCTGGTTTTTGACCACGACGGCTACGTGCCGTGCTTCGGCATCATCACCGATGGCAAGGCGGCGGACGTCAAGGCCGCCCACCACATGTACTTCGCGCCCGAGACCATCGTTGTCGATGACCGGGGCTACAACGACTACCGTCTGTTCGCCAAATGGACGGAGGCCAGCGTCTATTTCGTCACCCGCATGAAAGACAACACCTTGTTCGAGGTGGTCGAGGAACACCCCGTGCCGCAGAACCGCAACATCTTCAAGGATCAGACCATTCGTGTGACTGGCGTCGGCGCCCAGCACAAGTGCCCGCATCTGCTGCGCCGTGTCGAGGCGGTTCGCAAAGACACCGGCGGCATCCTCGTCTTCATCACCAATGATCACGGTCTCGGCGCCAGCATCATCGCCGCGATCTACAAGGATCGCTGGCAGATCGAGTTGTTCTTCAAGGCGCTCAAGCAAAACTTGAAGATCAAGACTTTCGTCGGCACCTCCGCGAATGCGGTCAAGACCCAGCTTTGGACGGCATTGATCTCGATGCTGCTCTTGCGGTATCTGCAACTGTCCTCCCGTTTCGGCTGGAGCTTGTCCAATCTGGTCGCGCTCCTGCGCATGAATCTGTTTACACACCGCGACCTGATGGCCTGGCTCGACAAACCCTTCGCCACGCCGCCCGATCCTCAAGACAGCCCCCAAGCCGTTCTGGCCTTCGCTTGATCTTGGACAGCACAAGGAGGCACGATCTTGAAATCCCGTCATAACCTGCCCGAAACTCGCATCAGTTCAGGAGGGCACCCGCCCGGTTTCGGCTATCTTGGACAGCAGTGATCCTTCCTATACTCTGGCTGCCGAGAAATTGCAGAAGCGGCTGGATGCGCTGGGCAATGCCGACTGGCAGCCGGCGAGTTATCCGGTGGCGTTCTGGGATGTGTTCGGCGAACTCGGCCATCCGGTGCGGGCCACGAGTTCCGACATGGGGCCGCTGCTGCTTGGCCGCCTGCTCGATCTCAACGATACCCAGGGCGGCGTGCTGTAACTAGTGTTCAAGGTGGTCGACGACCAGGGCCTGCTGCTGCGCGACCTGAAAGACCTGCGGGCGATGGTGCAGCATGTCGGCGACTATGCCGATGAATTCCGCACCGGCTATGGCAATGTTTCGGCGGCTTCGATCGGCGCCATCCAGCGCGGCTTGCTGACGCTCGAACAGCAGGGCGGCGACAGCTTCTTCGGCGAGCCGATGCTGGACATTGAAGACCTGATGCAGACGCAGGGCGGCCGTGGTGTGATCAACGTGTTCGCCGCCGAAAAACTGATGAAGTCGCCGCGCCTGTATGCCAGCTTTCTGCTCTGGCTGCTGGCGGAACTGTTCGAGCGTTTGCCAGAAGCGGGCGGCCTAAACAAGCCCAAACTGGTGTTCTTCTTTGACGAGGCGCACTTGCTGTTCAGCGGCGCGCCACCGGCGCTGTTGCAGAAGGTGGAGCAGGTGGTACGCCTGATTCGCTCGAAGGGCGTCGGCGTGTATGTCGTCACGCAAAATCCGCTCGACATTCCCGACAGCGTGATCGGGCAACTCGGCAACCGCGTGCAGCATGCCTTGCGTGCCTTCACCCCGCGCGACCAGAAGGCAGTCAAGGCGGCGGCGGATACGTTGCGCGCCAATCCGGCCTTCGACGCGGCGGCGGCGATTACCGAGCTGGGCGTCGGCGAAGCCCTGGTCTCTTTCCTCGACGAGCAGGCCAAGCCGACCGTGGTCGAGCGCGCCTTCGTGCTGCCGCCGTTCTCGCGGATCGGGTTAGTGACTGCGGAGGAGCGCCAGGCAGCGATTGCCGGCTCCGCCATTGCGGGGCATTGCGAGAAAGCCCTCGACCGTGAATCGGCGTTCGAGAAACTCAATGGAGCAGCGCAAAAACCCGGCGCTGGTAACACGGCGAATGAGACCGCCGCGTCTGCGCCGCGGGGCGGCGGACTGCTCGACAGCGTCGGTGGCATGTTCGGCGGCCTGGGCGGCATGCTGGGCGGTGGCAGTAGCGGACGCCAGGGTTTGGTCGAGGCCGTGGTGAGAAGCGCCGCGCGCAGCATCGGCTCGCAGGTCGGCCGCGAGATCATGTGTGGCGTGCTGGGATCGAGTCTCGGTGGCCGGCGGCGTTGAGCCGGCAAAGAAAGACTGCGAGGGTGCCCGCGCCGGTTGTCATTTGTCCCCGGCGCGGGCATCGGCCGCCGCAGCCGCTGGGCGCGACCGATGCCTGCCCGGGTTGCGGCGTGCATATGCACAAGTGGCAGCAGCGGATGACCGCGGCTGCTGTGGCCCTCCAAAAAAAACCTGACGCCGCGGCAGATGCGGATGATGGCTGCTGGCGCACGAGTTTGCTGACCCTGCCCGGCAAGGAGGCGGGCGATCCGGTTTTCATCGCCTCGCTGTACCTCGTGCTCAAGGTCGGCTTGACTTGCATGACCCTTCGTCTCCCGTGAATTGACCGTTGACCAGGTGGGGAAAGGCCGTTCATCCTTCCTATACTCCGAGGTCGTGGCGCCCAGCAAGAAGGCACGCAAGAAGAAGACCGCCACCTCGGATGGACCGCGCATCGTCGCGCCGCAGAAGAAGGCCGATCAAGCTCCGGAAGCGCTCGCCATAGACACGGCTCCGCCCTCGCGCCACGGGCCCTTCGTGCTGCCGCCGACGAATTTGGTCGACGAAGTGCCCGAGGCCGAGGTCCACATCGACGCCGAGACGCTGCGCGAGAACGCGGCGCGACTCACGGAGAAGCTCGCGGCCTACGGCGTGAAGGGACGCGTGGACGAGATCCACCCCGGACCCGTCGTCACCATGTACGAGTTCGAGCCCCAGAGCGGCACGAAGATCTCCAAGATCGCCGGCCTCAGCGACGACCTCGCCATGGCCCTCGCCGCCCAGAAGGTGCGCATCGTCGCGCCCATCCCGGGCAAGGCGCGCGTGGGCTTCGAGCTGCCGAACGAGGTGCGCCTCACGGTGCATCTGCGCGAGGTGCTCGCGGACGATCGTTGGAGCAAGCTCAAGGCGAACCTGCCCATCGCGTTGGGCAAGGACATCGCGGGTCAGCCCGTCTACGGCGACCTGGCCAAGATGCCGCATCTACTCGTCGCGGGCGCCACCGGTTCCGGTAAGAGCGTCGGGTTCAACGTGATGTTGACCTCGCTCCTGATGCGCAAGACGCCCGAAGAAGTGCGCATGCTGATGATCGACCCGAAGGTGGTCGAGCTCGCGGTCTTCGACGGCATCCCGCACATGCTCTTGCCGGTCGTCACCGACATGAAGAAGGCGTCGCTCGCGCTGCGTTGGGCCGTGGACGAGATGGAGCGTCGCTACCAGCTCTTCGCGGACGCGGGCGCGCGCAACATCGGCACCTTCAACAAGCGCGTGCAGCGCGTGATCGATGGCGAGCTCGCCCACGAGAAGCTCTTCCCCAGCCGCAAGGGCAAGATGCGCGCGCAGGGGCCGAACGGCGAAGAGGTGTTGGTGCTCCCGGACGGAGACGAGACGCCGGACGCGCTGGCCGAACCGCCGGAGAAGCTTCCCTACGTGGTGGTCGTCGTCGACGAGTTCGCCGACCTGATGATGGTCGCCGCCAAGGACGTCGAGTCCGCCATCGCGCGCTTGGCGCAGAAGGCGCGCGCCGCCGGCATCCACGTCATCCTCGCCACGCAGCGCCCCAGCTTCGACGTCATCACCGGCATGATCAAGGCGAACTTCCCGGCGCGCATGGCCTTCAAGGTCAGTCAGCGCGAGGACAGCAAGACCATCCTCGGGCGCATCGGCGCGGAGCAGCTGCTCGGCATGGGCGACATGTTGATGATCCCGCCGGGCTCGGGCGATCCGCACCGCGTCCACTCGGCCTACATCAGCGAAGAGGAAGTGAAGGTCCTGTGCGACCACCTGCGCGAGCAGGGCAAGCCCAAGTGCGACGAGAAGATCATCGAGCCGCGCGACGAAAAGGGAAGCGCCGACGGAGGCGCGTCGAGCGACGACCCCATCTACGATCGCGCCGTCGCCGCCGTCGCGCAGGCCGGCTACTGCTCCATCAGCCACATCCAGCGTCAGCTCAGCGTCGGCTACAACAAGGCCGCCAAGCTCGTCGATCGCATGGAGAAGGAAGGCGTCGTCGGCCCCGCCACCAGCAAGGCCGGCGGCCGCCGCGAAGTCCTCGTCACCGCGATCTGAGGGCTGCGCGCGCTCCGGCGGTCATGACGCGTCAGCGTCAGTCGCCAAGGGCACACACTCAGGCAGGCTTGCTGCTCACCAGCCACATGGCGCCCGGCAGGCGCACGCTCGCGCCGTGCACATGGGGCTTCAACGCCTCGTAGAGAGAGGCCGTGGCCGCCGCCACGAGCTGTTCCGATTGATTGCGGAGCCAGCTGTTGACGGCGCCGATCTGCGTCGACTGAATGACGGCTTCATCCAGCCCACGACCGGCGGCGATATCCAGATCGGTGTCGAGCTTCTCCATGCGCGGCGCTGCCCAACCTGACTTGGTGAGCACCTCGGCGACGCGCTCCGGATCGGAGAAGGCGAACATGCCGGGGGCGTGCGGCGACCGCTTAGGCCGCGGCGGCAAGTGCTGCGCCACCGCGTTCATGGGCACCTCCATCCACGGATTCTCGGCCAGCGACCGCCAGCACACGAACGCCATACGCGCGCCCGGACTCGCGGCGCTGCGCAAGTTGGAGAAGGCGCCCACGGGGTCACCAAAGAACATGTTGCCGAAGGTCGAAGTCAGCAGATCGTATTCCTCCAACTCCATCGCAGCGGGATCGTCCTGTCGCCATTCGACCCAGGTGATGCCGGCGGCCTTCGCCCGTGCGCTGGCCTCGGCCGGCATCGGCCCGGAGATGTCCATCGCCACGACACGGCCGGATGGACCGACGGCCCGAGCAAACGCAAGCGAGGGCGCGCCGCAGCCACACCCGATGTCCAGGACTCGCTCGCCGACGGCGGGCGCGGCAAAAACAACGAGCGCGTCGGTCACGTTCGTCAGCGTGGCGTCCGTGTGCGCTTGGCGCTCCACCCAGGTGCGCCCGCCCTGCTCGTTCCAGAAGCCAAGCATGTCGCTGTTGATTTCGTCGGCACTCGCCATGTGCGTCCTCCTACGGATGAAGAACGGATAGTGCCTGAAGGCCCGGACAGCCCATGACGGCGACCGCGCCCTTGTCGCTGTCGGGCCCCGATTCCACGAGCCCCGCCACCGCTCGCCGGCGCGCCTCGATCCACTGGGCCCGCCTGCTCGCCCGCATCTACGAGCTCCGCCCGCTCACCTGCCCGCGCTGCCAGGGCGAGATGCGCCTGATCGCCTTTCTCACCGAGCCATCCTCGATCCGCGCGATCCTCGCCCGCCTCGGCGAGCCGACTACGCCACCCCTGCTCGCCCCGCGCGCCCGCGACCCGCCCGAACTCGAGGCCGAATGGGCCGGCACACCGGAATTCGCGTTCGATCAGTCCCCACCCTGGGACCCGACCTCGCCAGCGCCCGATCCCGGCCTCCCGTTCGATCAGACCCTGAACTGATCATCCATCTCGCAGCGCCGCGTCACTCGCGCGGCGCCAGATTCTTCCCTTGCGCCACCACCAGCAAGGGGGAGAAAGTCGGACGCCGATGCGGGCACCCCCACTCCCGCTGCCGACCGCGCGGCCGTGTCACGGATCGGCGCCGAGCGTTCACGTCGCCCAACTCACCGCAAACAGCTACCCGGCCGGCTCCGGCCGGGTCACGGAATGCCGGTGCTTCCCTCATACTGGCATTCTAGGAGTCTGTCAGTCGCGAAGACACGGAACAAGCATGCGCGTTACCATGTGCCGAAAACGAAGTCGATTGATGCCCCGTACCCTGACCTTATTTCTGACCGTGCTGGCCATGCTGGCATTCGCGGGCAATTCGCTGCTGTGCCGGCTGGCGCTGAAACACACCAGCATTGACCCGGCCAGCTTCACCACCGTGCGCATCGTCTCCGGCGCGCTGACGCTTTGGCTGATTACCCGGACTCGCGGCAGCGGTGCCAGCGGCAACGGAAACTGGCCCTCCGCGCTGGCCCTTTTTGCGTATGCAGCGGGGTTTTCCTATGCCTACGTCAGCCTGTCCGCTGCCATGGGCGCGCTGCTGCTCTTCGGCGCGGTGCAGGCCACCATGATCGGCTACGGGCTGTGGGCTGGCGAGCGCCTGTTCCCGCGGCAATGGCTCGGGCTGCTGTGCGCTTTTGCGGGACTGGCGGGCTTGCTGCTGCCCGGGCTGTCGGCGCCGCCGCTGCTGGGCGCGGCCCTGATGCTGGGCGCGGGGATGGCTTGGGGCGTTTATTCGCTGCGCGCCAAGGGGTCCGGCGACCCAATCCGGGTCAGCAGCGGGAACTTTTTGCGCGCGGCAGTCATGGCCGCGCTGCTGAGCCTGGCCACCGTGCGCTGGAGTTCTGTGGATAGCGCCGGACTGGGCTATGCGCTGGCCTCGGGTGCGCTGGCCTCGGGCATTGGTTACGCAATCTGGTACACGGCATTGCGCGGACTCAAAGCGACCAGCGCGGCCACCGTCCAGCTCAGTGTGCCGGTTCTTGCGGCCGTGGGGGGCATCGTGTTTCTCGGGGAGGCTGTCACCTTGCGGCTGCTGCTGGCCTCGGTCGCCATTCTTGGCGGAATCGCCCTGGTCATGGTCTACAAAAAGTTCATTCCTTCCGCATAAAACGCATGCCAATTTTCCGTCACGCGGGAAAAACCAATACCGGCGCCCGAGTGATTGCTGCAAGATATCCGCACCTTGTGGCGGCTTGAATTGGAAGGTATCGCCCGGCAGGATCGGGTTGACCTCGACCTGGCTGAAGCTCAGCACCGAGCGCTGGCCAAAGCTGTCGAGACTTTTTTTAGTACCGCCAGTTCAGTCGATTTTGTGCTTGCGCTCTCGACCACCCGGAAGCCCACTACTCTTACAGATGTCCGCGCGCCGGGAAGATCGAAGATTTCCCGGATGATGTCCGCATGCGCCTGGCCGAGGTGGAATCGATTTACCGTTGTAGGAGGGGACAATGAACAGTACGACATTTAGGCACGTAAGTTCCGGCGCCAGCGATATCCGTCGCCTCGCGCGGGGGATCGATAGGGCTCGATGCCAGGACCCGCGTTTTGAAAAGCTCGCGGCCAGAGCCGTCGTTCGCCCGATTGACTATATGCGTTGGGCGGAGTTTGAGGCTGTCCTACGCATGCTTCACCTCAGCCCTGGCCAGAAAGTTCTGGATGTGGCCTCGCCACAGTGGTTTACCCTGCATCTGGCCGCCCGCCATCCGGATGTTCAGTTCCGCTACATCAATATTCAGGAAAGCTAAGTGGAGCCCTACCGCGCCATCAGCAAGTCGATGGGCTTGCGGAATCTTGAATATGGATTGGGGGATGTGCGCAATCTGTCCTGGCCGGACGCGAGTTTCGACGCTGTGATCTCCATCTCCGTGCTGGAGCACATTTATCCTGACGTCGGGGGAGATGTGGCGGCTTTCCAGGATATCCGCCGTGTGCTCAAGCCAGAAGGTGAACTGCTGCTGACGGTGCCATGCAAGGCGACACGTAGCGTGGTCTATATGGATGGTCCGGTTTATGAACGTGGTGAGAACGGCAAGAACTTTTTCGTTTGGGAGTATGACATGGATTCCTTCCACGATCTTGTCGCCAAGACAGGGGTCCAGATTGACGAGGAGTGGCGGATCGGGGAGCGCCCCGGATTGTTTGCGGTCGATTACTGGGAATGGGGTGACGGCAGCGGCAAGGGTGTGTGGCCTTGGGTGCTGCGAAAGCGCGGCAAGCTCGAGAGGTTGACCGGGGTTTCACTTGATGCGTTGTTTGCCAAGCGTCATGTGCAGGTGAACAAGACGCCAAGTAACCGTCCGGTGAATGTGGCGGCAAGGCTCAAGCCGCGATCTGGCCAGCCGCAGTGAGCGAGCGTGATGAGCCTGACCACCAGTGTCGTAACAGTTTGCTACAACGCCGCCGGCACCATCGCCGCGACGGTGGATTCCGTGCGCGCCCAGACCTGGCGCCCGCTGGAATGCGTGGTGGTGGATGGCGGCTCCAAAGACGGCACCCAGGATGTCGTGAAGGGCTATGCCGACATCATCGGCACGGTGGTCTCCGAGCCGGATTGCGGTGTCTACGACGCTATACTCGATTTCAGTCCGGCGCGGGTCTTGCCAATGGCGGGCGATGCCCTATCATTGGCGGTAATGACAATCTGGACTCCGGTGGTGCTGGTCATGTTTTCCGTTCTGCTCGAATTTCTGGCCTATCTAGCGGCGATGGTCGGCGCCGTGGTCTTGGTTTTCATCATCCTTTCAGGCCATTGGCTCGGCTACTGGCTCATCGCGGTGTTCTTCATCGCCGTCTTTGCGCGAGCCTTCGAACAGCGCATCGCCTTGCTGGACTAGCTCAAACGGCTGCGCTGACCTCCTTCACCCACCGCTCCCAGTCCGTTTTTGTCTGCACTCTATTGCGATTGATCTGCAGCGACCCGGGGTGGCAGCACGCGCAAATTCTGCGAGTGAATCGACCCGACTGTTGACCATGGCCGATACCTGGCATCGCTGTCCTAGAATCAAAACATGCCAACCCCGCGCCCCCGCCGACTGCCGACGCTCGGCAAGCTGAGCCGGCCGCGGCTCGGCCGCGTCGTCGGACGCGAGCGCCTGTTTGCCGAGATGGAGCGGTTGAGCACGGCCCCTGGTCTATGGATTGGCGGGCCGCCCGGTATCGGTAAGACGACGCTCGTCGCCAGCTACCTCGCTACCCAGACGCTGCCTTGCCTGTGGTTGCAGCTTGACCCCGGCGATGCAGACCCCGCCACTTTTGTCCATTTTCTGCGCGGCGCGGCAGCCCGCCTTGCGCGCCGTCGCCAGTTGCGCCTGCCGCTGCCCAGCGCTGACGACCTGCGCGATGTGCCGGCCTTCATCCGTCGCTGTTTTCGACGCCTGGCGCTGACACTCGATGCGCCCTGGGCGCTGGTGCTGGACAACATGCAGGAGCTTGGGGCGGCACCGTTGTTTCACGCCGGCATCGCCGCCGCGCTGGCGGAGCTGCCCGAGTCGGCCCGCTTGATCATCATCAGTCGCGAGCCGCCTGCTCCGGCGTACGCGCGCGCACTCGCGGCACAGCAACTCGCGCTGATCGAGGCGCCAGCGCTGCGCTTCAATGACTTGGAGACCGGCGAACTGGTGCGTTTGCATGAGCGCGACTGGCCCGCCAGCGCCCTGTGCCAGGCCACCGACGGCTGGGCCGCGGCGATGATCCTGTTGCTCGCCGCACGCCGCGAACTGGACCCCGACGCGGCGCTGCAGGGCGACACGGCGCGCGACCGGTTGTTTGCCTTTTTCGCCAGTGAGGTGATGGAGAAAATGGCGCCACCGGACGCGCTCGCGCTGATGCACGTTGCCTTCCTTCCGAGCGCCACAGCGGCGATGGCGGTGGCCATCAGCGGCGATGCGCGGACCGCCGCGCTGTTGGCCGACCTGGCCCGGCGCAGCCTCTTCACCGAGCGCCGCGCCGGCTCGCCACCGGTCTACACCTTTCATGCGCTGTTCGGCGAATTCCTGCGTGCACGGGCCGCCCAATGGCTCGATCCCCAGGCACTGCGTGCGGTGCGCCTGCATGCGGCGCAGATTTTGCTGGACCACGACCAGGCCGATGCCGCCATGGCCCAACTGATTGAAGCGCAAGCCTGGATCGATGCGCTGGAGCTGCTCATCGCGCAGGCCGGGCACTTGGTCGCGCAGGGGCGCACCGCAACACTGCGGGGCTGGATTTTGGCGCTGCCGCCAGCGTTTCAGGCTGGCGCGCAGGCTTCTTACTGGCTCGGCTATTGCGAGCTGGCCAGCCAGCCGGGCGACGCATTGCATCATCTGGAGCGCGCCTACCTGGGCTTCACGCTTGCGGCTGACGCGCGCGGGGCGTTCGATGCCGCCGCCGCAGCCGCCGATGCGATCATTTTTCTCGGTGCCAATCTCGACGCGCTGGCACCCTGGATGTCGCAACTTGTGGCCTACGCACCGACCTATCTGGCGCAGCGCAACGTGGCGTCGGACCTGCGCGTGCTGCCCGGTCTGCTGGCGGCGTTTGTTCATCGCGAAACAGCACATCCGCTGACGGCGGATTTGGCCGACCTGGCCGAACGCCTGATTGAGGAGCCGCTCGGAGCCAGCCAGCGCATTCTGCTCGGTTCTTTGGCGTTCTACCTGCTGTGGACCGGCCAGACCCTGCGGCTCGATCGCATCATGATCAAGATCGATCGCCTGTGCAGCGAACAAGACGTCGCACCGGCCACGCTGTTGCGCTGGTATGGCGTGGGGGTGTTGGTGCGCTCGCTGCGCGGGCAGGTGGACGAGGCCCTGCAGCAAGCACGCGCTGCCCTGGCTTTGGTCGAGCAGGGTGGGGCGCCGCTGCGCGCCAAAGCCGGGCTGATGATGGTGCTGGCGGCCGTGGCCGCTCGCGATGCCGAATTGGCACGCACCCACCTGAACAACGTGGCCGGCCTGCTTGACCCCGCCAACCCGATTGACGCGACCATCTACGAGTTTCAGCGCGGCATGCTGCTCCTGCTCGACGGTGACTGGGACCGTGCGGCACAGCTCATGCGCGCGGCGGTGGCCAGCGGGCGCGCCAGCGGCTGGCCCTTGCGTGAACACATTGCGCTGCTGGGTCAGGCGCTAGCCGCGACGCAAGCGGGCGCACTGCTGGAGGCCGAAGACGCGTTGCGCGCCGCGCTGGCACACCGCTTTTATGCCGTGTGCCGCTGGCACCACTGGATTGCAGCGCTGATCGAGGCGCATCTGGCGCAGCGGCGCGGCGACCAGGGGCGCTGCCTGGACGCCATTGCGCGCGCATTTGCCACCGGCCGTACCTACGGCTACGACTTTGGACCGCTGCCGTATTGCTGTGGCGACATGATGTCGCAGATCGCCTCACTCGCGCTTGAACACGGCATCGATCCACCCTTTGCACGCCAGATCATTCGGCGCTACGCGTTGCCGGCCCCGGCCAATGCGAGCCAGCAATGGCCCTGGCCGATCCGCATCCGCACCCTGGGGCGTTTCAGCATCGAGCGCGATGGCGTGGCCGCAAGCGCCGCGCGCAAGGAAAGTCGTAAGCCCCTTGAGCTGCTCAAGCTGGTGCTGGCGCTCGGCGCTGAGGCGGTGCCGGTGAACCACCTGTGTGCAGCCCTCTGGCCCGAGGCGCCAGGCGACGCCGCGCGCAATTCGTTCGACAACGCCTTGCACCGGTTGCGCAAGCAGTTGGGCGGCGACCACCATGTGGTGCTGAACGGCGGTAGCGTAAGCCTCAACCCGGCCACCTGCTGGACGGATGTTGCGGCGCTCGAAGCCAGCCTGGCGCGCATCAGTGGCGTCGGGCCCACCGTGGACATGGCGCAGGCGTTGGCCCTGTTCGACGAGGCGGTGGCGCTGTATCAGGGCGACTTTTTGGCTGGCGAGGATGAATCGCCAGACCTGCTGATGGCCCGTACCCGTCTGCAGGCGCGCTTCACACGCCAGATGGGCGTGTTGGGTGCCAAGCTGGAAGCCAATGGGCAAACGGCGGCAGCGGTGCTGATCTACCAGCGTGTGGTCGAACAGCAGCCCTTGGCTGAAGACATCTATCGTCGTTTGATCACCGGCCTGTTGGCCTTGGGTCAGCGCGCCGAGGCCTATGAAGCCTACCGGCGCTGTCGACAGCAGTTGTCGGTCGTTCTGGGCATCCGGCCCGCGCCGCAAACCGACGCACTGGTGGCATCACTTCGCAATCTCTAAGCCATTTTTAGGATCAGCCAGCCTATTCTGT
>MNXU01000055.1 GCA_001872285.1 Betaproteobacteria bacterium CG2_30_68_42
GCGACAATGTGCGGCTGACGGTTCCGATACCCCGGTCGTGCGCTTCCGCTTCGGAAAGCCCCACCGTCGCCACCTGCGGGTCGGTGAATACTACGGTTGGCATGGCGGCGAGATCAAGGGCGACCTTGCCGCCAGTCATGTTGATCGCCGCGCGCGTACCGGCGGCTGCCGCGACATACACGAACTGCGGCTGGTCGGTGCAGTCGCCGGCGGCGTAGATGTTCGGCGCGCTGCTGCGCATCTGGTCGTCGATCACGATATTGCCGTGCGGACTGACCGCCACACCGGCCTGGTCCAGCCCGAGGCTACGAGTGTTGGGTGAGCGTCCCGTGGCCACCAGCAGCCGGTCCGCACGCAGTCCGCCACCTGGGATCGCGAGCACGAACTCGCTCCTCGCGTAACCGACTTCACTCGCCTGCGTATCGGTGAGCACCGTGATGCCTTCGGCACGGAACGCCGCCGTGACCGCCTCGCCGATGGCCGGGTCTTCGCGGTAGAAAAGGGTATGGCGCGCCAGGATCGTCACCTCGGCTCCAAGCCGCGCGAAGGCCTGTGCCAGTTCCAGTGCGACGACCGAGGAACCGATCACGGCGAGGCGTGGCGGAATGCTCTCGCACACCAGCGCTTCGGTCGATGTCCAGTAAGGCGTGTCCTTCAATCCGGGCGTCGGCGGGATCGCCGCGCTGGCGCCGGTCGCAACGAGACAGCGGTCGAACGAGACCTCGCGTTCCCCGCCGCTGCGCAGGCGCACGATGAGGCAGTGTCCGTTCTTGAAGCGTGCCTCGCCGCGCAGTACGTCGATGTCCGGACTGCTCACCAGGATCCCTTCGTACTTGGCGCGGCGCAGTTCGTCCACGCGCGCCTGTTGCTGGGCGAGCAGCCGGTCGCGCCGGATGACCGGAGCGAGCGCCGCGATGCCGTCGTCGAACGGGCTCATCGTGCGCAGATGCGCAATGTGCGCGGCGCGAATGAAGATCTTCGACGGCACGCAACCGATGTTGACGCAGGTGCCGCCGATGGTACCGCGCTCGATCAGCGTCACGCGCGCGCCGCGTTCGGCCGCCTTCAACGCACTGGCCATCGCCGCGCCGCCGCTGCCGATCACCGCGACGTGAAGGCGGCTTTCACGCGCGCCGGGCTTCACGTCACCACCGGACCTTCCCGGCGCCTCGTCCGACGGCCGCTCCTCCGGCATTGTGCCGTAGCCCGCCGTTTCGACAGCAGAGAAGAGCGTCGCCTTGTCGAGCACCCCTCGCCGCTCACGCGAGTCAGGTCTTCGCGCCAGGACACTTCCGCCCGGACGACGCCGGGCACCGCGAGGAGCGCATTCTCGACGTGGCTCGCGCAGGAATCGCAGGTCATTCCCGTGATGCGCAGAACGCGGCTCGTCATCTCGAACCTCCCTTTTCTGCATCGGGCCGTCCCGTCGCGCAGCAGGCTGCTTGCGCGCGCCGGCGAGCGAACGCGTAGATCGTGATCCCCACGAAGACGGCGAGCGCCGGGAAGAGCACGTAATCCAGCCAGCCGGCCCATGCCGAGAGTCCCACGACGCCGAGGAGAACGAGCAGGACCGGCGTGAAGCAGCACAGTGCGGCGATCGCCGAGCCAATGATCCCGGTCTTGAGCAGGGTGCGGTCGTCCATGGGTTACCTCTTGAGGTCGGACGGGTAGCCGGCGTCTGCGGTCACCTTGGCCAGGATCGCGAAAAGACCGCCGGCGAACAGTGGGCCGCGCGCGCCCGGTGATTCCGCCATGCGTGCGTCCTCCTCAACCGCGAATGAACGGCGTAACCTTACTTCCGTAGCCTGGTACGGAGTCAAGGGGCATGGAAGCGGAGAACCTGACCATCGGCGCTTTCGCCAGGGCGGCCGGGGTGCATGTGGAGACCGTCCGGTTCTATCAGCGCAAGGGCCTGTTGCCGCAACCGGACAAGCCGTACGGCAGCATCCGCCGCTACGGCGAGGCGGACGTGGCGCGGGTGCGGTTCGTGAAGACGGCCCAGCGGCTGGGATTCAGCCTCGAGGAGATCGCCGATCTGCTTCGGCTGGAGGATGGCACGCGCTGCGCCGAAGCGGCTGCGATCGCCGAGCACAAGCTCGCCGACGTGCGCGCGTGCCTGTCGGATCTGTGGCGGATGGAACGGGTGCTGGCGAAGCTGCTGGGCGAGTGTCACCACAACGGCCGCAACGTGAGCTGCCCGCTGATCGCATCGTTGCGCGGCCGCTGACTGCGCTCGGAGCTCCGGTGCAATGCGCTCCGCGCCCTACCTGCCGGCTTCCGCGCGTCGCGACCGCCGCCCGGATACCCGCTGGCGAATCGGGCCGACTTCCAGGAAAAAACTATAAAGTAAAGAACTGACCCCAAGGCTTCTGTAAGGAATCCGGATGCGCCGCGACGAAGCGTTGCGGTCGGGTCGTTTCCGGCCGGAAAACGCGTGCGTGTCCCAACCAACGAGGAGATCGAACCGTCATGAGAAAACCCTTGAAATCCGCCGCGCTGCTGGCCGGCATGCTCTCGTTCGCGCTCGGCGCGCCCGCGGCGATGTCGGCCAATCCCTGCGCGCCGAAGAACCCGTGCGCCGCGAAGAACCCCTGTGCGGCGAAGAACCCCTGTGCGGCGAAGAACCCCTGTGCGGCGAAGAACCCCTGCGGCGCAGCCGGCAAGATCGAACGTAAGCTGATCACCCGGCCAAAGGGCACGCACCTCGCCAAGGGCAACGCGGCCGAGCTGGTGAAGGAAGGCAAGAAGCTCTGGAACGACACCAAGCTGAGCACCAACGGCATGTCGTGCAACACCTGCCACCAGGGTGGCGCAGCGTTCATGGCGAGCTTCGCCAAGCCCTATCCGCACCGCGTGCAGATGGCCGTCGACCAGGCCGGAGTGCGGACGATCCATCTCGACGAGATGGTCCAGGCGTGCATGGTCATGCCGATGGCGGCGAAGCCGCTCGGCTGGGAGTCGCGCGAGCTGGCGGCCCTGACCGCGTACACGGCCAAGGTACAGAAGGGATTCAGGCCGGGGAAGGCATCGGCCAACCCGTGTGCGGCGAAGAATCCGTGTGCGGCGAAGAATCCGTGTGCGGCGAAGAATCCCTGCGCCGCGAAGAACCCCTGCGCCGCCAGGAAGTAGTGCCGGAAGGGGAACGCCGGCAGTCCGGGCGGATGCCGGCCGTTCCCCGGCCGGCGCCGCTCGACGCGGTCGCCGCGGCCGATCTCGCGGCGATGCGCGAAGCTGCCGCAGAGCTCCAGGAGTGCCGGCGGGTGCTCACGAAGGCGGGACTCGACGTGGTCAGCGAGGTCCTGCGCGGACAGGGCGACTTCGTCGAGTACGAACACTACCCGCATGACGATGTCTTCGACGCCGACAGCCACGCCCAGTACTACTACCATGCCCATCGCGGAGGCGCACGCGAGCACGGGCACTTCCACACCTTCCTGCGCGCGCCCGGCATGCCGCCGGGCACCGCCCCGGTCGAGAACACCGGGACCGAGCCGTGGCCGCAGGGCGACGCGGCGCTCTCGCACCTCGTCGCGATCTCGATGGACGCCTGGGGCGAGCCGCTCGCCCTGTTCGCGGTCAATCGCTGGGTGACCGGCGACGCGTGGTATCGCGCCGGGGACGTGGTCGCGATGCTCGATCGCTTCGGGATCGATCATGCGTGGCCGTCGTGGCCGGTCAACCGCTGGATCACGGCGATGCTGCGGCTGTTCCGCCCGGAGATCGAGACGCTCCTGCGCCACCGCGATCGCGTCGTGGAGCTGTGGGCGCAGGCACATCCCGGATGTGATGTATTCGAGGACCGCAGGCTCGAAGTGACGGGAAGCCTGCCGGTGTCGATCGAGGGGCGCATCCGCGCGCTCGATCGGCTGCGCGCTCGATCGGCATAGCACGGCCGACCGCGCGTCCGGTGCGAACACCGGTCCGGCGCCGGCGTGCGCCGCAAGGCGCGAGGGCAGTAGAATGCCCGAGCGCCGATCTCGATGTCCTGCGCGCGGCCGGCGGGCGCTGACCCGGAGGATGGCGATTCGTTCGGGTCATACCACGCTTGCGGAATGGCTGGCCTGCTCGCGCTTCGCGAGTCGCGGCGTAGCGGTGGCGCGCGAGTGCTCGAACCGTTGCGGCACCGTTCAGAGGAAGAACCGAGGCAGCAAAGATGCTGACCAGGATTTACGCGGCCCAGTCCTGCCCGGAGGCCGAGATCGTGATCTCGCTCCTGCGTGTCGATGGTCTCCATCCGCTGGACCTTGAAAGGTCACCCAACGTTTGCCTGGCGGGCGCGGATCTCTGGTATTACGTCCGCATTCCGACCGATGAAGTCGAGGCCGCGAGGAACATTCTGCGGTCGACCGGTTTCGAGAGGGGTCTCGCGTGATTCGCGCGCCGGATCGCTCGACGCAGGTCAGGCGCTCTCGCAGCCGCGCCTGACGCCGGGCAGCGACGCGTGCTGCCGAGCGCAAGGACAGGAAGGCGCCGCCGGCCGTGGGTTCGATCGACGCACCCTTGCAACCCGAAGCGCTGAGCGCGCTGCTCGCGCGCAGCGGGGGCGGCGACCGGCGCGCGTTTGCAGAACTCTATCGGATGACCTCGGCGAAACTATTCGGCGTTGCGCTGCGTATATTGCGCAGGAGGGACTGGGCGGAAGAGATTCTCCAGGAGAGCTACCTGAATGTGTGGAACCATGCGTCGGACTACGCCGCGAGCAGGAGCGCGCCGATGACCTGGATGACGAGCATCGTGCGCAACCGCTCGCTCGACTGGCTGCGTCGAGCGCGTTGCGAGGATGCGCGTGAGGACTACGAGCTGCTCGCCGGAAACCTGCGCGACGAGGCGCCGGATCCGCTCGAACGGCTCGCGCAGTCGGCCACGGCAAGCGCGCTCGTGCGCTGTCTGGAGCGGCTCGACGAGCACCAGCGGCAGTGCATCGTGCTGGCATTCGTGCATGGGCTGAGTCATCCGGAACTGGCGCAGCAGATGAACCAGCCGCTCGGCACGGTCAAGACTTGGATCCGGCGCGCTCTCGCGCGTCTCAGAACCTGCCTGCAAGGGGCCGGCCTGTGAATCGCGTGCAGTTGCGCGACGAGATCGCCGCCGAATACGTGCTGGGGACCCTGCGCGGCCGGGCGCGGCTGCGCTTCCGGCGGCTGCTGGATCGCGACGGCGAACTGCGCCGCTGTGTCGCCGAATGGGAGGCGCGGCTCGCACCGCTGGACGAACTCGCGCAGCCGGTCGAACCGCCTGCGCGCGTGTGGCGTGCCATCGCCTCGCGCATCGGTGCCGCGCCCGCCCGCATCCGATGGTGGCAAGGGCTCTCGTTCTGGCGCAGCCTCGCCGTCGCGAGCACGGCGGCATCGCTCGCACTCGGGCTCTATCTCCTCGCCGTTCCCCGGCCCGAGCCCGCGGTCGACACGGTCGCCATTCTGTCCGACGAGGGCTCGCGTCCGGTGATGGTGGTGTCATGGCCCCCGCAGGAGGCGGGCGGCGACTACCCGCTGCGGGTCAGGATGCTCGAGCCGCTTCCGCGGCTCCCGGCCCGCGCGTCCTGGCAGTTGTGGATGCTGCCTGGGCCCGGCGCCGCGCCGATCCCGCTCGGCCTGCTCGGTGCGCACCGTACCCAGCTCGTCCGCCTCGAGCCCGAGATCGCCGCGACGATCGGCCGCGCATGGGGGATGGCGCTTTCGGTCGAACCCGAGGGCGGCTCGCGCACCGGCGCGCCTACCGGGCCGATGATCCTGAAGGGCCGATGCGTCAAGGTGTCGTGAGCGTTCAAATCGCTCCAGCCGCATCCGCGAACGGATCGAGGACGTATAACACGGCAGGGTTCGCCGCATACCGGCGGCCCACGGCCGGGATGAGTGTCATTCCGGGTTTCCTCGATTCCGCATAAAGGAGGCAGAACATGAAACGGCACGTCCGTGCGTTCCTCAAGGAGTTCGTTTTCGGCCTGGCCCTGGTCTGCGCGTCGGCGGCGATGGCGGCAGGCTCGTCGAGCAGCTCGCGGCCCCGCACGCCGGCTCCGGCGCAGCCGAGCGCCTACGAGCTCGGTGTGCAGGCCGTCCAGTCGCGCGACTACGCGCGTGCCCTGAGCCTGATGCAGAAGGTCGTCGATTCCGATCCGCGCAACGCCGATGCCTGGAACTACCTCGGCTTCAGCCAGCGCAACCTGAGACGCTTCGACGCTGCGCTGGCCGCCTACCAGAAAGCGCTGGCGATCGATCCCGGCCATCGTGGCGCCAACGAGTATCTTGGCGAGCTCTATCTCCAGACCGGCGATCTCGCCAAAGCGCAGGGCCGTCTCGAAAAGCTCGGCAGCCTGTGCCCCTCGGGATGCAAGGAGCTGGACGACCTGAAGAAGGCGGTCCGGGCGTTCGAGGCGGCGCACCGGAAAGGGTGAGGCCGGCCGGCCACACGCAGTCGCCGTGGGAGGCGATCGAGGAGCGCAGCCGGCTTCCCCCGCGGCCATGATTCCAGGCGATGCTGGCGGCGTTTCCGGAAGATCGCGGGCGTGACGCTTGCCTTCCTCCTCGAACAGTATTGGCCCTCGCTGGCCGGCTTCGGTTTGTTCGGGCTGCTGCATTCGGTGGGAGCGCGCGAACCGTTCAAGAACGCCCTGGCGCGCCGCACCGGCCGCTTCTTCGTCGATCATTTCTGGCGCCTCCTGTACTGTGCGCTGAGCTACGTCGCTCTCTACTACGGGATCTCGACGCTGCACTGGACGCGAAACCCCGAAAACGACGTCTGGCTGGTCGGGGTCCCGGACTGGCTGTGGCAGGCGATGACCGTCATCCACCTGGGCTCCATCGCCTTCCTGTACGCCGCGTTCCTGCAGAGCGACTACCTCGAGTTCCTCGGATTCAAACAGGCGTGGCGAGGGCTCCGTGCGCTGCGCAAGGGCATCGCGCCGCAACCGGAGCTCGCGCTGTTCGGAACGCATCGCCTGGTGACGAGCGGGGTCTATGCCTGGGTGCGGCATCCAATGCTCTCCGGCGGACTGCTGTTCCTGATCACCAGCGGGCCGTCCCTGAACAATCTGGTCTACACGGGCATGTATGCGGCATACATGGCGATCGGCGGCTACTTCGAGGAGCGCCGCCTGCTCCGGGTCTTCGGTGACGATTACGCCCGTTACCGGATGCGGGTCGGTGCATTCTTCCCGCGCCTGTGGCCGGGCGCGGCCGGCTGACCCGAATGCTGGAACGTCTCTCCGAGCTGTTCTTCGATCCGCTGGTGTTCTGGGGCGTCCCCCTCGTGCTGGTCGCGCTGCACGCCGGCGTCCGCCGCCTGCGCTCCCGGCCGAACCACCGCAGATGAACCGGCAGCACGCGCGGCGAGGGTCTGCGGCCCGCGGCTCCCCGGCAGCCTATAGCGTCTGGGCGATCGCCGCCCCCCGTGCCAATATCCCCTGAGACACCTGCCCCTCGGAAATGATTGACCCCGCGCGAACTGAGGCGCGCCGCGTCGATACGCTGACCCGCGAGAACGTGCTGCAGACTAGGGGTCAGGTCTTGACATCGCGCTTCCGTTGCGCAGGGTTGTTCGATATGGAATGCTAAGACGCGATGTCAAGACCTGACCCTATAACGTGCTATAACGTGACGCGCGGACTCGGGACGCGGCATCGTGAAGCGGGCTCTGGTGGAGCAGGACCGGCTCGCCGGGCTGCTGCTCTTCGGAGAAACGGCCGCCGGCCCCTGGCTCCGGGAACTGATGCTGGACGGCGCGCAGGCCAAGGGCCTGCGGCGCTGGCTGTTCCTGCCGGCCGCCAGCCCGCCAGCGGGTTTTCAGCGGCCCTCGCAGCCGCGTCGTCTGCAACTGCGCGGACGTCTCCGAGTCCGAGATCGCGGACGCCATCGCCGGGGGCGACCGCAGCCGGGAAACCCTTCGCGGCCGCCTCGGCTGCGGCGCCGGCTGCGGCGCCTGCCTTCGCGAGATCAAGCGGCTGCTGGCGGCGCCGGCACCGCGCGCGAGCTGAAGGCGAAGGAGCGCTCGGCTTCGGCCCGCGCCGCGCGCATGTGCCTGGCTAGGATTTCAGCCGGATCGGCTCGAGGGCCTCGCCGGCCGGCAGCACGCAACCGATGCGGGCGGCATGCGCGTAGCCGATGGAGCGCAACGCCTGCACGCACGCCCCGGCACGCCCGGCGGGCACGGACGCAAGCAGGCCGCCCGCCGTCTGCGGATCGAACAGCAGCGGATAGTTCGGGTGGCCGAGGGCGTGTTCGGGGTCGTGGAGGGCACGGCGCAGGCGCACGTTCGCGGGCGCGAGCGAGCTGAGGATGCCCGCGGCTGCGGTCTCGACCGCGCCCTCCAGCACGGGCAGCGAGGCGAGCTCGATTTCGGCATCGACGCCGGAAGGCCGCGTCATCTCGACCAGATGGCCGAGCAGGCCGAAGCCGGTGACATCGGTGCAGGCGGTGGCGCCATGCTCGATCAGGCAGCGGGCGCCGAGCCGGTTCGAGCGGGCCATCGAGGCGAGCGCCTCGTCGATCCAGCGGCCGCGCGCGCGCAGCCGCATGTGGGCGGCGAACAGGGTGCCGGTGCCGAGCGGCTTGGTGAGGATCAGGCAATCGCCCGGTCGCATGCCGCCCTTGCGCATCACGCCGGCGAGCGCCTCGTCGATCAGACCATTGACGGCGAAGCCCAGCGCCAGCTCCCTGCCCTCGCCGGTGTGTCCGCCGACCAGCGCGCAACCGGCCTCGTTCAGCACCTCGACCGCGCCGGCCATCATCTGGAACACGGTGTCCTCGACCTTGGCTTCGAGCCCCGGCGGCACGGTGGCGATGGCGGTCGCCGACTGCGCCTCGGCGCCCATGGCGAAGATGTCGCCGAGCGCGTGGTTGGCGGCGATGCGGCCGAACAGCCACGGGTCGTCGATGAAGGCGCGGAAGAAATCGACCGTGTGCACCATGGCCTTGCCGGGCGGCACGCGCACGATGGCGGCGTCATCGGGAGCGTGCAGCCCGATCAGCACGTCGTGGCGCGGAATCGGGTGCACCGCGGCCAGCGCACGCGAGAGCACGGTGGCGCCGACCTTGGCGCCGCAGCCGCCGCAGCGCATGGCCACTGCCGAGATCGCCTGCGTGGATTCGTCGGGCGCGAGCGGGACCGGCGTTGCGGCATCGCCGCGCGAGGCGTCCATTTCGGGCAGATTCCCGAAGCGATCCATGAACCTGCGGTCGATCCGGTCCTTCCAGCGCCACACCCACGCGCCATGGACGCACAGCCCGCCGCGGGAGGCCACGGCATGGCGGTCGCCGGTGCTGATGAGTGCGAGCCAGCGCGCCTGGGGCCGATACACGCACAGCGGCTGCTCGGCGACCGCGCGGCGCAGGTTTTCGGCGAGCGGCCTGCCCTGGCGCACCGCAAAGACGCCCGCCTTTTCGAGCGGGTGGCCGTCCATCGCGGCGCAATCCCCGGCCGCGAAGACGTTGGGATCGGTCACCGTCCGCAGGCTGCGCCGCACCCGGATGAAGCCGTTCTCGTCGAGCGCCAGCCCGGTGTCACGCAGCCAGGCGGCACCGCCCGCCTGCGTGACCCAGACGATCTCGTCGGCCTCCAGCGCCTCGCCGTCCCGGCTGGCCAGCCGCCGCGCGGAAACTGATACGATCTCGGCAGACCGATGCACCGCGACCCCGCGCTCGGCCAGTACCCGTTCGAAGATGCGGCGAACGCGCGCGTTGTGGGTGGGCAGGATCCGCTCTTCGGCGGAAAAGAGATGGAAGCATGGCTCGTCCGCGGCGCGGCCGAGGTCGCGCAGTTCCACGCGCAGCCGGTACTGCATCGCCAGTGTCAGCTCGACCCCGCCCGCGCCGGCTCCGACCACCGCGATCGTCATGCGCCCGACGTGCCGGCGCACCCGCTCCAGCAGCGCGAGCCAGCGCTCGTTGAACTGCCGGATCGGCTTGACCGGCACCGCGTGCTCGGCCGCCCCCTCGACAAGGTTCACGCGCGGCGTGGAGCCGATGTTGATCGAGAGCCGGTCGTAGGCAACCGGCGGCCGGTCCCGGCACAGCACCAGGCGACCCTCGCGGTCGAGGCCGGTCACCTCGTCGCGAAAGAAACGCGCGCCGGCGAATTCGGCCAGGCGGCGCAGGTCGATGTGCACCTCGTCGTAGCCGTAGTGGCCGGCGATGTATCCCGGCAGCATGCCGGAATACGGGGTGTGGCTGTCGGTGCAGATCACCGTCAGCCGCACACCCGGCAGCGGCTCCATGCCGAAGCGCTTGAGCACCCCGACGTGGCTGTGGCCGCCTCCGACCAGGACGATGTCCCTGAGGACCGGCTGTTCGCGATCAAACATTCACGCCTCCGCCTTCCTCGATGCCCGCAGCGTGCAACGAACGTGGCGCATTGCACCGGCGCACGGCCGCCGGCCCGCAACAGCGCTGCCCGTCAGTCCTGTCTGCCGCAGAAAAACTATAAAGTAAAGAACTGACCCCATTGTGCGACCAGTGCGCGCACCGCCGCCTGCTCGACGGCCGGGGCGAACAGGGGTGCGCGCCGCGCGCACTGGCGCGCCAGCCGCGCGAGCAGACCCGCGCCGCTGCCCTGATCCGCCCGGCATGCCAACACCAGCTCGGCCAGTCCGCGCGCGTTCCCCCATTCGAAATAGCCCGCGTAGTCCTGGCCGAGCATGCCGGCGTTGCCGTCGATGCGCGAGGCGAGCACCGGCGTGCCGCTGCACACCGCTTCCATGACCACGTGCGCGCCGCCCTCGATGCGGCTGGCGTGGATCAGCAGGTGCGCGCGCTGGATGCGGCGGCGGGTCGCCTCGTGCGGCTGCCCTCCCAGCCAGCGATAGTTCGGGCACTCCGCCATCGTGGCGCGGGCCGCGGCGCCGAGCGCGGCATCGAGCGCCGCGCCGACGTGATCGATCCGGATGTCGTCGTGCCGCGCCAGGATGCGCGCGGCGGCGAACAGCGTTTCGGCCGACTTCTCCTCGCGCAGGTGGCCGACCATGACCGCGCGCAACAGCCGCCGCGGCTTGGGCAGGATGCGCCGCATCGTGGTCGACTGGTAGATCACGCGCGCCTTGGGGCGAAGCTCCGCGGGCAGCGCGAGCGGGCCGCGCTCCTGCAGCACGACCAGCGCCTGCGCCAGGCGGATGGAGCGCTGCGCAGCGGCATCGGTGAGGATGTCCCGGTACAGGTCGGTGCCGGTCAGGACCACGGCGAGCCCGCGCGAGGGATGGGCCTCGCTCCAGGCAAGGATGGAGGATGCCGAGCGCCGCGCGTGCAGGGCCAGCAGGATGCGGTCGTGGCGAGCGGATGCGTCCGGCCATTGACGCACGACGCGGGCCGGAAAGACGGGCGAGAGAAACCGCTGCCAGCGGCGCGCGGTCTGCCAGTTGCCATTGTTGGCATCGGCCAGCGCCGGGGTCACAATGACGACCCGTGGAGAATCCGGCGAAGAAGCATCCGCCCTCATCGACGATGTCCGCAACCGCTGGCACGAACGCGCGATGGGCCCGGGCGCACGCCGTTCGCGAAGGCGGCGCCCCGCAACTGGCCGAGGCGCTGGCGGGCGCGCGCAACCGCACGCTCGCGCTGCTCGCGGCATACGAACGCGCGCTCGGCCCCGAGCTGACCGTTCCGTACTCCACGCAACTGAACCCGCCGCTGTGGGAGGCGGGCCACGTCGGCTGGTTCCAGGAGATCTGGATCGCGCGCAACCACCAGCGCTCTCGCGGCGCCGGCTGCGATCCGGATCATGCGCGGGCCGGCGGACGCATGACGGGTGCGGATGCGCTGTACGACTCCAGCCGCGTCGAGCACACGGCGCGCTGGCGCCTGCCGCTGCCGGATCTCGCGGCCACGCGGGCCTATCTGGAGTCGGGCCTGCGCGAGACCCTGGAGCTGCTCGCCCGCAGCCCGGAGACGCCGGAGGCGCTGTACTTCTTCCGACTCGCGCTGCTGCACGAGGACATGCACTGCGAGGCCGCGACCTACATGGCGCAGGCGCTCGACATTGCGTTGCCCGCCGCTCTGGCGCCGGAGGAGAGCGCGGTGCAGGCGGCCGGGAGCCTGAACCTGCGCGGCCGGCAATGGCGGCTGGGCTACGACGGGCCCGGCTTCGCCTTCGACAACGAGCTCGCGCCCCACGTCGTGGATGTGGCGGCCTTCGAGATCGATGACGTGCCGGTGAGCTGGGAACGCTATCTGCCCTTCGTCGAGGCGGAGGGCTACCGCGACCCGCGCTGGTGGTCTTCGGAAGGCTGGCAGTGGCGCGCCGCCCAGAGCCTCGAGGCGCCGCGCTATCTGCGGCAGGCCGCCGGCACCTGGCAGCGGCGCAGGTTCGGCGAATGGCTTCCGCTCGCCTCCGGCGCACCCGCCGTGCATCTCACCTGGTTCGAGGCGGATGCGTGGTGCCGCTGGGCGGGCCGCCGGCTGCCGGATGACGAAGAGTGGGAGCTCGCGGCGATGACCGAAGAGCGCTTCCGCTGGGGCGAGGTGTGGGAATGGACCGCGACCCGCTTCCTGCCCTATCCCGGTTTCCGCGCCCATCCCTACCGCGACTATTCGGTCCCCTGGTTCGGATCGCGCTTCGTGCTGCGCGGAGCGAGCCGCGCCACCTCGCCGGATCTCGCGCACCCGCGCTATCGCAATTACTTCACCCCCGAGCGCAACGATCTCCACGCGGGATTCCGCAGCTGCGCGAAGCGCTGATCCGAGAGCGACGCTCACGCCTGCGCCAGGAACACCGCGAACCAGCCGCGCTCGTCGCTCCAGCGCCGGATCGCCGAGAAGCCGGCGCGCCCGAGCAGGGCGGCGAAATCCTCGGCCCGCCACTTCCAGGAGTTCTCGGTGTGGATGCGTTCGCCACGGGCGAAGCGCCGCTCCCCCTCCGGCCAGCGCACGACCACAGCGCGCACCGCCTCCAGGTGCATCTCGATGCGCAGCCGCTCGCTATCGTAGAAGGCCACATGGCGCCAGTCGGCGAGCGCGAAATCGGTACCGGCCAGCCGGTCGAGGTGCAGCAGCAGATTGCGGTTGAAGGCGGCGGTGACCCCCAGCGGGTCGTCGTAGGCGCTCTCCAGCACCTCGGCCGGTTTGACCAGATCGACGCCGATCAGCAGCCCGCCTCCCTTGCACACGCCATGCACGACGCGCAGGAAGCGCTCCGCCTCCTCCGGCGAGAAGTTGCCGATGCTCGATCCGGGATAGAACACGAGCCGCGGCCCCTCGCCCGCTTCATCGGGCAAGCTGAGATGCGTCGAGAAGTCCATGCCCACGCCGATCGTCTCGATCGCCGGATGCCGGCGCTGCAGCAGGTCGAGCGAGTGCCGCAGGTAATCGACCGAGATGTCGACCGCGACGTAGCGCCGCACCCCGAACGGCTCGAACAGGCGCGCGGCCTTCTCGCAGTTGCCGGCACCCAGGTCGACCAGCGTCCGCGCCGCAGGAAGCCGCGCCGCGATCTCCTCGACATGGCGCGCGAAGATCGCGGCTTCGGTGCGCGTCGGATAGTACTCGGGCAGTTCGCAGATGGCGGCGAACAGGCGCGAACCGAGCGCATCGTAGAGATACTTGGGCGAGACGCGGGCCGGGTGCGCCTCCAGGCCATCGAGCAGCGCCGCGCGCACCGCCGCCGGCTCGGCGCGGTCGATCTGGATCAGGCGGGGCGAGCGCACCGTGGCTTCGAGCCCCGAGGTCTGCGAGCGTTTTTCGTCCATTACTACTGCCGGTCTCATGGCCTTCGTGCGCCATTGTAGACCACGCGCGGGAGACGACTCGCGCCGAAGCGAAACCGAATGCCGATGTCGTTGCGAGCCGCCTGGTTCGGCGCCTCCGAAACTGCACACGGAACGTGAACCCGACGAGAGGGCCGATGGGAAGGAGGGCGTGGCCCGACGAAGCCGTGCGAAGCGAGTGGAGGAACGAGATTGCTTCGTCGCTCCGCTCCTCGCGACGACACGATACAGGCGGCTTCGCTCCTCGCAACGACTGCGACGTACCCCGCTTCGGTTCGCGCAAGCCGTGGGAACAGGACGCTTCGCTCGTCGCGGCGGCACGGCGGGTGGAGCACGCGCCAGCGGGACTCTCCGAACGCCGGAACAACCTCATTTCAAAGCAAGCGTGGCCGGGACGAGCGGCAGTATCTTCGCTCCCAATGCCAGAGACGTACGCGCCCGGTCGGCGGTCGGCCGCAACAAGCCCCGGATCCGCGCTTCGAGTTCCTCGTAGGACAACTGGCCGAGGTGCTTCACCCGGAGAATCCCCTTGCGGTCGACGATATACACGGTGGGCGTTCCCACGATGCGGCCGAATGCCTCACGAATATGTGCGGAGCGCATGGCGACGGGGAAGCGGTAACCGTAGTACTGCCAGAACTGCGCGGCGTCTTCCTTGTCCTCGTCCAGCGATACCGCGACGATCTCCAGCCCGCGCACCTTGTACGCCTTGTACAGCTTCGCATAGCCGGGCAGGTCGGCGGCGCACACCGGGCACCAGGTTGCCCAGAACAGATAGACGACGACCTTGCCTTCGAGCGCACGAGAAGTAAGCTGCTTGCCGTCGATCAACTCGATGTCGAGCTTCGGCGCAGCTTCGCCCACCACCGGCTCGGCGCGGGACGCGGCCGAGGCAAGTCCGATCAGCAAGACGGCGGCGATCCGTATGAACGTTTTCATGATTTCTCCTGGGGGATGCGTGCCCGGCGCGGGCGCGCCCGCCGAACGCTTGCTCACTGTAACGAAAACCGCCGCCCGCACCTCGTGAACAGGTACGGGCGGAGAGTCCTGGAGCGACCGCTGTTACGGGCCGGGACGGCTCACGTCGAAGGTCCATGCGCCCGGCAGGCTCCGGAAGCCTTGGTCGATCTCCGCGAACGTGCAGTAGCCCTTCGCTCCGGCCGTCTTTTCGAATTCCTTGGCCATGAAGGCGAGGTATTCCTGCTTTTCGACCTTCCCGTTCCTGTCGGTGTCCATGACACGGATGTCGCCGGGCTTGCTCGGCAGATCGGCCAGCGCCGGTGCCGCGACGAACGTGCCGCTCAGTGCCAATGCCAGTGCGACTGCAGTTGTGTTCAGTTTCATTTTGCATCTCCTTCCGTCATTTCGATCAATGGGTGGCGTGCGCCGTACTCGTCGTGCTCCGCTCGCCTGCCCGTCTCGGGGGCGGTTCCAACCAGA